>CABWZI010000004.1 GCA_902509905.1 uncultured Gammaproteobacteria bacterium | reverse complement strand
TAAAGTGCCATGGGAAGTACAATCAAGCTAGCAATATTACCAATCATCACTATAGAGGCGACAGTTTCAGGCTGTTGGTTATATTTTTCTGCCATCATGTGATTAAGAACTGCAGGAGGCAATACGGCAAATAAAATTAGCTGTTGATAGTGAAGATGTTCTAACTCAACAAACTGGATGATAAGTAGCATAACTATCAAACCAGAGAGAGGGCATAAAATAGATCCCAAGGCACCTAGTTTCCAATCGCTGTAGTTAATTCCAATTAAACGTGTCCCTAGGGTGAATAGTAATAATGGGATTGCAGCATCACCTAACAAATCTAGCATTTGAGTCATTGGGAGCCAGAATTGTAAATCTACCAAGTTAACAAATAAGCCTAATAAGGTTGCGATTAATATGGGTGATTTAAATATAGAAATAAAGTTTGTGTTTTTTGATAAGATGTAAGCTCCCAAAGTAAAATGTAATAACATTTCAATTGCAAAAAGAACCACGGCTGCGCCAAGAGCTATTTCACCAAACGCTAACACTGCTATAGGAAGTCCAACATTACCAGTATTATTAAACATCATCGGTGGAACGAAAGTTTTAATATTAATATTAAGTGCCTTTGCCACTATCCAGGCGATAACTCCTGATCCTAAAACCACCAACACGCCAGACAATGCAAGCATTTGGTAATTTTGAATTTGAAATGACTCCTTTGAGAGAACAGAAAACATTAAAGCTGGCAAAAAAATATTCATATTGATATTGTTTGCTGTGTCCATGTTGGGCTGATATTTACTGGCGTAAAAATAGCCAACTAGAACGATGGCTACTACAGGAAAGATAATGCTGAATATTTGAATTATCATTTATTTAAACAAGTTATTAAATACATTTTATGAGGTGAGAATTAATACTATTAGCTCTTTAGGTCCATGAACGCCATAAGCTAATACTTGCTCTATATCAGCAGTCTTTGAGGGTCCTGAAATCAGCAAAGTGTTTGATGGCATATTTATAGACCAGTTTTGATCTAGCATAATTTGGCCAAAAGTTTCATAGATAGATTCCTCATCTACTAGCACAATATGGGTATTTGGAACCAAAGACATTAGTCGAGGTTCATCAGTTGTTGGCTGTAATACAACACTACCACTATCAGCAATAGCTCCTACCGATTTGGTAATACTCGCATCAATTTCATTAAATAGGCTTTCACTAAATGATTCATAAGAATTATCGTATCTAATTAGCTCTGTCTTGCTGGTTAAGCTTTGAGCAATTTCATTTGCAATTTGTTCACCGCTAAGAATATTCTTAATTTTTCTTTTTGGTAGCTCATCATTAAGCCAATTTATTAACTCCTTATTTGGCATACTAAAAACTTCAGCCTTTGATAATTGTAGTTTCTTAGAGAGCATCTGAATCATTTCTGACTTAGTCCAGCCATGCATTGCCATTAAAGGTATATTTTCTCTATGACTTGTATCATGAATCTTGCTTTTTAATCTTTCAAGAATAATGTTTTTACTTTTATTCATTTTTGAATCCGGCCTGCTTTGCTAATTCTTTTAAACTAGTATTGGAAGGTTTTGGCATAACACGATAATTACTCCATCCGCCAAACTTTTTTGGAGAGAAAGAACTGAGCTTTGTAATAGTTTTTGAGCAAATCGAATATAGAGTTGGATGGCTATAAATATGTTTCCAAATTTGCCAAACAATTGATTCGATTGATTTTCTTTGGCTACCAACTCCCTCAATAAATTGAGACATATAGTCTCCTTCAACTGTCTCGGAACGAAGCCTGTTGATGAGTTTTGGTAAAGGAATTTGAACTGGGCAAACTTCTGCACACGCACCACACATAGTGCACAACGAGGTCAAATCGCCAAGCTCAGAGATGCCTTTTTGTTGTGGCTCAAGTGTAATCCCAATGGGCCCAGGATAAACAGTACCATATGCATGACCTCCTAATTGGGTATAGACCGGGCAATGATTAATACAACTTCCACATCGGATACACTTAAGAGTTTCTTGCATTTCGGTATTTTGATAAATTTTTGATCGCCCATTGTCAAGTAAGATTACATGCATTACCATTGGCCCATCTTTTTCATCGTTTTTTCTTGGAGAAGAAATCATATTGAAATAGGTGGTAATTTCTTGACCAGTAGCAGATTTCGTAAGGATGTCGAGTAGTGGAGGTACATCACTTAAGTTTTCTACTACCTTTTCAATTCCAGCTACAGCTATATGAAGTGGAGGAACAGTCGTACACATTCTACCGTTGCCTTCATTTTCTACTAAGCACAGACTACCTGTTTCCGCTACGGCAAAATTAACTCCAGAAATGCCTGCATCAGCCTCTCTAAATCTGTCTCTTAAAATCTTACGAGCTTGCTGAGTAATTAGGTCAACATCTTCGGTGTATGGAAACTCTGGAAAATGTTCTGAGAATACTTTTGAAATTTCTTTTCGGCTTTTATGAATTGCAGGCATTACAATATGCGAAGGCTTTTCATTGGCAAGCTGAACCAAAAACTCCCCTAAATCCGTTTCAAGTATTTCAATATTTTTACTATCTAGAAACTCATTCAGTTCAATTTCTTCTGTGACCATAGATTTGCCTTTGACTACTTTTTTGGCGTTAGCTTCTTTAAGTATTTGGTAGATAGTATTGTTTGCTTCAATATCAGTTTCTGCCCAATGAACCTTGATATTGTTATTTTCTAAATTCTCTTCAAGCATTATTAGGAGTTCTGGCAGTTTTGAAAGAGAATTCGATCGAATTGAAGAAGAAGTATTTCTTAAATTATTTAGGTCATCTTTGTCTGGGAACTGATCACTCCGTTTTTCTATCAGGTAGTCCATTGCTGATCGAAAGTTGGTTTGAAGCTGTTCATTACCTAAAGCTTCGTCAACTCTATTTTCAAGAGATTTAACCTGACTCATTAGTCCTCTCCCAAAGAAACTGAGCGATATGTTGAGATTTCATTGGTGCATTTTGTTTTTCAAGAGCACCACCAATATTCATCAAACAGCCACATTCCTGGCTAATGACGCAGGAGGCGTTGGTTGCCAGTAGAGTATTTGTCTTGTCTTGAACCATTGATCCAGAAATATCAGCTTGCTTAACAGCAAAAGTGCCGCCAAAACCACAGCACTCTGATTTGCGCTCTTGCTCTAATATTTCAACTTCCGAGAGTTGTGATACCAGTTGTTGAATTTTGTCCTCAATCTTCATTTCGTTTCTACTTGAACATGAAGTGTGAATTGCAATTTGAGTAGGCTCCCCAAGATCTGTTAATTTAATTTCCAATTTATCTACAAGAAATTCAGTGAACTCGAAGACTCTCTCAACAACTAATATAGCTGCCTCAAAATCTGACTCCCCTTTAAATAAATCTCGCCAATGAAATTTAATCATGCCTGCGCATGAACCAGAAGGAACGATAATTGGAATATTTTTAGGAAAGCACTTCATTTGTGCTCGTGCTACCTTTAAAGCCTCTTTTCTATAGCCTGAATTAAATGCAGGCTGACCACAGCAAGTTTGCCCGCTAGGATAGATTACCTCAATGCCTTCTCGCTGAAGAATTTGCATTCCAGCAAGCCCGGCATTTGGATAAAAAAGATCGACTATACAAGTGCCTAAAAAATATACTTCATTGCTCATATAATAAATCTATTATTTATCTGATAAAACTGAAGAATGACTCATATAACGCTCATGTCTTTGTTTTTCTTTGTCCATCTTAGCCAATGAACTATTAACAAATTCCATATGACTTTTTGCAGCCAATTTAGCCCCTTCAGGATCTCCCTCCATAATCATATCTAGAATGAGCTTATGTTGAGGGTTTAATGACTCTTCAATGTCGCTAATCGTATATAAATATTTAAGATTATTTTCAATACTTGATAAAAGAACATCATAAATACTTCTTGTTACATGAAGAAGCGCAACATTGTGCGAAGCCTCTGTGATACTTAAATGAAAATTAATGTCCGCTAATGCTGATGCTACATTATCTTCTCGCTTTGAATGGAGCTCAACCATCTCATCATATTTAGCCTGTATATTATTTTTTTCGGTTTGTGTGGCCCTTGAGGCAGCGAGGTAAGCAGCCTCTGAATCTAGCGTATACCTGAGCTCTAAAATATCAAATTTGAATTCTGGACGTTCTTTTAGAAGGCTCATAAGAGGGTCAGAAATTGATGAATTTAACGATGAAGAAACATAGGTGCCTCCGCCCTGAGTAGATCTAAGTAAGCCCTTTGATGTTAAGATCTGTTTTGCTTCACGAAGCGTTGGTCTAGAAACCACTAGCCTTTCAGCGAGCACCCTTTCAGAGGGAAGCTGAGCGCCCTCAAGTAAGACTCCCTCTGCAATCATATCCTCAATTTGCTTTGCTACTATTTCTGCAATTGTTGTTTTACTTTTCATGTCTTAATTGTTAATAAAATTTGAAAAAGCTATATTCTACTATAAGTTAAATGCATTCAAAAATATGCTAGGTTTAAACTTATTTAAATTAGAGTATACCCTCAAAAAATTAAATTGGTCAGTCCATTTAATTAAAACATTTAAATTCACTATATACTTTTAAATATGGCCTTAAACGATTATATTAATTATTTGACTTTTAAAAAAATTTGGTATATTATGTATTGGACTTACCAATTTACCATTAGATAAATTGTGGTTTTATATAGGTAAGGGGTAGGATTTATATAATAAAAAGGAGATATTTAAAATGAAAATTAAATCGTTATTTAGTCTGGCAGCAGCTGCAGCAATTTCCATGGGAGTTGCTACATCAGCCGTTGCAGAAGACAAAGTTTTACTAAAACTGCCAGTATGGTTTGGAACACATCTTACTGGTCTTGGCTCTTCGCCTCTTTTCTTTGCAGATACAGTAAACAAGTCATCAGGTGGAAGCATTAAAGTTAAAATCTATGAGCCTGGAAAATTGGTTGCTACCAAAGAAATGCTAGAGTCCGTTTCAAATGGCTCAGTTAATTCAGGCTGGGGTACGCCAGGTTACAATACTGGACTACTAGGTAAGAAAGCTGCCATATTCTCTGCTGTTCCATTTGGTCCTGAAGCGCCTGAATTTATGGCATGGATGTACTATGGTGGTGGTCGTGAATTAATGCAAAAACTTTATGATGATAATGGATACAACGTGCACTCAGTGCCTTGTTCTATTATTGCTCCAGAAACTTCGGGGTGGTTTACAAAAGAAATTAATAGTCCAGCAGATCTTGATGGACTCCGTATGCGATTCTTCGGTTTAGGTGCTAATGTCATGGAAAAACTTGGAGTGACTACATCATTACTAGCTTCTGGAGACATTATGCCAGCGCTTGAAAAAGGCGCTATCGATGCCACAGAATTCTCAATGCCAGCTATTGATAAACTTTTAGGATTTCCTAAATTGTTAAAGCATAATTACTATCCAGGATGGCACCAGCCTTCGACAATATTTGACTTAATCGTCAATGGAGATACTTGGAACGGAATGAGTGAGTCTCAACAAGCAACAGTTGAGTCTGCTTGTAAAGCAACCATGCTTGATGGTCTTGCGCTTGGCGAAGCAATTCAATTTGAGTACATGAAAGCAAACGTGGAGTCAGGAGTTACAAATCACTATTGGTCAGATGAAATGCTTGCAACTTTCAGATCTGCTTGGGAAGAAGTTGTTGCTGAGTTAATTGCAGAAGATCCAGAGTTTGGTGAAATTTATGGGGCTCTGAATGACTTCCGTGATGATTACAGAATCTGGCAAGAATGGATTTACTTGCCGCGTCCTTCGATGCAGGGTAAATAAGTTCAACGATTAATCCAAATTCAGCAGGGTTTAGGTCCTGCTGTTTTTTTGGGCTATAATTAAAAAAAACTTTAAATAATTATGTCTGGTAATCATAGTAATCATTTTGCAGAATGTGATAACAAAGATGTCCGAGTCCCTGTTTCATCTTTTTTAACATCAATTGTTACAACAATCACAACAAAAACTGCCTGGTTTAATGTCGTTGTAATGCTTATTATTTTGATTCAAGTCACACTTCGATATGGTTTCAACAGTGGTGAGGCTTGGGTTGATGAACTCATTTGGCATTTTTATGCTTTTTTTATGTTTGGCCTATCTTACGCGATCACTTCAGACTCTCATATCAGGGTAGATATTATGCATATGAGGCTTTCAAAAAGAAAACAACGCATCATTGAAGTATTGGGGATTCTTTTTCTAATAATGCCTTTCACAATTATTATTTTTGATCACAGCATTGGTTGGGTCCATCACTCTTTCATGGCCAATGAGTTTTCAGAAAACACTACTGGACTTCCCTACCGCTGGATAGTAAAGTCCTTATTACCCGCTTCACTGATTCTAATTTTTATTGCGTCTTTATCTGAATTAATCAAAAACGTGGTTCTTTTAATTTACTCTAATACGTCGATAGATAAAACGCTTGACTCAAAGAAAAATAACTCTTTATTGAGATTTTTTTATCCTGTTATTAAAAACCCAAAGGAAACCTGATTATGTTTTTTGAACCAGAATATTGGCTTGTCATTGCAATGTTTGTAAGTTTTATTGCGCTCATTTTTACAGGCTTTCCGGTTGCTTGGGTTCTAGCAGGAGTAGGCATTCTATTTGCTGGGGTTGGATACGTGACTGACATGCTTAACTGGACTTTTACTGGTCTAGAATACAATGTCCTTGGCATGCTTCACGGTCGCATTTTTGCGATAATGTATAACTGGGTTCTCGTCGCCCTTCCTATGTTTATTTTTATGGGGCTTATGCTAGATAAATCTGGTGTAGCAGAGCAGATGATGAACTCAATGCAAAGACTTTTTGGAAACGTAAAAGGTGGCCTTGCCATTACAGTAACGCTGATAGGAATTATTCTAGCCGCATCTACTGGCATAATTGGTGCGTCAGTCGTTCTTCTAGGATTAATGTCTTTGCCTGTAATGCTAAAACAGAACTATGATAAGCCTATTGCGCTTGGAACAATAGCTGCATCAGGCACACTTGGCATTTTAATTCCGCCTTCAATTATGCTTGTAATAATGGGAGATCAGCTTGCTGTATCTGTTGTTGATTTATTTATGGGCGCTGTTTTTCCAGGCTTAATTCTTGGTGCTCTTTATATTACATATATTATCATTTATGGAATTTTTAATCCAGAGAAGGTTCCACTCTCGGCTGATCATGAACCTATAGGGCTTAAGGATGTGCTTAGAGTTATGGTCGATATATTACCACCTGCTTTTTTAATTCTTACAGTGCTTGGGTCAATCTTTATGGGCATTGCTACAGTGACAGAAGCCTCAGGCATTGGTGCCTTAGGCGCAGTTGTGTTGACCATTTTTTATAAACGATTCAACTATAGTGTTTTAAAAGAGGTTGTCATTAACACAATGAATACCTCGGCCTATATTTTTGGTATTTTTGTTGGCGCAACAATTTTTGCGCTAGTCCTAAGGGAGTGCGGTGGTGATCAATTTATTGAGGAAGGGTTAAACAGCCTCGGACTTGGGCCTTACGGAATGATAATTGCAGTTTTATTTATTATTTTTATTTTGGGCTTCTTTTTGGACTGGATTGAGATAAGCCTCATTATCTTGCCATTATTAGGGCCAGTGATAATGAATTTAGACCTTGCAGTCAATGGTTTCGGAGTAGTTGACAATCCTAACTTAGTTTGGTTTGCATTATTAGTGGCAGTCACACTTCAAACATCGTTCTTAACTCCTCCTGTTGGTTTTGCAATCTTTTATTTGAAAGGCGTCTGTCCGCCAGATGTTAAATTAACCGACATCTATAAAGGCGTTGTTCCTTTCATTATTCTTCAGTTGATTGCACTCACTCTAGTGTTTATATTTCCTGACTTGGTTACCTGGTTGCCAGCAAAAGTATATGCGCCATAGTTAATAAAAGTCCAAATTTCGTTTCATGTGTGAGGGAGGATATAATTTATACTTTTTCAATATTCAACAAAATCTCATTATGGAATACTTATTACCAATACACATTCTGGCAGGAACAATAGCACTTTTAGCGGCAGCTTTCGCAATCTGTTCTGAGAAAGGAAAGAAGATTCATATCACCGCTGGAAGGACTTACTATTGGGGGATGGTTTGTATTTTTCTGACGGCATTACCTATGTCAATCATTAATAAGGAAATATTTTTGTTTTTAGTCGCCTTTTTTTCATTTTATTTAGCCTTTGCTGGAAGGCGTTTTGCTCAAAATAGAAAAGGAAAAGCCTCAATAGTCGACTGGATAGCATTAGGATTAGTGATTTCAGCTGGCTTGGGTATGTGGGTATTAGCTATATTCTATTATATGGAAAACAACTCCCATTATATTACGCTTACTACCTTTGGATTCATTGCCATAGCAGTTGGCTATACAGATTACAAAACTTACAAACAACAAGAGGTTACAGGCAAGAAACGTATTGCTAAACATTTAACCAATATGCTAGCTGGAACTATTGCTGTAGTTACAGCCGTTCTGGTTGTTAATGTTGATACGGAGCCACAATGGTTACCATGGATATTGCCTACTGTCATTTTGGTTCCACTTATCATCTGGTGGAACTGGAAGATTATGAAATAGATAATCTAAAAGTCCAAACTTCGTTTGATGTGTGAGTGAGGGTGTATATATCTATCTCCGATGTCGAGAGGGGCTTTATTTACTGAATAGATTCTGCCTCTAGTTCTTCTAATATTTCATCCATTAACTCTTGAGCGGTGAACTTTGCTATCGTTTTCGCTTCAAATTTAAAAGCAAAATCACCCTGATTTAGCAAAACTATACCATTAGTTTTTAATGACCCACTCGATAAATATAAATCGATATCTCCATCTTTATCTATGTCTCTAAATCGAATGTCTTCAATAAAGTCATTCCATTCATTACCTTCATGAACAGGAACATAGTCATTAGGCGCTTCAACTAGACGAAATATTCCTTGGTCTTTAAAACTCTTGTTGCCAAGGTTTTCTATAATTTGTATTGCCGTTCCCACATATAAAATACCGGCTCTACTGTATACAATATCAAGGTCACCATCATTATCTAAATCGGCTGCTGAAACTTCTGGCACTGTCCCCCATTTCTTTTTATGTTGGGGTAAGAGGGTATTATTATGTTTATTAAAGTTCCCCCTACCATCATTCCAAACAATACCAGTGAAGTCTATACTTTGTTCGTATTCATGCGCCCCCAATAAAACATCTAAATCACCATCACCATCCATATCAGCAAGTTCTAGGGCAAAAGAAAAAATACCCCCGCACTTGCGTTTGTTTAAATATCCTGTTCCATCATTAATTAAGCACCACAAAGCTGTTCCTGTTTTCCAATTGGTTTCGGTAATAACAACATCCATATCCCCGTCATTATCGATATCACCCGTAGCGCCTCCGTGGTCAAAAACTACGAAATTGGAGTGGCTTAAATGTGTTTTAGAGGATTCGACCCAAGTGCCGTTCAGTTGGCTTAGAAAGTAGCTATTCCTAAAGCCATTGTGCGTTCCAAGACCAGTGTCTGCGATATAAAAATCAAGAATATCATCGTTATTATAATCAGCTACCAGAGCACGGTATCCTAGTGATATTCCACTATCTTCACGTTTATCAATTAGAAGTTCAGGTGAATATGTTAGTTGTTTGTTGGCATCACCCAAGAACAACGATGGTAATGGTTTATTTCCTTTACAAACACCACCGCCACAAAGTCCACCAGCAGTTTCTCCAATTACATCTACATTATTTGGGTTCATAGTACCAATATAAAGTACATCGCTGTATCCGTCATTATTAAAATCTGCCATCTGCCACTTCCTTCCAAACCAGTATAATTTATCTGTTGGAGATGGCTTCAGTGGAGGCTGGAAAAAGTCAATGTTAGGGTCATTTTCAATATCAATGCCCGCTAATGCTTTTGTGTTTGAATTAGCATTAGATGAAGATGATGATTGTCCACCACAGCTAAATACATAATAAGTACCATCCGCAGAAACACTCTTTATCAGCTCACTACCATCAGGACAAGACCCCGCAAAACTTTGAGCTGAGAGAAAGGATAGAATTAAGAGAGGGAATAGTTTTTTCATAATCTAACTATACCTCTTAATAGAATTCAATTTGAACTGAAGTCCAAATTTCGTTTGATGTGTAAGTGAGGGTGTATATATCTATCTACGATGTCGAGAGGGGCTCCCCCTGTACCTTCAAAGTCTGAATAAATATGCCGAGGATAGTTGGAATTAAAACTTACAGGTCTTTTGCTTCTCTTTTGAAAGTGATCCGCAATAAATGCCCTCTGCTATTGGACTGCCCTTATCAAACGCTTTCTTAAGCCATTTCTTTCCCTGATTTGGGTCTTTCTTGACACCATTACCATTCAGGTAGTCAGAGCCAAGCTGCTCCATTGCTGGAACCCACTCAAGTGAGGCAGATTTTTTAAGATTCTCTAGAGATGTCTCAGTATCGCCGAGATTAGAATATATTTGAGAGAGAGTGAAGTGAGACTCCTGGTTCTTAGTTCCATTAGGGTCAAGAACGATAGACCGCTCGTACCAAAAGACGGCTATTTTTGGATCGCTAATAAGATATTGGTCAGCTTGATTAGTTGCGCTCAGTGCACTACAAAAATAAGGCTTCCAGAAGCCATACTCTTCTGAGGCATAGTCTTTCGAAACAAGCTCATCTCCTAGGTCCACTCCATCAACAATTACTTTTGCAATAATTTTAGTATTTGTTTTCTTGAAGTTAATGAGTTTAATGCTTGATGCGTTTTCAAGTTTTTGAGCAACATAATCTCTGACTTCAGTTCCTAATTCCATCTGCTTAGGGCAAGATTTTGTGGCATCAGGCGCATCAATATCCTTTAGGCTGACATTAATATTAGTGCCAGCGAGCTCATGGGGCTCTGCAATATTAACAATGAGTTTATCTCCATGAGTCACCTCTATAACCTTAGAGATTGTTGGATCTGAATCTGATGTCTCTACTTTTGTTGTCTCTAGTTTTGTTGTTTCATCATTCGTAATTATTGAACTGCCAAAACTTGGAGATTTTTTTCGATAAAAATTATCCCAGAATGCCTTGGCTTTTCTCTCAGACTCTCTTCTGGCTTCTCTCTCTTGAATGAGCTGCTGAGAATCTAAAATTGTTTCATTAAATTGCTTGACATCTTTTGATGATTTTGAAGCTGGTTTGCCATATCTCATGGGTGTGTGAACTAAATTTATCCAGTTAAAATTCTCATGAATTGCTTGTGTAGCAATAATTCTGCCCCTTTCAAAATCAATTAACATGCCCTGCCCTCCAAACCCATTCATACCAATTACTGGTCTATTTTTCATTCCTTGATACCCCATATGAAATTGGCCACCATAGTATTCAGGATTTTGATCAGAAAACGTTAAGTCATAATACGATAAATTTTTATTTATTCTCCTTTCGTAGATAGTTTTTAAATATTTCCCAACACAAGTATCATTTTGCCAATCATGAAGCATTGCTCTTCCAATTCTTAAGTAGTCAGAGCGAGTGGCATAAAAGGTATACCAAAAAGTCTCTTCTCCAAGAAGAGCATTGTCAGGATTTCTAAAAAATACATCATCTTCAATTCTTACTTTATTATTAAAAATATCATCTAGCAAGTCCTGAAAAGAATCACCAGATTTAAAAACAACATATGCTCCTATTGTATTAGTAGTCAAATTACTGTAATTGTATTGCGTGTTCATTTTTTTTGAGTTTATTAACTCGTTTTTCATAATACTTGTAATTGATTGACCATTTATCCAGCGTCTTGAATTGAGTAAAACTCCACCACCACCAGAAGTTCCGTTTACGAATTCTTGGTCTCCCGCTGCCATATTTAAAAGATCAATTAATTTTTGATTGTGAAAAAGAGTATTTTGAATGATCGGCCAATCATCTAGTCTAGAATCTACACTATCGATATATCCAGCACATATCGCATGACCTGTTATGTATGAGACAATACTTTTACCGAGTGATTGTGAATGAAATTTAGATGAATCTCTAAACATATCACCAAACCTGTCTTCAGGGGTTTTTTCATCGATAACAATTTTTCCATCTTCATATAATTGATAACTCAATAATGCAGTTTCCTGCATTTGTTTTTTAACGTAATTATCTTCTCTTAGGTCGAACTGAAATTTGTAAGGATTATTTGATGCTTTAACTTCATAAAGCCTATTAATCGAATCTGAATATAAATATTTATACAGATAATATTTTAAGGTTTCATAATTTGGATTTGCCCAATGAGGAATTTCAGGTGCTCCATCATAATTATCAATTCCACTTGAGCTATCATCACACTTAAATTCATAGTAAGTTCCATCTTGAGAAATAGTCTTTTTTGGTTCACTGCCATCAGGACACGAACCCGCAAAGCTTTGAGCTGAGAAAAAGGATAGAATTAAAAGTAGGAATAGCTTCTTCATAATTGAATTATAGCTCAAATAGAAGTTCAAATTTCGTTTGATGTGTGAGGGAGGATGTATAAATACATAACTGAGTTTAGTGTGTATCCGTCATTTTATAAACACTACATAAGATGCAAGCAAAAGCATGATTGATGTTATCGGACTCCACACGAGTCTCTCTTTCTGAGATGGCGTAATCCAATTTAAAGTTGTGCTCAACGCCTGCATTGCAATAGCTGCATACGCTGTCCAGCCTGCCCAATAAGGTACTAGTCCAGCTGCTGATGTAATACTCGCTCCCATGAAGATTAGTATTGGAACCGACAACAAAGCTGCTATTCGCCCAGTAACCGGCAAAGGTCCTTCATATCGTCCGCCTTGGGTAATTTGTCCCCAAGGCGCACCAAAGATTAAGCAGAACTGAAAAAGGACTACAAGTGCAATGATTAAGGCATACAAAATAGCCGGTATTTGTTCTAACTCCATAGAAAATCTTAGTCCAATAAACCTGACAGAGGTTCCTCTTTTTGATTTCTATACTCAGAAATATTCATTCCAATAATTTTCTTAAAGGTTCTTCTAAAAGCTGATTCAGACTTATATCCGAGACTTTCTACAAAATCTAAATCAACACTCTCACCTTCTCGAACTCTCATGGCAGCAAGATTCATTCGCCACTTAGTTAGATAGTTCAAAACGGAATCACCTACAATTTCTGTAAATTTATTTGAAAAAGAAGTACGAGACATCCCTACCTCTTTGCCAAGACTTTCAATAGTCCATACTACTCCGGGGTTATTATGTATAAAAGAAAGAGCCTTTCCTATTTTCTCATCTTTAATTGCTTTAATCCATTTTGATTGAAAGCTATCACTACTATCTATCCAGTTCCTAATAGCCTGAATGGCCAGTACATCAGACAACCTCGTAATTACTGTTTCTCCACCTATAAAATCACCAGCAGCTTCTCTAGCAATAAGTCTTACAACTTCATTCATCATACTGCCAAACATATGCTCATCTTGCCTCATGATGATAATGTCAGGCATCTCATTGATAAGCATTGCTCCAGCAGGGTGACTGACTCGAACAATTCCACAAAGAATAGTGGTCTGGTCTTTGTCTTTCTCATTGAGTTCTAATGTTTCATAACAGTTGCTAACTTGCTTTATTGGATGAGAGAACAAGTCTATCGCAATTGCCTCTTCACTGCCCTTAATACTGTGACCACAGTTCCTAGATATAAAAACCAAATCTCCTGTTCGGAGGTGATAATGCTTGCCATTGATATCTACAACACAACTTCCACTTGTGACAATGTGAAACATGCTAGTGTTCTCAAGGACTGGAAGCTCAATTCCCCAGCTATCTCCCCCCAGAGTAGATCGACTGTAAAAAACGCTATCTAGTTTTAGATAGTGAAGAATTTCGTTGTAATTATGTGAATTCATTAAGAGTGATAATTTTGTACAATCTGCATTATAAAAAACACATATTGACATTCATAATACCATATAGATGATGAATAATGAACATATCATAAAAATTAAAGGAGTGCGAAATGAAAGTATCTAAAAAAGTTTTGGTCATTGGAGCGTCTGGTGGATCTGGAAGAAAAACTATTGAAGCATTAATTGAAGAGGGTCATCAAGTAACTGCTCTATCCAGAAGCGCATCCAAAGTGTTTGGAAAAGATATTGGGACAGTAGATGGCTCTGCTCTTGATAAAGATAATTTAAAAGTAGCGATGCTAAATCAAGAGGTCGTAATTATTACTCTAGGCATTACTGAAAACCCGTTACGAGTGAGACTTTTAGGCCCGGCAAAGACTCCAATGAATATAAGGAGTGAAGGAACCAGATTAGCTATTGAAACAATGAAGGAGCTTAATATTAAAAGACTGCTTGTTCAAACTTCGTTTGGAACAGGCCCTTCTAAAAACATGCTTCGTTTTATAGAAAAGCTATTCTTTAAGTTACTATTAAAACCTCAAATGGATGACACTGAAAAACAAGATAAATATATTAGAGAGAGTGGACTAGACTGGACAATCTCGCAACCAGTCCATCTGAATGATAATAAAGAGGTTTCTAGTTCGCTATACACTTCAAATAATAATCAAGTTTCACAGTGGAAAGTTTCAAGACGCCTAGTAGGTAAGTTTTTAGCAAAAGCAATCTCAGATAACTCAACTCTGAAGCAAACTATTGCGGTATCTCAAAAATAATAATTTAAAGGCTTAAACCAAAGTACAAATTTCGTTTGATGTGTGAGGTAAGGTTGACTTTCCTAAGATCTATTCAGAGCTTGTCTAAAACGAAAACCTAGAAAAAATAATACTCCCGAAACAAACCATGTTGCCCCTGCAATGATAGAAAAACCACTAACCATTTCTGGATAAGTTAGTGAAAGTGGAATTGTTGCCAACCCTCTAAAAATACACAAAATAGAAATTGAATACATAGCAGTTTTTAATAAGGGAAGTTTAATGATTAAGTTTGCGGCAGATAGTGCGTAAATAGCACAAAGTAAAAACAGCAAAGAAATAAATGTTGTGCCTACAGGAGCAAGTAAAGTACCATTTACCGCAGATTGAATGATAACTTCTGGCGCTAATTGAGAGCGGTAGCAATTTTCTCCAATAAATACGCATGAAATGTGCGCAATAGCAGTCAGAATTGCTATACCCGCTACAATACTGAGAAATAGCAGACCAACTTTGTTTTTATTCATACTATGATTATATTTAAACTTGAACTAAAGTCCAAATCTTCTTGGATGAGTGAAGGAGCTTATTTAAATTTTTATGAGTAACTTAATACAACTCTTTATGCAAGTCGATAGAGTATAGGTGTAGCAGCAATATTGTTAGATTCAAAGTTTTTTAATACAAACTCTCTAAAGCTTGGTTTAAAAAGCAGTGAAGGCATAATATCGACTAAGTGGTTCCAACGACAGTGATTTATAATTTTATAGGAATTTTGTGTCGGATTATCAGGCAAGATAAGTTCAGAATTATCAAGTCCAGTTTGATATTCAAACCATCCAGCAGTATGTTCCCAGATACTTAAATTTTGATTAACGTCATCGGCAAAAAAATAATTAAACAAAAACACTCCTTTTTTTGAATGGTCAACAGGTCCAATTCTTCTAACATTTTTGCCAGTAACAGTTAGCGTTTTTGTGACATCTGATTTATATTCCTGCTCTATCCTAGCCCACTTTGAACTCTCTTTAAATTTAACTGCAGCATCATGACTATTAAACTCAACTAACAAAACAACATCAAATTTAGCAATTTCAACTTCGGGACGCTTTTTCAAGAAGTTGCCCCTTCCTGGAGGCATCAATATTGTTTTAAACAAGGTTGCATCAATTATTTTATTATCGTTAAGGTTAGTAATTTGAGTTTTGAGATTACGAAGGATTTTTTGTTTTTTCTTGCTTTCCAAAAAAAAGCCTATAGGTGGACGATGATCCACTTCAAGAGCAAACAAAAGGTAGCCTGAGTTTGTTGGTTCAATCAATGAAACTTTAGGAATTTTTTTGTTATGAATGATATTTAAATTGATTGTTTGATTTTGTTTGGTTTCATTCATACTTAAAATAGATGGCGATTAATAGATTTTTAAGAGATAAAATTATAGTCCAAAAGGAAGTTCAAATTTCCTTTGATTTGTTATTAAGAGAGAGGGTAAATCTAAACTATAATTTAAGTAATTCAAAATTAATGGAAATAATTATGTCAGTAAATTTTAAAACTTATAGTGATAGTTGGATTAAGGCTGTCAATGATAAAGATGTAAATAGTATGTCTGATGTTTTATCAAATGACTTTATCTGGGTTAATGATAGATTCAATTTTAAACTAGACAAAAAAGAGACTATAGATTGGTGCAAAGACACTAATTTCCAAGCTGTAGATTTTTTATGCTGTTTTGAAAATGATGAGGTTATAGTAGGTACTCATAACGTAATAGAGCCAAACGCCCTAGATTCAACTGTGATGTTTATAGCTAAAATTGAAGACGGTAAAATTATTTCTCATCAATATCTTCGAGAGTTTCAAAGATAAGAGATTAAATTTCGTTTGACTTGATATTGGTTTTGTTGATCCGAGTGCTTTTTACTATTTGAAATATAACCGCACTTAAAACTGTGATAATAAAAAATATTGATGCGGCAACAACGATACTCGGTCCTGCTGGAGTATCCCACTGAAGCGAACCAAAAAGACCTCCAAATACTGCTATAACTCCAATGAGAGCAGCCAAGACTGCCATCTGTTCAGGGCCACTTGCGAAGCGACGCGCAATTGCTGCTGGAAATATAAGCATTGAAGTAATTAATAAAACACCAACTATTTTCATAGAAATAGCGATGACAGCAGCCATCAACAACATAAAAATAATATTGGCTTGTTCTGGCCTCATGCCTTCTGCTTGAGCAAGCTCAAGGTTCACTGTAGCAGCAAATAATGATCTCCAGAATATTGCCAGTACTACTAAAACCAATAAACCACCGCCCCAAATGATGGCAATATCATAAGGCGTAACTGCTAATATATCCCCAAAGAGGAAGCCCATCAAGTCAACCCTGACCCATGTCATAAAGCTTAATGCTACCATACCAAATGCTAGAGCAGAATGAGCAAGAAGCCCTAATAATGCATCAGTAGATAAAGTAACTCGACGTTGTAAGATTAAAAGTGCAAGGGAGACAAATACAGAGACTAAAAAAACACTTAAAGTAATGTTGACTTGAAAAAGTAAAGCCAATGCTATACCTAAAAGAGCTGCATGAGAAAGTGTATCACCGAAATAGGCAAGCCGTCTCCAAACAATGTAACAGCCAAGTGGTCCAGCAACTAAGGCAACGCCAACTCCAGCAATTATTGCTCTACTAAAAAAATCATCCATCATGTTTATCACCTTTTGGATTTTGGTTTGAATTGTTAATCTGATTTACAAAAGTAAGAGGATTGTTTTCAGGATTGATACTTCCATTTGAAAGATGTTCATGATCATGATGATGCTCATAGAGAGCAAGTCCTGAAGATGCTCGCGCTCCAAAAAGATCCTTGTATTCCTTGCTGACAGCAACTTTCATTGGTGTGCCGCTGCAACAGACATGACCGTTCAGACAAATGACATGGTCTGTCGCTGCCATAACTATATGTAAATCATGTGAGATGAGAAGAACTCCGCACTGCAGTTCATCACGAATCTTTTTAATAAGCTCATACATCTCAATCTCACCACTAAAGTCAACACCTTGAACAGGCTCATCCAGAACCAATAGCTCTGGCTTAAAAGCTATAGCTCTAGCAAGTAATACTCTTTGAAATTCCCCTCCTGAGAGCGTTCTAACCTCTGAGTTAGCTAAATGCAAGGTTCCAGTGAGATTCATAGCTCGATCAGCTTCCTCTTTACTGACATGGCCAGTAAGGCTCATCAATCGCCTTACTTTTAAAGGCACAGTCCAATCTATAGAAACCTTCTGAGGGACATAACGAATCTTCAATTTTTTTCGTCTTTTGGCTGAACCCTCGTCAGGTTTAAGAATGCCAAGAGCCATTTTTGCTGTTGTTGATTTTCCAGAGCCGTTAGGACCAATCAAAGTAAGAATTTCACCTGGCCCTAAAGTCAATGAAACATCTCTCACTAGCCATTTATCAGATCTATAAATACTTGCATTGGTAAGAGATATAAGAGGTTCGTCTAGTTGTTTCACCTTAAATTTTGATATTTAAAAATAATAATGCAATTATATATTGTTAATGCAATAATATTGCAATAGATTTAAATTTCTGATAACATTCTAAGATTGTTAACTATGAAATGAAACCAATGAATCATTTAAAGTCAATTTACCTTGCATCTGCCTTAATTTCAGGCATTTCAATTACTGCACATGCTGAAATAAATGTGGTCTCTTCTGTTAAGCCACTTCATTCATTGGTCTCTGGTGTAATGGAAGGCGTCGCTAAGCCTGATCTTATTGTCAAAGGCTCTGCTTCACCTCATACCTACTCATTAAGACCTTCACAAGCTAGACAGCTTGAGGATGCTGATCTGGTTTTCTGGATGGGTCACGAATTGGAGTCTTTTTTAGAGCAGCCTCTTGAGGCAATTGCAACTAAAGCCCATATAGTTGAACTTATTGATTCAAGCAAACTTAAAAAAATAAAAATGCGTGAGGGTGGGATGTTTGATGCGCACGTACATGATGACCATGATGAACACGAAGGACATGATGACCATGGACATGGCGAGTTTGATGTCCACGTTTGGCTTGATCCAGAAAATGCCAAAGTTTTGGTTGATGAAATCAAGCTAGCACTGATTGAGCTTGATCCAGTTAATGCCTCAAAATATGAATCAAATTCCAAAAAAATGAATATGA
This sequence comes from uncultured Gammaproteobacteria bacterium, assembly GCA_902509905.1. Lineage (GTDB taxonomy): Bacteria > Pseudomonadota > Gammaproteobacteria > PS1 > Pseudothioglobaceae > Pseudothioglobus. The sequence continues at coordinate 93,602 of CABWZI010000004.1, read as the reverse complement.
AGTTAGATCAACTTATAGATGAAGTTTCTAATAAACTTGAATCTGATAAAGGTAAAGGCTATGTTGTATTTCATGATGCCTATCAATATTTTGAACAGCGATTTGGAATGAGTGCAGTTGGCTCTATCACGGTTTCTCCTGAGGTTGTTCCGGGAGCCAATCGAATAAGAGAACTAAAAAATAAGATTAATGAACTAAACGCTCACTGTGTCTTTTCTGAGCCTCAATTCGAGCCGAAGCTTGTCTCTACAGTTGTAGAGGGTACTCAAGCAAACACAGGAGTTCTCGACCCGCTTGGCGCTTCTATCAAGGACGGTCCAGAACTCTACTTCACGCTGATTCGTAATATGGCAGATAGTCTTCACGAATGTCTATCAAAAAAAGACTAATATGAAAGACGGACTACAAACTGAGATTTTAGAAAACGGAATGACGTTAGAGGCTTTCTATAAAGATGGCTTAAAGCAAGGCAAAGAAGTCTATAAATTTGCCTCTGGCTCTATTGCGTCTGAGGCAAATTATTCCAAAGGCCTTCTCCAAGGAAAGCTCACTGAGTGGAATGAAGATGGGCAAAAAATTCAAGTTATAAACTTTAAGGATAATTTGGAGCATGGCAAAGCCACCACTTGGAATGAAAATGGCCAACTAGTGTCTGAAATCATGATGAAAGAGGGAAGGCCTAAAGGGAAATACATTATTTACGAGGGTGGCGTTAAATCAAAGGAGGGTATAGCCAACTACCCTAAGATTGAGCCACCTTCCTGTTCCTGCTGCTAATTGCTCTTTGACCAAGCACCCTAAAATAGACTTTACTTTTTCTTATAATGGACAATGTAATTGACACTGACATCGTCACCAAGTTTGTATTTCTTTGTTATTGGGTTGTAAGTCATGCCAATCATTGAGCTAATCGACAAACCATAAGGTCTAGCCCACCCATCTATTTCGCTGGGGCGAATGAACTTTTCATAGTTGTGTGTGCCTTTGGGTAGGAGATTTAAGACATACTCAGCGCCAACTATTGCAAAGAAATAAGACTTTGGATTCCTATTAATGGTTGAGAAGAATATTTGTCCATTTGGTTTAATTAATTTTGAGCAGGCCTCAATCACAAGTGAGGGATCCGGGACATGCTCTAGCATCTCAAGACAAGCAATGACATCGAAAGACTCGGATTCTTTTTCAGCTAAATCTTCAGCAGATATTGATTGATACTCAATATCAAGACCTGATTCAAGAAGGTGAAGCTTAGCAACTTCAAGGCCCGCTTCAGCTAGGTCAATTCCCACCACAGTAGCGCCTTCAAGAGCTAAGGATTCACTCAGTATTCCACCACCACAGCCAACATCAAGTATGCGCTTACCTTCGAGACTTCCTCCGCACTGCTCCTTGATATAGTTTAGACGAAGCGGGTTAATGTCATGAAGCGGTTTAAATTCAGAATCTCTGTCCCACCAGCGCGCTGCTAGTGCTGCAAATTTATTTACCTCTTCGTGATCAACGTTTGAATTCATAGCGACTTTACAAAGTCTAGAACTTCCTCAGCGTGCCCATCAACTTTAACTTTGTCCCATTGTTTGAGAATGTCACCATCAGGACTTATTACAAAAGTGGATCTGACAATTCCGATATGCTCTTTGCCATACATTTTTTTGAGCTTGAGTACATCAAACTGCTTACAAAGAGACTCATCTTCATCTGAGATCAGGTCAATCGTATAATTAAATTTGTTGATGAATTTTTCATGGGATGCAATTGAGTCTCTAGAGACGCCGTATACAACAGAATTATTCTCAGCAAAAGCGTCATTGAGCCTAGTAAAGTCGTTGCCTTCAATGGTGCATCCTGGAGTGTCATCCTTAGGGTAGAAGTAGAGAACAATGTTTCTTCCTTGGTCATCAGGAATATTGACATTTTGATCACTTGTTGCGACACATGTAGTAGGGTTTACTTTATTCATATACGATATAATCTCATGGTTTAAATTAAAAGCATTCATTTTATCATTGATATGCCAAAAATCCGAAATTTTTCTATCATTGCTCACATCGATCACGGCAAGTCAACCATTGCTGATCGCTTCATTCAATTCTGTGGCGGTTTAACTGATCGAGAGATGTCCTCACAGGTTCTTGACTCTATGGATATTGAGAAGGAGAGAGGGATTACAATTAAGTCTCAAAGCGTCTCTTTGAATTACAAGGCAAGGGATGGAGAGACTTATCAGCTGAACTTTATTGACACTCCTGGACACGTAGATTTTTCATATGAGGTCTCTCGCTCGCTCTCAGCTTGCGAGGGTGCTTTACTCATTGTAGATGCTTCACAAGGCGTTGAAGCTCAGACTGTTGCGAATTGTTACACTGCAATAGATCAGGGGTTAGAGGTTTTAGCTGTTCTAAACAAGATAGATCTCCCAGCCGCTGAGCCCGAGAGGGTGGTGGATGAGATTGAAGATGTAGTAGGGGTTGAGGCGCATGACGCAGTTCATGCGAGTGCCAAATCTGGAATCGGTATAGAAGAAATACTAGAGCAGATTGTAGAAAAAATTCCATCACCCGAGGGTGAACTAGATGCCCCAATCAAGGCGCTGATTATTGACTCTTGGTTTGATAACTATCTTGGAGTTGTTTCCTTAATTAGAGTCATCGATGGCGAGATCAAGGCCAAAACAAAAATTAAAATCTTTTCCAATAAAAATGAGCACCTGGTCGATGAGGTAGGTATTTTTACTCCCAAGAGAACTAAAACAGAAAGCCTCAAGGCGGGTGAGGTTGGCTACTTGATTGCTAGCATTAAGAATATTGATGGCGCACCAGTTGGTGATACGATTACTGGCAGTAAAAACCCTGTTGAGTTGCCACTTGATGGCTTTAAACCAGTCCAGCCTCGTGTTTTTGCTGGTCTATTCCCGACCTCGGGTGAGGATTATGAAAAATTTAGAGATGCGCTTGGAAAGCTTCGACTCAATGACGCAGCTTTGCAGTACGAGCCTGAAAATTCAGATGCTTTAGGGTTTGGATTTAGAATTGGCTTTTTAGGTCTTCTGCATATGGAAATTGTTCAGGAGAGGCTTGAGCGTGAGTATGATTTAGATTTAATAACCACAGCTCCTACTGTAATCTATGAAATATTAGATACTAAGGGCAATGTATCGAGAATTGATAGTCCCTCAAAGCTTCCACCAGTTCAAACCATAGCAGAGTTCAGAGAGCCTATCATTACAGCAAATATTCTGGTGACTAGTGAATATGTTGGTCCTGTCATAAGCCTGTGCGTGGAAAAAAGAGGGGTTCAGAAAAGCATTAACTATATGGGTAGGCAGGTATCTATCGTTTACGAATTACCTCTGAATGAAGTTGTCTTGGATTTCTTTGACAAGTTAAAGTCTGTCTCCAGAGGGTTTGCCTCAATGGACTATCAGTTTGAACGCTACCAAGCCTCAGACTTAATCCGCTTAGATATTCTCATTAATAATGAAGGCGTTGATGCTTTAGCACTGATTATCCATAGGGATAACTCTGTCTACAAAGGGAGAGAGATTGCTGGAAAGATGAAAGAGCTTATTCCAAGGCAAATGTTTGATGTTGCTATTCAGGCCTGCATTGGAGTTAAGATTATTTCTCGTACTAACGTTAAGGCGCTCAGAAAGAATGTAACAGCAAAGTGTTATGGTGGAGATATAACCAGAAAAAGAAAGCTACTCGAAAAGCAAAAGAAGGGCAAGAAAAGAATGAGATCGATTGGAAGGGTAGACATTCCGCAAGAGGCATTCCTTGCTGTACTTCATATTGACTAAACTATCTTTTCAAGACCGCTAAACCAGTCTGTGTGGTCTTTAGCGCAAACCAATGTTGGCTTAATTTCAGGGATTTCCATAGTGCTTCCCAGTGGTGCCAACATCCATCCTTTTGAAGGTATAAATCTTGGCGCTCTTGAGCCGCATTTTTTACAGAAAGCATTCCCAAAAGTATTAGGCAGCTCTAAAGTATATTGACCCGTATTCTCTTGACCTGAAATCCACCTAAATTGATTCGCTTTGACAAAGAGGTTCGTTGCAAATGCAGCGCCCGTTACCTTTCTGCACCTTGAGCATTGACACATCCCAAAAAATTCATAGGGGCCTGAGAGCTCCCATGAAACTTCGCCACATAAACATTCGCCTTTGAGTGTTTTAAATTCAGAGCTCATAAGGCAAAGACTTCTATGAAGAATTTAGTTCCAAAGTAAGATAAAAGCAATACAGCAAAAGCTATTTGAGTTAATAAAACAATTAATTTACCCCTGATTCCGAAAACCATGTGTGCAAACAAGATACCAGCAAAACCAAGCCAAGCCAAAACAGATAGGATTGTCTTATAGGTCAGCTGCTGAGTGAAAAAATCACTGATATAGAGGTAGCCTGAGATGAGTGACAGTGTGAGCAGTAAGAAGCCCATCTTTAAAGTTTGATATAAAAAATCTTCCATAGTTTGAAGTGCAGGAAGTTTATCTACAAAAGTGTTGAAGTTGTGTTCATGAAGAAAGCGCTCTTGAATGCTCAGAAGCAGTGATTGTCCAACAGCCAGAGAGAGAAGAGCGTATGCACCAATGGACAAAAATACGTGTGCTGCTATTGAGATTGATAGTAATTTTCCTCCTGAGCCAGGATAGAGAAAGGCTACAATCACTGCAATTGCACTCAACGGGTATACGATGATTCCAAGAGAGTGAATAGGCTTAGTGAATGAGGTCAAAAACAACAGCGTTGCTACTACCCAGGCAACAAAAGAAACGCTAACCGTTAATCCAAAGAATACGCCTTCATGCTGCCAGAGCTCAAACAAGATATAGCCATGAGACGAGCACGCAACAAAGAGCAATAAATTAACTATAACCCTGTGTTGATTTGAAACCGTATCTAGTACAAAATATCTGGTAAGCAAAAGACCAGCAATCAGGTAAGTAATAAATGGCAGAGTGTGTAGTAATGGCATCTCTAGCAATGGCTTTGCAAAAGCTTATATAATAATATATTTCAGTCAACCAGAACATAATGTTTGATAATTTAACAGACCGTCTATCCAACAGTTTTAAAGCCCTACAGGGAAAAAATAAGTTATCAGAAGCCAACATCAAGGAGGCTATCCGTGAGGTAAGAAGATCTCTTCTCGAGGCTGATGTTGCGCTGGACGTCATAAAGTATTTCATTGAAAGGGTTCAAACAAAAGCTATTGGCCTTAAGGTTGGCGAAGGGTTAAACCCATCTCAAGCCTTCATCAAGTTAGTTGAGTCAGAGCTTACAGAGGTGATTGGTGGACAAAATGAGTCTCTCAATCTAGCAACTCAGCCACCTGCGGTCGTTATGGTTGCTGGTCTCCAGGGTTCTGGTAAGACAACCTCGATTGCAAAGTTAGCTCGATTTTTAAAGGAAGATCAAAAAAAGAAGGTTCTGGTGGTTAGTGCTGACGTCTATAGGCCAGCTGCGATAGAACAGCTGAAAGTTCTCGCCCAAGAGATAGAGGTCGATTTTTTTCCTTCAACTGTAGATGAGAGGCCAGAAAAAATTGTTGCTGATGCAAAAAAACAAGCACAGTCTCAGTTTCATGATGTACTTTTAGTCGATACTGCGGGAAGGCTTGCTATTGATGAGCAGATGATGTCTGAGATACAGATCCTTCAGAAGCAAGTAAACCCCATTGAAACCCTCTTTGTTGTTGATTCAATGACAGGTCAGGACGCAGCACATACTGCAAAAGCGTTCTCTGATGTGTTACCGTTAACAGGTGTGATCCTTACTAAAACGGATGGTGATGCGAGAGGCGGTGCTGCGCTCTCTGTCAGGCATATTACTGGAAAGCCAATCAAGTTTATGGGTGTCGGTGAAAAGACTGATGCGTTGGAGCCATTTCATCCGGATAGATTGGTTTCAAGGATTCTCGGAATGGGTGACGTACTTTCGTTGGTCGATGAGATTTCCAAGAAGGTTGACCATAAAAAGGCACAAAAAAATGTTCAGAAGATGGCAAAAGGCCGCTTCGATCTGGATGACATGAGAGACCAACTCATTCAAATGCAGGATATGGGAGGTATGGGCGCTCTTATGGATAAGCTTCCAGGCATGGGACAAATGCCTCAAAGTGTTAAAAATCAAATGATTGGTGACAAAGAGAGCTCCAGAATGATTGCCATTATTAATTCAATGACTCCGAAAGAAAGAAACCATGTCAACCTCATTAAAGGGTCACGTAAAAAAAGAATAGCTGCAGGATCGGGCACTGATGTTCAGCACGTCAACAAGCTGCTCAAGCAGTTTGAAAAAATGCAAAAAACAATGAAAAAAATGAAAGGCGGCAAGATGAAAAAGATGATGCAACAAATGGAAGGGATGCAAGGTCAAGGCGGGATGCCAGATCTTTCTAAAATGCCTGGATTTGGAAACAAGAAGTTTCCTTTCTGAGTTGGAAATATTTTTGTTGTTGCCTCTTGCAGTTTCTTGTTTTTGATATAAAATTCGACCTTTTAATCAACCCTTAAGCTCAATGAGACCTAACCTCAAAATCTTAGCGATATTTTTGATTGGTTTGTTTTCATTCCAGCCGTTGTCTGTATTAGCTGACAACTCAATTGAAAAGGTTCAATTGTCTCTAGCAATTACCTCGGCTGAGCATATCAATTTAACAGCAGTCAAGCAGGTCGAGACAGGAATTAATGCCTATGATGCTATTAGGCAGCTGATAGTTGTCGGGGTTAAAGATACAAGTTTTGGTCCTCAGATTATGTCTTTGGGCGGAGTAGAGGCTGTTGGGAATACCTATTGGGCCTTGTATGTTAACGGCACAATGTCTATGGTAGGCGCGCATGATGTTATTCTTTCTGAAGATACATTTATTCGCTTGAATATGGAAGCTTTTTAAGATATGATTATTTCAAATTATTTGGAGAGAAATGATGGACAATCAAGATTACAAACTTAATTCAAGTTTTAGTTATCTAGTTATTTTGGCAGTCTTAATTGCCCTAGGCGTCGCTGGACGACTTTTACCTCATCCACCAAACTTTACACCAATGGCTGCAATTGCACTTTTCGCAGGCTTTATTTTTGTAAAAAGATACATGGCGATTGTTGCTGTAGTGGTTACAATGCTGCTTTGCGACTATTTTGCTTTTGGCTCTCTTTCAGCGAACTGGTTCGGATCAAAGTCGATGTTTGTTGTTTATCTGGCTTTACTTTTTCCAATCGTTTTCAAAAACTTCCTTCAAAGAAAGCTTGGCGCCCTAAGAATTGTTGGTGCTGCGCTTGCAAGTTCAACAGTCTTCTTTATTGCAACTAACTTTGCTGTATGGGCGTTTTCACCGATGTATGCAAAGACCTTTGAAGGTCTTGTGCTTTGTTACACTATGGCGATTCCTTTTTTCCAAAATACAATTGCTGGTGATTTAGTCTGGTCCGGTGCTATATTTGGTGCTTATATTGCTCTTAGGAACTATTCAAATTTACAAATTTTCAATCAGAAAGATTCTTTAATCTTTAACTAAATCTTTAATCGATTGTCGACTGTTCATAATCAAAAGATTTTGAGCGTTTACTTTTGATTTTGAGGGCTGCATGACAAACCATCTAAAAGGCCTTTTGATGACTATTTTTGCAGTAGTTATTTTAAGTCCAGACTCAGTTTTAATTAGGCTTGTAGAAGAGGCATCCTCCGAGGTTGACAGCTGGACTGTTTTGTTCTGGAGGGGTTTGCTTTATGCAGTTGGAGTTTCTCTTCTCGTTCTCATTAAGTATCGAAGTAAAACAATTGCTGAGTTCAAAAACATTGGAAAAGGTGGTCTAGTAATTGGTCTTTTTTCTGGAATCAGTACAGGCACATTTGTGTTTGCTATCGTCTACACTTCAATTGCTAACGCACTAGTCATTATTAGTACTGGCCCCATTATGATTGCAATCGTTGCCTGGTTTTTACTGAAAGAGAAGTCCAGTCTAATCACTTGGGCCGCGATGATCATCGTTTTTATAGGTATTTATATAGTGATGAGTGGTAGCTTTGGTGGCAAGAGTCTTGTTGGTGACTTCTTTGCATTGATTACCGCTGTGATGATGGGTTTTACCTTTACTCTGACTCGAAAATATAAACACGTCAACATGGTTCCAGTGAACGCTATTGGTGGCCTTATTGCTGCCTTAATTGCATTCTTAATGGCCAATCAAATTACTGTACCGGCTGAGGTAGTAGGTTACATTATTGCAATGGGAGCGATACTCTCCATCTCGTTTAGTTTGATTACAATTGCTCCTAGGTATATGCCTGCTGCCGAAGTTGGGATGATAATGCCTCTAGAAACGGTCTTAGGCTCTCTCATTGCTTGGTATGTTATTAGTGAGGTGCCTTCTGTCAACGCTCTTGTTGGGGGCAGTATTGTGATCGTCACACTGTTTTTACATTCATGGTATAGCACTAGGCTTGCCAAAAATCAAATTGATTAGACAAGCAGTTGATGCAATAGGTTTGTTGCAATAGTCATGTCTAATCACTTAAAAGGTCTCCTCATTGCTTTCTTTGGTGTCCTCGTGCTCACGCCCGAAGGGATACTTGTAAAGTTGGCTGACTCAGACAGTTTTACAATTCTGTTTTGGAGAGGCATCTTTTTTGCTCTCAGTATATTAATTATTCTCTTCATTGGCTATGGCTCAAGAGCTGTAAATGAGATAAAGAGTATCGGAAAAGAAGGGATTTTAATTGGCTGTTTGACTGGCCTTGGAGGCGCCACATTTATTCTTGCTATTCACTACACGACACTAGCTAAAACTTTGGTGATTATTAGTGCTTCGCCGCTCATGGTGGCCTTGGTTTCGTTCCTGCTCTTAAGGGAAAAGCCAAAGATTTTTACCTGGCTAGCAATGGTTGTTGTTTTCTTTGGAATTTACATTGTCATGTCTGGAGATACCAGTGGGCTAAATTTAAAGGGAAGTTTGTTTGCTCTTGCATCTGTTACAACGGGCGGATTTTCTTTTACTTTGCTCAGAAAATATAAAGAGGTGAATATGGTTCCAGCTATGGCGATCAATGGTTTATTTATCACCCTAGTTGGATTAATCTTTGCAGAGTCATTAACACTGACCTCGCAAGCGATGACTTATATTATCATCAGTAGTGTTTTAGTTGCAATCTCATTTACATTGATTACAATTGCACCTCAATACATTCCCGCACCTGAAGTCGCTATATTCTTTCCAATGGGGACCGTGATTGGTACTTTGTTGGCCTGGCTCGTTCTCAAGGAGGAGTTATCGAATAATGCTGTATTTGGTGGTGTAATAGTCGTTTTAACTTTATTTATTCACTCAATTTATAGTGCTAGACAATCAAAAAATTAAAATTTATGAAATCACAAGCAATTAGAGCAGATCTTCTTATGCTTCTTGCAGCAGCGATATGGGGCTTTGCCTTTGTTGCTCAGAGAGAGGGGATGGAGACGATGGGTCCATTTCTTTTCAACACTGCAAGGTTTTTTATTGGCACTGTTTTTTTGTTTCCAATCGTTTGGTATTTATCTAAAAAGAATAAACCTCAGGAGAATAAAGAAACGTCCACTAAAAAGCTCTTGTTCGCAGGCTTTATTGCTGGATTATTTTTATTTATGGCTTCGAGTTTCCAGCAAGTTGGAATCCAATACACCACTGCTGGAAAAGCAGGCTTTATAACTGGTCTTTACATCTTTTTTGTTCCAATAATTGCCATATTTTTTGGTCAGCGAACTGGCTCTGGTACCTGGCTGGGCGCCTTCATTGCCGTCATAGGACTCTATCTGCTGAGCATCAATGATGACTTCAGTATTGCCAGGGGCGACCTCCTTCAACTCATATGCGCCGTCTTCTTTGCCGCGCACATTTTAGTGGTTGGCTATGTTGCCAAGAGAATGGACCCATTGAAGCTTTCACTGATTCAATACTTTGTCTCTGGCGTCTTAAGTCTTTTTATAGCAGTTGCTATAGAAGTAATTACTTGGCAGATGATTATGGATACTGCGATTCCGCTCCTCTATGCCGGCATTATGTCGATTGGAGTAGGGTATACGTTGCAAGTGGTTGCTCAGCAGCATGCTAAATCCTCGCATGCAGCGATAATTTTGGGTTTAGAGGGAGCATTTGCTGTCCTTGGTGGATGGCTTATCCTGGATGAAAACTTGTCAACTCGGGGGCTTATCGGCTGTACACTGATGCTAGCAGGAATGTTCTTGTCTCAACTATTGCCGCGCCTGAGTTTCAAGAAAGCTAGTTAAAGTAATCCTTAAATCTCATGGTATGATTACCAAGCTTCTTTGCTATTTGATGCTTTAGTGGATATTGATGAATATTATCGATTTTCAAAATATAACGGTATTTCAAGGAAGAAACAAAGTCCTTGACGACTTCTCACTGACAATAGATGAGAGTCAAAGCACAGTTATCCTTGGCCCAAATGGCTCTGGCAAAACCACACTCCTTAAGCTTCTAAATAGAGAGCTCTATATCGTTGAGAATAAAGATAGCAGCCTTAAAATCTTTGAGAAAGACAGGTGGAATGTGGATGAACTTCGATCCAACTTGGGAGTCGTTTCACAGCACCTTCAGTACGGCTATTCAAGCACTGCGATAGGTCTATATGTTGTGCTTTCAGGCTTTTATTCGAGTGATGGCATATGGCAGCACCAGGAGTTTGATGACGCTAAGTTAGGTCGAGCCAAAGAGGTTATGGATCTTTTATCAATCACTGACCTAAAAGACAGAGAGTTCTCTGCCCTGTCTACAGGAGAGCAAAGAAAATTCCTGCTTGCCAGATCACTCGTTAATGATCCAGCCGTTCTAGTTTTTGACGAGCCAACCAGTGGCCTTGATATGAGTACTTGCTTTCAGTACCTTGAAATTATTAGAGAGCTCATCAGTATGGGGAAAAAAGTGATCCTGGTCACGCACCATATTCATGAGATACCACCTGAGGTCAAAAGAGTTATTCTATTGAAAGAGGGCAGGGTGATTGAGGATGGCGATAAAGATCAAATCTTAACCAATACCAACCTAACCAATCTGTTTGATTGGCCTATTAGAGTGATAAAGGAGAACGGTTATTACCAGGCAATACCCGGATAATTATTCTTTATCGGTCCGATAGAGCGCTGATTTTGCATGGGCCTCTAGTCCTTCCCCAAATGCTAAAACGGAGGCAGTCTCACCCAATTTTTTTGCCCCCTCTTTTGAAGCCATGACAATGCTAGAGCGTTTTGTAAAATCATAAACCCCTAGAGGTGATGAAAACCTTGCAGTGCTGGAGGTGGGCAAAACATGATTCGTTCCGGCGCAGTAATCACCGAGCGCTTCGGAAGAGTATTTACCCATAAAAATAGCACCTGCATGCTTAATATCATCAAGAATCGACTCTGGGTCTTCAACAGAGAGCTCAAGATGCTCAGGAGCAATTCTGTTAGAGATTTTGACAGCGTCATCAATGTCCTGAGTCAAAATCAGAGCGCCTCTATTTTTGAGAGAGGTTTTAATGATTTGCTCCCTCTCCATAGTTGGAAGTAGTTTTGAAATGCTCATCTCAACCTCTTTTAGAAAGTCTTCATCTGGGCACAGAAGGATTGCTTGGGCATCCTCGTCATGCTCAGCCTGAGAAAATAGATCCATTGCGATCCAGTCTGGATTGGTATTGCCATCACAGATAATGAGTATTTCTGAAGGCCCGGCGATCATGTCAATCCCAACCAGTCCGAAGACCTGTCTTTTGGCTGTAGCCACGTAAATATTTCCAGGACCAACAATCTTGTCAACCTTTGGAATACTCTCTGTTCCATAAGCAAGAGCAGCTATAGCTTGAGCACCGCCGATAGTGATTACTAAATCAACCTCAGCAACATAAGCTGCAGCAAGAACTAATTCATTAATCACGCCATTGGGCGTTGGTACAACCATGATCAGCTCCTCAACCCCGGCCACTTTTGCAGGAATGCTATTCATTAGAACTGAGGAAGGGTAGGCCGCTTTGCCACCAGGAACGTATAGTCCTGCCCTCTGTAATGGGGTTATTTTTTGACCTAGAACGGAGCCATCCTCTTCTTTATAAGTCCATGACTCTTGAACCTGATTAAGGTGGTATGACTTAATTCTTTTCGCTGCAATCGAGAGCGCATTTTTTTGCTCACTCTCCAGATTGTCAAACGATTTTTTGAGCCTCTCATGAGAAATGATAAGCTCTGAAATAGAATGAGCCTTGAGAGAGTCGAACTGATTGGTGTAATCTAAAACCGAGGCATCACCATTTTGTTTTACAGCATCAATAATTTTCTCAACAGAGCGATTAATTTCTTCATTTGAAGAGCTTTCCCAGGCTACTAATGCATTGAGTTGGCTATCAAAGTCTCTGTCTTGACTAGAAAATTTATGAATCATAAACTTTCTTTAATTTTTTGAATCCAGCCATTGATTACGCTATGCTTGGTGTTAAATGCTGCTGAGTTAACAATTAGTCTTGAGCTCACCTCATAGATTAAATCTAACGGGACAAGATTGTTTGCTTTGAGCGTATTACCGGTATCAACAAGGTCAACAATGCAGTCAGATAAACCAACAATAGGAGCAAGCTCCATAGCGCCATAAAGTTTGATGACTTCTACCTGCTTGCCTTGACTATAGAAGTACTCTTTTGCAGACCTGACATATTTTGTAGCTACCTTAAGTGAGCTCTTATTGAGGTCTTTATCTTTTTCAGAGGCGACCATCATTCTGCATTTGGATATACCCAAATCAAGCAGCTCAAAGACACCATCTGCGCCGTGTTCGATTAAGACATCTTTTCCAGCAATACCAAAATCTGCAGCGCCATGCTGAACAAATACTGGAACGTCACTCGCTCTTAAAATAATAACCTTAATGTCGTCAAAGTTAGTATCCAGAATTAGCTTTCTGCTTTTCAGCTCGGTTTGTGGAATACTAATCCCAGCTTTTTCTAAAAGCGGCAGGGTTTGGTCTAATATGCGACCTTTTGAGAGTGCAATCTTAAGCATGCTTTTCTAATCTCTAGTTGTCTGTTTAAAACTTAGTGCTGGACGCGTTCTATATCAGCGCCTAACATTTTAAATTTTTCTTCAATCATCTCGTAACCTCTGTCGAGATGATAAACGCGCTCAATGGTGGTTGTCCCATGAGCAGCTAGACCAGCCAAAACTAGACTGGCAGATGCCCTCAGGTCAGTAGCCATAAGATTCGCGCCAGACAAAGATTTTACCCCTTTACATACAACTGTGTTGCCTTCTAGCTTGAGGTCAGCTCCCATTCGGCTGAGTTCGGGCACATGCATAAAGCGATTTTCAAAGATGGTTTCAGTTATGGTGCTGCTTCCCTCTGCAATAGAATTAAGAGCCATAAATTGAGCCTGCATGTCAGTTGGAAAGTTTGGGTAGGCGCTTGTTCGAATATTAACTGGGTTTGGTCTCTTACCTTTCATATCGAGCTTAATAGAGTTTTGATTAGTCTGAATATCCGCTCCAGTTTCAATGAGCTTTCCTATAACAGCACGCATGGAGTCTGGCTCAATATTATTAACAGTAATTTTTCCTCCAGTAATCGCAGCAGCAACAAGGTATGTTCCAGCCTCAATTCGATCTGGACAAATGGAGTATTCACAACCATCAAGATGATCTACTCCTTCAATGATCAATGAAGAGGTATTCTCACCGGAAATTTTTGCACCCATTTTTTTAAGGCATCGAATAAGATCAGTCACCTCAGGCTCTTGAGCAGCATTGTTAATTGTCGTAATGCCTTTAGCAAGAGTCGCCGCCATGATGATATTCTCTGTGGCAGTAACTGAAATCAAATCAAAATTAATCTGTGCACCTACAAGCTCTTTCGCCTTTGCATGGATGTATCCATTCTTAACCTCAATGGTTGCACCCATCTTCTCAAGAGCATCCAGATGAAGATTTACTGGTCTCGTTCCAATAGCGCAGCCACCAGGGAGTGATATTTTAGCTTCTTTGTACTTTGTGAGCATTGGACCAAGCGTCAAAATAGAGGCGCGCATCGTTTTAACGAGAGCATATTCAGCTACCAAATTACTAAGCTTTGATGAGTCAATAAATATCGATCCATCTTCCTCCAAAACAAAGTTTGACCCAATATCCATGAGCAGCCTCAGAGTCGTTGAAACGTCACTCAGTTGAGGGGTATTCGACAGCTTGAGTGGACCATCTGCTAGAATGGAAGCGAAGAAGATGGGAAGCGTTGCGTTTTTGGATCCGGAGGTCTTGATGCTCCCTGAAAGAGGAGAGCCTCCATGAATATCTAATCTATACATTTAATTATTAGCTTGACAGCATTTTATCAATCAACTTTTCGATGCCCTGACGCTTTATTTTAGAGTCATAACCAATTTTTTCTATATCTAAAATACTAATGGATTGGTACTCCAGATCATAAAGCTTCCATCTTTCTTTGTTGATTAATTTAAGTGTTACTGTTGCACTTGCATTGGCATCATCTTCAAGCGAGATTGAAACTTTAACTCTTGCCGTGTTCCCATTTTGGCTAAAGTTGTCATCAACAAAAATGTTAATTTCCTCCCACTGATCAATCTCAGCAAGGATGCCAACATACTCATTAATGAGTGAATTCTTAATATCTCTCTCAAATATTTTTCTCTGTTTTGTATCCAGTTGACTCCAATAGCTCCCCAGAGCGATTTCAGTACTATGCTCTAGGTCAATAAAGGGAATAATTTTCTTTTTTGCAAGATTCATAGTGGATTTGATTGATCCCCCACTATTTTGATTCAGATCAATAAAGGAGCAAACAACGTCATTGAGAATTGCCTCAACCTGCTCTGGTGCTGAAGTGCCAGCAGCTTTGGGAGAAATGGAGGGGCACAGAGTTGCGGCATGTATTATTCCGATAAAGAGAAAGTTTATCAAGAATGCCTTTAAAATATTAAGGACAATTTTCATGACGCTATTGTACTATAACTGTGAAAAAAATAATTGAAATGCAAAACCAAAATCTAAAATTAAAACTAAAAAATTTGACAAGAGAATCTGGCGTCTACAAGATGCTTGATAAATCAGGAAATGTCATCTATGTTGGTAAAGCAAAAAACCTAAAGAACCGTGTTTCAAATTACTTTAATAAGTCATCTCAGGATGAAAAAACGCAATTGCTCCAAAAGAATATTCATGATTTTTCAATCACATTAACCAAAACAGAAACACAGGCGCTTCTCCTAGAGAACGATCTCATCAAGCAGTACAAGCCTAAATACAATATCCTACTTAAAGACTCCAAGAGTTACCCATACATCTATATCAGTAATGATAAACATCCAAGGCTTGGAATGTATAGGGGAAAGAAGAACAAGGACTACCATTATTTTGGACCTTATCCATCCAAATATGCAGCAAGGGATGCGCTTGCTCTTCTAAAAAAAATCTTCAAAGTAAGGCAATGCAACAACAGTTTTTATAGGGCACGATCGCGCCCATGCTTAGAGTATCAAATTGGCCTTTGTAGTGCTCCATGCGTAGGAAAAATTTCAGACGAAAGGTATGATCAAGATGTACAGTTGGTCAGCCTCTTTTTGAATGGAAAATCTACAAAGCTATTGAATGAGGTCTCAAAAAAAATGAAGGATGCCTCTAGCCATTTAGACTTTGAGGCAGCAGCGAGCTATAGAGATCAGCTCATTAACCTCAGAACCATCCAAGAAAGGCACAGCTCTCAGTTTACCTCTGACATGGATGTCTTGAGTATCGTCAAAGATTCCAATGTGCACTGCATTGAAATTGTATTTGTAAGGTCTGGTAAGCAGATTGGAAGTGAAACCTTCTTTCCAAAAAATGTAAAAAATGACTCTAATGAAACAGTACTGGGCGCATTTTTGCCTTTGTATTACCTTGGAAAGAATACACCTAAAGAGATAGTGATTAGCCATAAGCTGAATGACAAATCTCTTCTAGAAAAGGGCCTTTCGACAAAGCTCATCCATCTTCCAAGGGTTGATAAAAAACATTTCCTTGAATTGGCCACATTAAATGCTAAAGAGAATCTAAAGCAGCGCCTTTTACTGAAATTCACTAAAAAGAAACAGCTCGAGGCAATTCAAAAAATTCTAGCTCTAAAAAAACTACCAGAGGTTATGGAGTGCTTTGATATTAGCCACACAATGGGAGAGGCAACAACAGCCTCATGTGTCGTCTTTGAAAAAGGTACTCCCAAGACGAGTGAGTACAGACAGTTCAATATTAAGGACATAACTCCGGGTGATGACTATGCTGCGATTAACCAAGCAGTATATAGGAGATATTCTAGGCTTCAAGAAGCACAAAAAGAGATGCCGGATATTGTGTTTATTGATGGCGGACTGGGTCAGCTCAATCAAGCCATCATGGTGATGAATTCTATCGGAATAGACAATGTTCTATTGGTTGGTATTGCAAAGGGTGAGGGAAGAAAGTCAGGCCTTGAAACACTCATTACAGTTGAGGGGGAAAAAGTTAAAAAGATAAACTTGCCGCCTTTTGATCCAGCTCTTCTTTTAATCAATCATATCAGAGATGAATCTCATCGCTTTGCCATTAAAAACCATCGTAAAAAAAGAGCCAAGAAAAGAACGAAGTCATCTCTGGAGTCGATCAAGGGCGTCGGCACCAATAAAAGGAGCGCACTCTTGAATCATTTTGGCGGTATTCAAGAAATTGAAAATGCCAGCATTGACGAACTTCAAAAAGTAGTCGGCATTAATCTTAAATTAGCGACTAAAATACGAGAATCTTTAAAGAAATAACTTGAATCTATGTTTATATTAAGACTTCTAATTGCAGCGCTCATTGTTAGCTATCTTATCTGGTTATTCAATACCCGCATCATGGGTAAAAATATCGCATTATCTAAAATTTCGACCTGGGTGCTGAGCGCAACTTTTGTAATCTTTCTAGTGCTTTCTGGACTGTCCTATCTGGTAGAAGGATCCTAGGACTTATTCGATAGTACCAAGGTTTTTAGGTGCTTTGTACTGCTTATTATTCTGTTGGTTGCGTTGACTATAATAGATAATCTAGATACCTCCCAAACTGGTAGGTCTCTCATGTGGTCCCCCATATAGTCAAAGTTTTTCTCACCAAATCGCTCCACCAATGTATCAGCCTTATTTTGGCTAGATAAATTAAAGTCTTTATTGGTGGCCATGACGTCATCAAAGATCTTGAGGTGTTTTGCCACAGCAAATGCATAGTTTTTGTGAGATGCGGTTGCAAGAACAATTTGACATCCTTGTTTTTTGCGCTCCATAATATAGCTGATAACGTTATCGTTATATGGCAGTTCGGGAATATTAATCTCAAATCTTCTGACGAGTTGATCTTTTAAAAACCCTTTTCCTTTTGACAGCCAAAAAAGATAATGACCTAAAAGCCATGGCCTCTTAGTGAGAACGCCGAGCGATGATAAAAACAATAGGTCCGTATCGATAAGGGTGTGATCCAGATCGACAATTAACGGAAGGTTGTCATTGTCCACTGTCTAATTCACTCCATTTGTCATAAAGTAGTTCTAATTCTTGTTCCATAGACCTCAGGTTAATTGTCAAGTTTTGGGCGTCTGGGTTCTGATAAAAGTCTGGATCAGAGAGTAATTTCTGAGCCATAGAAATCTCGTTCTCTAAATCTTCGATATTTCCAGGTAAAGATTTTAATAGTTGCTGGTCATTGTATGAAAGCTTTTGAGAAGATTTTTTAGGTTTGGCTTTGGCGCTTTGTTGTTCAGAGGGTTTAGATTTATTGTTATCTTTCTGAAGGATGTAGTCGTCGTACCCGCCATTGTACTGTTCAATAATCGCGTTGCCCTCCATCACAATAGTTGAGCTAACGATGTTATTTAAAAATGTACGGTCATGAGATATGAGTATTAAGGTGCCCTCATAATCGACAAGCATCTCCTCTAATAGCTCAAGCGTTTCAACATCTAGGTCATTAGTGGGCTCATCCAGAACCAGAAGGTTGGCGGGCTGAGATAAAATTTTTGCAAGCATTAATCGGTTTTTCTCGCCTCCCGAAAACATCTTGATTGGAGCCATGGCTTGTTTTCCAGTAAACAAAAATTGTCTCAAATAGCCAATGACATGCTTACTCTTTCCGTTGATGTCAATATAGTCTTTTCCGCCGGATACAAAATCCATCGCCTTTAAGTTTGGATCAAGCGTCTCCCTCATTTGATCAAAGTAGGCGAGTTGAATCGTTTTTGAACGTCTTATATTGCCTTTGTTCGGTTTTAACTCATCGAGTAGAAGTTTAATGAGTGTTGACTTGCCGGATCCATTGCCGCCTATAATTCCAATTTTCTCTCCTTTTAAGACGAGAAGAGAGAACTCTTTAACGAGCTCAAGCTCTTCAATCGAGTAGCTTATATTTTTAACTTCAAACACAATTTTTGATACTCGCTTTTCGTCTTCCAGGGTATGAATCTTGACATTGCCTTGCCTTTTGCGAGTGTTAATAAACTTTTTTCGCATGGCCTCGAGCGCTCTAACTCTGCCCTCATTTCGAGTTCTTCTTGCCTTAATGCCTTGACGAATCCATGCCTCCTCTTGGGCTAGTTTTTTGTTGAACCGCGCATTTTCAAGTTCTTCACTATTGAGAAGGCTTTCCTTTCGCTTTAGATAGTCCTGATAGCCGCAGTCAAAGATTGAGAGTCTCCCTCTATCAAGATCAAAAATTTTATTAACAATGCCCTTAACAAATGAGCGATCGTGACTGATGAGAAGGAGAGTGCCATGAAAATCTTTGAGCATTTTCTCAAGATCCAAGATGGCTGTTATATCCATATGGTTGGTAGGCTCATCCAGAAGAAGAATGTCTGGCTCTTGAATAATGGCTTTAGCAAGCATTACCCTTCTTTTCCAGCCACCTGAGAGTGTCAAGAGCTGAGTGTCAGATTTGAGTTGGAATCGGTTTAAAATTGTATCAATTTTGTGGAGGTAGTGCCATAAATCCTTGCTTTCGATCTGCTCTTGAAGTCGAGAGCTTTTTGATTCATTTCCCTCTTTCAGGGAGTCATGGTAGCTTGCAAGGATTTTTCCAGTATCGCCAAGTCCGTGAGCAACTATATTAAAAAGGGTATCACTATTGTCTTCTGGCGGTTGTTGCTCTAGGTAGCTAATGGTTGTTCTATTCTGTACTTTTAAGTCGCCGTCATCAGCTGAAATGAGACCAGCTAATAGTTTTAAAAAGGTTGATTTTCCCTCACCGTTTCTTCCAATGAGTCCAATTTTATCGCCCTTATGGATGGTCGCATTAATCTCGTCGAGGATTACTTTTTCAGCAAATCTCAGAGAAATATTGTCTAAGGTAATAAGTGGCATAAGTTAAAATTGTAACTTTAAATAACAGCTTTACTAATGCGTTATTTTATTCATTTTGTTATTGGACTTTTGCTTATTCAAGCACCTTTTGCTGAAAGTATTGAGGCAAGTGGCTTTGAGACTCAAGAGCAGCAGAGTCGATATACACAACTCATTGAAAACATTCGCTGCCCGGTCTGCCAGGGCCAGAGCATTGGTGGATCTAACTCAGACCTGGCGCAAGACCTCAGGGCAAAGGTACGTGACATGATTCTAGATAGTCAGACTGACTCTGAAATCTATTCATTCATGGTGGAGCGGTATGGCGACTTTGTGGTCTATAAGCCGCCAGTCAACTCCAAGACTTATGTTTTATGGTTTGCCCCAGTATTGGTTTTGATCATCTCTCTTTTGTTTTTGTTTCGATCTACTCGAGCAAATAAAGAAAAAAAGATTGATGTAGATGGTGATCTCGATAGAGCCAAAAAATTATTAAAGTAAAAAATATGAATGAAAACGAAATCAGTGATTTGATAGTTCAGGCCTATACTCATCAAAAAAACGGTCAACTCTCTCAAGCCATTCAGTCATGGAATGCACTGATAAACCAAAAATCAATTACCCAGGACTTATCGGCTAATGCACACCTAAATCTCGGCAACCTTCACCTACAGCAAGGAAACGGTGACCTCGCCTATGAATCAATGGCAAAAGCCATTAAGGCGAACCCCAACAGCTCAGAAGCTTTTTTCTGTCTAGCCTATATGGAGCAAGAGAAAGAGAACTTTGATGAGGCGATTGGTTTTTTTAAATCTGCGTTAAAGCTTAAGCCAGATGATGTTGGTGCACTCAACAACCTTGGGAACTGTTATGACCGCCTTAATAAAAGTAAAGATTCCATCAGAGTCTACACTGAGGCAATATCAATCGATCCAAAATATATTGCAGCTTATTATAATCGCGGCAATGCATACTCTAAAATAGCGGATGATAATCATGCTTTAAAAGACTTGAGCCAAGCAATTGATTTAGATAATAATTTTTATCAGGCATACTATAATCGTGGCTCTGTATACAAAAGACTTGGACAAAGTGATTTAGCTGACAAAGATTTTGCAAAGGCACAGAAGCTAGCTAAACAAGAAATTGAACAATCAAAAAAATAGGATAACAGTGAGCGACCAAGACGAAAACAAATTAATAGCTGAGAGAAAATCTAAATTAGTACTACTCAGAGAATCTGGTAACCCCTACGTTAATGACTTTACTCCGCTCCATTTAGCTTCTGAGATCCATGCCAATTTCGATAGCAAGACCAATGACGAGCTGCAGGAGTTGAATGAATCGGTAACGGTCTCTGGGCGCATCATGCTCAAGAGGATTATGGGGAAAGCTAGCTTTGTTCAGCTCCAGGACACCTCAGGCCAGATTCAGCTATTTGTCACCAGAGATGAGCTCGAAGATGGCTACTATAACGAGCAGTTTAAAAAATGGGACATTGGCGACATTATCGGAGCCACAGGAACTCTCTTTAAGACTAAGACTGGAGAGCTCTCAGTCAGAGTCAGCGAAATTAGACTATTGACGAAGTCTCTAAGGCCCTTACCTGAGAAATTTCATGGCTTGTCAGACCAAGAAACCATTTATCGACAAAGGTATGTCGATTTGATTATGAATGAAGACTCAAGAAGAGTCTTTAAACTTAGGTCAAAAATTATTTCTTACATTAGACAGTTCTTTCTTGATCATGACTACCTTGAGGTAGAGACGCCAATGATGCAGGTCATTCCTGGAGGCGCTGCAGCTAAGCCATTCATTACTCATCACAATGCTCTTGATATGAATCTTTACCTTAGGATTGCTCCTGAGCTTTACCTTAAAAGATTGGTAGTGGGCGGTCTAGATAGAGTCTTTGAAATCAATCGAAACTTCAGGAATGAGGGGCTCTCTCCAAGACACAATCCAGAGTTTACAATGGCCGAATTCTATCAGGCCTATGCAACCTACCACGACTACATGGACCTCACCGAAGAGTTATTGAGAGGTATCGCGACTGATGTTTGTCAATCAGAGACCATACAATATCAGGGCGATGAGTTTGACTTTTCAAAGCCTTTTGAGAGAATCAGCGTCTTTGATTCAATTTTGAAACATAACCCGTCTCTATCAGCTACAGATTTGTCTGAGGATAACGCCAAAAAGACTGCCAAATCACTAGGCATTGACATCAAAGAGAGCTGGGGTCTGGGCAAGGTGCAAATTGAAATATTTGAGGCAACGGTTGAAGAGAAACTGATTCAGCCTACCTTTGTGATTGAGTATCCAACTGAAGTGTCACCGCTATCTCGAAGAAACGATGACAACCCATTTATCACGGATCGTTTCGAGCTCTTTATTGGCGGAAGAGAAATTGCCAATGGGTTTTCAGAGCTCAATGATTCTGAGGACCAGGCACAAAGATTCCGTGACCAGGTTAACGAAAAGGATGCTGGTGATGACGAGGCGATGCACTATGACGCTGACTACATTAGAGCGCTCGAGTATGGTATGCCGCCAACTGCTGGAGAGGGTATTGGAATCGATCGATTAGTCATGCTGTTTACAAACTCAGCCTCTATCAGAGATGTCCTGTTATTTCCTCATATGAGACCAGAGTATGAGAAATAATCCAGAAGTGAGTTGTTAGTTCCCAAATATGATTCCAGTTCTAACAATTGATGGCCCGAGCGGAGTTGGAAAAGGCACTGTCGCTAATATTGTAGCGGCTGATCTCAAATGGCATATTTTGGATTCTGGTGCGATTTATCGTGCTTTTGCACTAGCAGCCTCCAAAAGAGATATTCAAATTGATAATACAGAACAGCTACTAGAGCTAGCTTCAAACTTAGACCTCAGATTTGCTCCAGATACTGCAAAAAATGTCTTAGAGGTATACCTTGATAATCAAGAAGTCTCTTCAGAGCTCAGAACAGAAAAAACAGCAGAGCTTGCATCAAAGTTTGCAATGATTGGACCTCTAAGAGAGTCACTCCTTAAAAGGCAGCAAGACTTCAGAAAACTACCTGGACTCGTTGCTGACGGGAGGGATATGGGGACAGTTGTCTTCAAAGATGCGCCTTATAAAGTTTTTTTAACCGCAAATGTTGAAGAAAGAGCCAAAAGAAGGCTAAAACAGTTGCACCTAAGAGGCATAACTGGTAACATTTCGCACACTTTAGAAGATGTTAGGAAAAGAGATGAAAGGGACGCAAGTCGCAAACACTCTCCCCTAAAGCCATCCAAAGATGCATTAATCATAGATACATCTGATCTAACGGTTAATGAAGTGGTTACGAAAGTAATGGCGCTAGTTAAGGTTTGAGCGGTCAAACCTTTTTTTAATTAACCCGATAAGAGTTAAGTTTAAACCGATACAACTTAACATTTAGCGGTCAACATCGAGATATTATGTCAGAATCATTTTCCGAGCTATTTGAGAATAGCGAGATACAACAAAACGTAAAACCGGGCGCCCTGTTAATGGGTACAGTCGTCAGCATGAATCGTGAAAAAGCGATCATCAATGTTGGACTTAAATCTGAAGGTTTTATTTCATTAAACGAATTTAAAGATGTCAAAGGCGAACTAGAAATCACTGAAGGTGATGTTGTTGAAGTTGCCCTTGAGTCTATTGACGACGGCCTAGGCCATACACTCCTTTCACGAGAGAAAGCTAAGCGCATTAAGATGTGGCAAGAGCTTGAGGCTGCGATGAACTCAAAAGAAGTCGTGAAGGGTATTGTTACTGGATCTGTCAAAGGCGGAATGACTGTTGACATTGGCGTAATCAAGGCCTTCTTGCCTGGTTCACTAGTTGACGTTAGACCAGTAAAAGATTTTGACTTCTTGTTAGGTCAAGAAATTGAAGCACTTGTCATTAAGATGGACGAAGTCAGAAACAACATTGTAATTTCTAGAAAAGCTGTGATGCAGGAAGTTAATTCTGCTGACAGAGAGGCCCTTATTGAGAATCTTGATACTGGCAAAGAGGTTGAGGGTATTGTTAAGAATCTTGCTGACTACGGCGCCTTTGTTGACCTCGGCGGTGTAGATGGACTTCTTCACATTACAGATATTTCATGGCAGAGAGTTAACCACCCATCAGAGAAGCTCTCTATTGGTGACAAAATAACGGTCAAAGTTCTTAGCTATGACAAAGAAAAAATGAGAGTTTCACTTGGACTTAAGCAGTTAACGCCAAGCCCTTGGGATAATATATCTGAGCGCCTACCGATGGGTAAGAAAGTTTCAGGTGTTGTCTCAAATCTGACTGATTACGGTGCATTTGTGAGAATCGAAGAGGGTGTTGAAGGGTTAGTTCACGTCAGTGAAATGGATTGGACAAATGCAAATGCAAGGCCTTCGAAGTTCGTTAAGCTTGGTCAAGAAGTTGACGTTGTGGTGCTTGATGTTCAAGAATCAAAACACAGAATTTCTCTGAGCATGAAGCAAGCCAAAGAGAACCCTTGGGAGGCATTCGAGTCTTCACATAACAAAGGCGACACTATCAATGTAACTGTTAAGTCAATTACTGATTTTGGTCTTTTTGTAGGACTTCCTGGCGGAATCGATGGACTGATTCATTTGGCCGACATTTCATGGGAGAAGCAATCTGCTGATCAGGTTGTTTCAACCTATTCTAAGGGCCAAGAGCTTGACGTTGTTATCCTTAATATCGACGCTGAAAAAGAAAGAATTTCATTAGGCATTAAGCAGTTAACCTCTGATAACTTCTCTCAATACGCTTCATCTAACTCGAAGGGCTCTATTGTTAAAGGCACCATTCAAGAAGTTGACGCAAGAGGCGCTGTAATTGAGCTTGCTGAAGGTATTACTGGCTACCTTAAAGCCTCTGAAATCTCTCAAGATAGAGTTGAAGATGCATCCACTGTTCTTAAGGCAGGTGAAGAGGTTGAGGTTGCTATCACTATGATTGATAAGAGAACAAGGAAAGTTAATCTTAGCATGAAGGCAAAAGACACTGTTGAAGAGAAAGCTGCTATGGATGACTACAATAGTCAGTCCACTCAAGCCTCAGGATCAACACTGGGTGACCTTCTCAAAGAAGCAAAAGATAAATAATAAAATTTTGAGCTACTATGCCTTGGCATAGTAGCGTCTTTAAATATGAAAAAAATAGATCTTATTGAAGCAGTCTCAAAAGAAATAAAGATTACTCGCTCTGAAGCTAAGCAATCCGTTGAAATTATTTTAGATGAGATTAGTTCAGCAATTGTTTCTGGAAAAGGAGTCGAAGTTCGTGGCTTTGGTGGTTTTCAAAAAAGACATAGAAAAGGCAGGATGGGGATTAATCCAAAGACTGGAGAAAAGACCCAAGTTTCTGAAAAATTTGTACCTTTTTTTAAACCTGGAAAGTTACTAAAAGAAGCCGTTAATAAAGGCTAATATACGATTGATTATTGAACCCTTGTTCAGTATAATTTCACGTTTTTAATTGGGGGCGTTAGCTCAGTTGGTAGAGCATCGGACTTTTAATCCGCTGGTCGAGCGTTCGAATCGCTCACGCCCCACCATACACTATAAGGCTTTCAGAGATGAAAGCCTTTTTTTTGTGACATAAATCTTAGTATTTCGTGCAAATTTCGTGCACTTAATTGGAGATTTGTCGTGGCAACAATACAAAAAATATTTAACACAAATAATCCATCCTATAGAGTCTTCATTCGAAGACAAGGATGCAAGACACTATCCAAGACATTTCCAACCAAAAAGTTAGCTAAGGAGTTTGCTTTAAGAATGGAAAGTAATGTCTCAGCTATGTATTCATTTCAAGGCAAGAGTAGTAGTACTTTGTTCAAGTTCTTAGTAGAAGAGTATCTTCATAAAGAGTATAGGGGTGTTAGGAAAAAAGAGCAGGGCAGAAAGTTAGGTTATTGGGTTGAAATTCTTGGTGAAAAGTTAATTATAGATATTACAAAAAATGATATTTATGATGGATTACAACAATTACCGAATGACTTAACTAACGCAACAATTAATCGCTATAAGGCAGCTATTAGTGTTGTATTTAGTTATGCCTGTAAAGCACTAGAATTAACTGAAAATCCTGTCCGCAAAATCCCCTCTCTGCCCGAGAATAATGAACGAACAAGGTTCTTATCAGAAGCTGAAAGAACGCGTCTATTTAGCTCTTGTAGAGCCTCTCATTGGGATAAGTTATACCTCATAGTAATCCTAGCAATTACAACAGGAGCAAGGAAAGGAGAACTGACTAAGCTCAGGTGGAATGATATTGATTTTGAGAGAAGAACCGCTTATGTCTCTACTACTAAAAATGGTCAGCCTAAAGTTCTTCCTTTGACCGATTCTGTCATTAAAGAATTACAACTATTTAATAAAAATGATAGTAGCTTAATTTTTGAATCTAAGGTTAAAGAGAATGTTGCCTATTGCTTTACTAAGCCTTGGAAAAAGGCTCTCGAGGATGCTGAAATTGAGGACTTTAGATTCCACGACCTTCGTCATTCCTGTGCATCCTATTTGGCTCAATCTGGAGCATCTCTATTAGAAATAGCAGATGTTCTAGGACATAAACAGATTAGTGTGACTAAGCGTTATGCACACCTGTGTATTGAGCATAAGTCGAGTCTTATTAATCGAGTGATGGGTAGTATTTAGTTTCAGAATAAACTAGAATACTTATCATGGAAGAAAATATTATAAATGGAAGACATGTCACTTACTACGAGAATGGTCAAATAGAATTCGAAACCCATTATGAGGATGGTGAAGAGAACGGTTTATATCGAATTTACTGGGAGAATGGTCAGGTTGACCTTGAAGTAATAATGAAAGATGGCAGAGAAGATGGAGAGTTATCTATATGGCATGAAAATGGCAACAAAAAGCTTGAAGCTTATTACAATGATGGCAGACAGGTTGGCAAATGGTTTTACTGGTATGAAGATGGAAATATATCAGGTTATCAAAATTGGAAAAATGGCAAAAAAGATGGCGAAGAAATTCGTTATCATGAAAATGGAAAGATATGGCTAGAAGAAAATTACAATAAGGGTAAAAAACATGGAAAGTTTGCTAATTGGAGTGAAAGTGGCCAGCTTCTAATAGAAGAGCATTATTCATACGACAAAAAGAATGGAAAATGGCGCGAATGGTTCCAGAATGGCCAACAAAAAACAGAAGATAATTATATCAATGGCAAGAAAAATGGAAAAAGTATTGTATGGTTTGAAAATGGCCAGAAATCAGCAGAGATTAATTATCTTAATGGTGAAATAAATGGCAGGCAAGTTCATTGGAGCGAATTTGGCGGTAAGTGGTATGACGAAATAAAATAATGCGTAGTTAAAATCAACTTAGAAAATATAATTCCCAAACTTTTTAACTAACTCTGGAGAACATCCAGCTTGTCTCAGTTTACCAAGGTCATCAATAATCATTATGTCTACAGATAGTTCAATTTCATTAAATTTATTCTCGTAAACCTTCTTGCCTTTCTCATCCCAGAATAACCAAAGACCAGCCACATTTTCTGCGTCATCTTCATAATTCCCTGTACAAGCTAATTGACCATTGCTGTGCCAGAATTTCCATTCACCATAACGCCTATGTAAGCCTTTATAGAACCCTTCAGATTTCTTATTACCATTCTCATACCAAGAGGTGTGATTGAATACTGGGTGGTAGCTTACATAAGAACCTTCATATTTCTTATTTCCATTTGAGTAATATTTAGTACTATGCTCAACATTCAAATTTTTGATTTCAGGAATCATTTTTGGTAGTTCAATACTCATAACTCGATTGTACCAAAGTGACAACTAATTTATTTCATTATGGGCTACAATTAAGCAACAAATAATGATTAAAAGGAGATGAGATGGACGAAGTAAAGGCATTTTTTTGGGTAATTGCTATATTAGGTGTAGTCTGGGTTTATGATAGAGGAGGCTTTATAGAATTCTCTAGGCGTCTACGTTTTAAATACACCAAAGCATTCCCTTTAGCGTTTATGTTCATTAATATCAATTTAAGATATAGTAAGACGGTTGAATATTTCAAGGAGACAGGTAATAAGTCTATTCCACCATTGTATATTTTAGATGCATACTTACACGGTTATTTGAAGGGAGTTTTTCAAGAGGCTTATGGGGGTCCTGGACTCATTACTGGGGAGATATCTAGATGGGTAGTTAAAGTTATGGTTAATAGTATATTTCCTTTTAGTGACACAAAAATTGACTGGAAGAAGCATAAGTTTTTATATTTAGACAAAAAAGAAAATCAATTAAATTTTGAGCTTTATCATAAAGGAAGGATTGATGGAATGAATGATTTTGAAAAAGCTAGAAGATATGGTGAAACAAGTTTATCTTTGGCAAATCATATAATCAATTTATCAGAATCAAAAGGGAAAATTGATAAACATCAGGCAGGAAGATTTAAGGCTGAAATAGAGGATAGCAAAAAAGCTCTAACTATTGTATTTAGAGAATTTCAAAGTGTGACAGATTCGAACTATTACATGTATAGGTTTAAGGATTATAAATGGGGATATTAGTATAAAGTTTAAGGATTTTTTTTAAAATAATTTTTCAAATAGTGGGTAAAAGCAAAAAAAAATAACTTGTGGTAGAATCAAATCAAAGCCGACTCAAAAGAAATACAAACCCTTAATCTAAAATAGGAGAACTGATGCATTCTAAGGATGAATCTGACATTAGAGATAAACGTTCAGCAATGTTAAAAAAAATTCTTAATAATCAAGAGAAAGAAATCATATCATTGAGATTTGGTATTCCTGATGATGACAATATGACACTAGAGCAAGTAGGTAAAAACCTAGGTTTGACTCGTGAACGTGTTCGACAAATTGAAAAAAAAGCATTAGATAAATTACGAGGACATCCGTCACTTCAATTTCTTAAGGATTATTTAGATGAGTAAAGAAGAAGTGTTGGAAAGCAATAGAAAAGAATGCCCTCATTGCGGCTCCAACTCAACATTGCCTATTTCGTATGGACTTATTTCAGATGAGGCACATGAAGAGAACGCAAAAAATAGAAAATGGGTATGGGGTGGTTGTGTAATTAAAGCAGGAGGGAGTACAGACCACTGTAATGATTGTGGTAAATCTTTTGGTGGTGATTCTTACGAAGAAGAGCCATTTGATGAAGAGTCATTCCTTAAAGACAGAGAAAAGCTTTTTAATGCAATTGACAAATTCCTCGATGAAGAGAGAGATGAAGATTTGTATGCCCAAGCTTTAAAAGAAGCCGAGGGTGACGAAGTTGAGGCTGAACATATTTATTTTGACTATATACGTAGCCAATTTTTAGGATAATGAATTAAGTTAGATACTCTTGAATATATTGATAGTGAATTAGAAAAATTAGGATACATAGAACAAAAATGACTAGAGATGATTTATAACATATGAATTTTTTTTACCCAATAATTCGATGGATTTTTTTCATTCCAACTTCAATTCTCGGGGGTTGGGTTTTCTACTCAATTCTTATATTTATTAATCAGCATAAGTATTTTGTTATCGACATTTCAGACAATGTATTTATAGCTTTTTCCTGTGCATTTTTATCAGGAGTTGTTACCATTTTGATAGGAGTTTTTTTAGCGCCTCAATACAGAAAGCAAGTTATCATAGGATATTTAATAGTTACTGGTTTAGGTGCTTTATCAATGATTTTTCTTGATACTTATTTAAAATATAGTGCGATGACAAATTTTGAATATGCAGCCCAAGTTATGGGTATTTTTGGAATGGGTTGGCTTTTATATAATAATGAAATTTCTAAATCCCAAGAAAATTCTACTGACTAACTATCACTAAATATATATTGCTTATATTTTTCTTTAAGCTCATCGGAACAGCCGTCTAGTTTTAGGTTCTTCCAAACATCTAAAAACTCATTCTCTTTATATTCACGCTCGTGAATTTTCTTTCCAGTTTCATCCCAGAAAGTCCATAAACCTTGTCCACGATAGCCCTCCAGAATACCAATGCAAGCTAACCGCCCATTATTATGCCAGTATCTCCATTTTCCAACATAGCCATCTTCACCTTCAAAACAACCTTCTGATTTTTTGTTGCCGTTTTCAAACCAATACGTCCATAAACCAGTTTCAAAGTGATTAGTACGAACACCTTTAGACTTTATTTGCCCATTATCGTACCAATAAGTACTCATTTCAATAGATTCACTAATTTCTAAAAATTCATGCTCTATATTACCATTTTCATACCAAGCTTTATGGTCGCCTACTGGTTCTGACTCATCATAATAGCCCTCAAAATGCTTCTGACCATTCGGATGATATCTAGTAATTAGCTTAAGCTTTGAATTTTTTTTTGAAATGCTCATTTTGGAAGTTAAATACGTTTAGATAAATTGTACCAAAGATATAAATATTGAATTCATTTTGCTCTACAATTAAAGATTACTCAATCAGTTAATTAATAGAATGAAAGAATGGTTTTATTACGGGGGAAGTTTAATACCTTTTTCAATAATGATGGGTTATTGTTATTATGTAATGAAGGCTGTCAAAATGTTCAAAATAACCGATGAATTTGACTTGCCTCTTGTCTTTGAACATCCATCTTCAGAATGGTTTATTCTTGCTGGTATTCCTAGTTTATTTCTCGCATCAATATATGTTTTCTTATTTTCAGGATTAATTGCTGGTGTTCTTACCTTTTTTGCTCTTGTGTTTATTGGTAAATGGGGAGGGCTAATTATGGGCTTTTATTCTAAGAAATTCATAGGTTTTCATTATATTACTGCCTGTATTCTTCTGCCAATTGGTTATTATATTTTCTTTGTAGCGATATGGAACATATCAATGCTTGTCCTTAATTCTAGATGATTAATGATAAAGAAGAGATATTGAAAAATTCTAATATCAAATGCCCTGCGTGTAATTCTTATTCATTAATACCATTTGTCTATGGGCTTATGTCTAAGGAAGCAAGGATAGAGAGGGGTAAACAAGGAGAGTATGCTTGGGGTGGATGTAAAATTTCTGAAGCAACTGAATATTGTAAAAAATGTAAAAAATCATTTGGTGGCAAGCCATTGAAAAAGCTTCATAACTCTAGTGACAATGAAAATACAAGTCTCTTTAGAACTGGAGTTAACTAATGACAACTCAAGTTCAAGAACGAATCATTATTGAAGGTGAAAGATATCCCTTAATAAATTCTCTGTCATTGCCTGAGGATGAATCAATAATACAAATAAAAAGAAAAGGGTTTATTGAAAAATCATCTAATTGCTGGCGTGGATATGTAGGAACTTGGGAAATTAAAGATGATAAGCTTTATCTTATTG
This sequence comes from uncultured Gammaproteobacteria bacterium, assembly GCA_902509905.1. Classification (GTDB taxonomy): domain Bacteria; phylum Pseudomonadota; class Gammaproteobacteria; order PS1; family Pseudothioglobaceae; genus Pseudothioglobus. The sequence continues at coordinate 62,887 of CABWZI010000004.1, read as the reverse complement.
ATTTTTCCAGCGGTATGTATGACGTTCTAGTTAATCTCCCAATTCTAGCTGATTGGATTACAGGTGTTGGACAGGTTGCGACTGGAGACAAGATTCAAGGCTCTAGCTGGGATATTACAAGATATGAAACTGAAATGCATCTAACCTTTGAGAATGGATTAGTAGTAAAAACTAAAGCTATAAAAAACAATGTTCAAATATAATTAGCTTATGGGAATGTTCGACAAAGTCAAAAAGACTACAATTAAATCAAGACTCTATGAGGAAAAGCTTTATGAGGCTGCCCTTGAAGAAGTGGAAAGTGGTGAAATCCGCAAAGGATTGTACGCAAAAGCTTTATCAAAAGCAGAGGGAGATAAAGAAAAAGCTGACGGTATTTATCTCAAGCTTAGAGTTCAATCTATTATGGATGATATAGAAACTCAGCAGATAAATGAAAGAGAGAGCGCTAAAGCATATGAAGCACTTCAAGAGTCTAAAAAAATTGAAGCAACAACTGTTAAAGCCAATAAAAGCAAAGCTGCAAAGGAAAAGAAACTATCCAAATACGCAATTAATGGTATTAAATTTAGGTCAAAAAAGGACTTTGAAATTTACACAGGTGAACTAAAAAAAGCTGCTGAAAAATCGAGTCCTGAGGACAAGGAAGCTTTAGATAAAAGAATAAAGGAGGCAATAGAAGCCGCTGAGACTGAAATCGATGAAAAAAATTATTCATCAAGTCATAAAGGCGAAGACAGCTCATATCATATTAAAGAAAAAAAATATTCAATAGATGGCATTACCTTTAATACGAAAAGTGATTTTGAAGCCTACATTGCATCGCACCCTCAAAGCTGAATTTTTAAATTACATACTTTAACCAGTTTCTCTGATTTATTATGAAAAAACTACTCCTACTATTATTAATCTCTTTTAGCTTAATTGGTTGTGCTACCAACCAAATGTTAGATGATGGTTATTTCTATAAGGATATTGGTGGTGCTGCGTGTCAAAGTTATCAAGTCATTTCACCTAAACGAATTAAATGTTTCGATGGTAATGGGAACTTTACCTATGAACAGGATGCTATGACTGACCACGAAGTAATCGCTTGGAAGATGGATGAGCAGAATGCTGCGATTATGTCTATTCAATCTTCACAGATGTGGAATAACATCAATTCAGGTGGCAACTATCAAAGAAACATTAATCAACAGAACCTTAATAATATGTGGTGGGATTATTAATTATGTATCAGTGTGGCAAGGGGTAAATGGAAAAATTCTACGACGATTTAATCAAGCAGCTCATCGAAATTGGTCGTACAGAGATTATTCCAACCATACCTGATTCAGAGTTCAGTTATCTAAGAGAGGGGCAATGGCAAAGGGCTCGCTATCCCGAGAATTGTGATGATTGTTCCCTTGATGACCTCAAACTTCTCTACAAAGGCATAGTTCTATGTGAAAAGCATTTTGAGTGGTTTGTTGGCTCTGCTACCAACACTGCTTGGGTGCTTCGGAATATAGAGGAAAGATTAGACTCTGATTCAGATTATGATGAAACCAAAGAGCTCTATGAGTTTGGCTTTGCCAATCGAGGGAAAAACCCCTATGCGCCAACAGGCTCTAAAACTCATAGTGGTTGTGATACTTATGAAGATTTCGGAGAAGTTGTTCATCAAAAAGCAATAAACATTTCAAGGCATGATGCTCTAATGAAGCAACAACAGGAAGATAGTAGAAGAATGAAGGCTCTCAAAAAAGAATATAAACAAAAAAGAGCAAAAGAACATGCCGAGCGGAAAATAGCAAGAGAAAGGCATATAGAAGTTAAAGTATATAAAAACACATCAATTTTTCAGAGAATTTGGAACTATTTTAGAAGTTCATTATGACTAAACGAGTCCGTAAAAACGGTGTATATAAAAGATACTTTGATAATGGAAAGCAATTGTCAGAGGAGAGTTACAACGACGGAATGTTAGAGGGTAAATGGACTTATTGGTATGAGAATGGTCAAGTCAAGTTAAAGGGAAACTTTAAGCCTTATGAAGTACTCCCTAATGATGAAAGATGGGAGCGAAGTAGTCGGTATGTATTTCCAGCTAGGGATAGTAAACATGGAAAGTGGACTGAGTGGTATGAGAATGGTCATAAGAAAAGAGAACAAAATTATGAATGTGGAAGAGTCATTGGGAAATGGACTTCTTGGTATGAGAATGGCAATAAAAAATATGTAAGAAATTATAAGGATGGCGGATTGCCGGGCATGTCTAAAGCTATCGCAGATGGTATGTTTACTGAGTGGTTTGAGAACGGGCAGAAGAAATTAGAAAGATGCTACCGAACAAATAGAGCTGAAGGTAAATGGACTGAGTGGAATGAGAATGGTCAAATAATGGAAGAGCGATACTATAAGATGGGAGAATTACAAAATTGGAAAATTACAACAATTGGAAAGTTGAGTGATGAGTAAATGCTTATGAAAAAACTATCAATACTTCTATTCTTATTTATGATATCAAGTCATAGCATAGCAGGTATTGGTGATTTATATAATTGCAAGATGACACAAAATATTTTTTTGGATGACAATCGAGTATATAACCGAGAGCTTGAGAATTTTTCATTCAAATTGACTAAGGATATATGGGACTCGAGTCAGTTAATAGTGGCTTTTAACCCTTCAAACTATCTTAAAAGAATAGATGCATGGGAAAAGGTTCAACTACTAGAATTATTTGTTGAAGAATATCTTGCCAACCCCAATGACTCTGAGTCTGACTTTGAAGTCTTTTGGGCTAATGATGGTCATGCTCATGACATGCTTTATACAGATAGAGAGAATGAGAATGATGGTGGTGGGCACTTTAGTTACAGTAAAAATAATGGTGATTATGTAATTGCAATCTTAGCTAGATGTGAAATCTTTTAGACAAGATTGTTCGCTTTTATATTCTAATTAATGGATAAAGCTTCAAAACTAAAACACTCCAAACCCTTTAAAGATAGCCTTTGGTCTGAGTTCGAAGAGATAGATAACCTAGTCTCTAAGTTGCTTGAGGAGATTCAATCAGAGCTTCATTTGAAGCGATTCAATAAAACTAAATACAAAAGTAATCTCAAAGTATTGCTTCTCAATCTGTTCGTAACCTATTCGGTAAGCCCAAAGATGTATCTCGCAGTTTCAAGGACTTCGGGAGAGTACTCAAATAAAAGATATAACACTAGAAACATAGGCTATAGAGTCTTTATTAAGATTTTCAATGTAATAACAAAACTTAAATATATTGAATACCACCCCGGTCATTATGACCCGATAACTGCATCAGGCAATCGCTCTAGAGTACGAGCCAATACCAAGCTCATTAAATGCTTCAAATCTTATAGTATTTCAACTGCAATGATTACTAACGATAAAGACGAAGAAACAATCATCCTAAAGAAGTCCAAAGACGAGTCTATAAACCCGAATAGAAAGGATTTAGTCGACTATATAGATAATCCTACTACAAATAAAATGAGGAGCAATCTGGAAGAAATAAATGCTCTATTAGATAGAACTTGGTTAGATATAGAAATATCGGATAAAGAACACACCAAGCTTAATAAAGCATTGGATAAGAAGCCAGATAAAAACCCGATTGACTTCACCAGAAGAAAGCTAAGACGCATATTCAATAACTCTAGCTTTGAGAATGGTGGACGCTTCTATCATGGATGGTGGCAAGAAATACCAAGTGCCTATAGAAAATATATAACCATAAGCGGTAAACGAGTTGAGGAAGAAGACTTCTCAGGGATTCATATCAGAATGCTCTATGCGTTCGAAGATATAGAGATTGGCTCTGAAGATACATACCTAATAGAAGGATTTGGAAGAAAATACAGAGACCAAGTAAAAGTTGCATTGAATACAATCATCAATGCGAAAACCAAGAAAGAAGCTATTTACTCCATTAATAGTGAGCTAACACTTCCAAAGAATAAGTCAGCTCAAGATATCTTTAACCAGCTAGAACTTAAGCATCCTAAGATTTCCAAATACTTCGCTACAGGCATCGGAATAGAGCTTCAATACCTTGACTCACAAATAGCCGAAAAGGTCATTTTAAGGCTTGCTAGAGACAATATAGTCGCCTTACCAGTGCATGATAGTTTTATTGTAAGAATGAGCCATATAAACGACTTAAAAGATGAAATGAATAAAGCCTATGAAGAGGTTTTAACTACAGAAGCAATAACAGATAAAAAAGAATCGATAAGGAAAATACTAGAACAACAAGAACAAGAAAGACCTTTAGTTAAAGACCAAATAAACTATAAAGGCTTAAGAGAGCCAATAACAGGAAATGAACTAATAAATATTACTAAAGAAGGAATTAATAACTTTAAACAATATAATCAAAGAGAAAATGAATGGCGGGTTTCTCGAGGGTTTCCGTAAAGAGACTCTCTAAGATAATTCCCTACTATTACTCGTAACTTTAGTGAGCTTTAATATTCTCTAGTTAATGCCCTGTAAAAGCCTTCATATAGGCAAAATAGAGATATTAGTAATTTATCAGTAGAACTATCGCATTCAATTTATTCATCAATTATTTCAGTCACTATTCCTTGCTTTAATAACTCTTCATCTCTGGGATACCACATCTCCTCTGGAGGAGTTCTGTAAAACCTCTTAACAAACTCTTTATCTATTCCATTTTGTTTATAAAACTTAATGGTGTCATAGAGTTTATCTTTTATCTCTTCTTCGGAGAATTTGCTTTTATTAAAGGAAGGTTTTCCTTGGTGAAACCCAAGTAAAGCCTTTGAGGACATTTGTCTTTTCTTGCCGCCAAGAAAAGCAGATGTGCAGGCAGACACGCAGTATTCAGGAACATAAGTATTCAGTCCTCTTTCTTTAATGATTGAGGATATATTCCTCGCTTCATATTCAAGACCACCTTGGCTAAAAAATGTAATAGTTTTGACTTGGGGATTCTCATCCAATACTTGTTCAAAATCCTTTGAAATACCATAACTAATCTTGCCATCTAACAATAGAGTATTCTCTTGAACAGATAGCTTATAGCCACCTGTTTCATAGGAGCTGAAACTGATATACACAGACTCTATTAGTTTTTGAGGAGACTTAACGATTATTAGAGATAGGATTGTTAGTTCCCAAAGAAGAAAAACAATAACTAAAAATGAAGTTACGAGCTGTTTTTTACTTTTGATATATCTTATTAAAGTTCTTGCTAGACCAATAATTTGCCATGGAAAGATAACTAAAAAAAAGGCTAAAGTTAAAAGTAAATAGATTCTTGCATAGGTAATGATTGTTGCGGGATTGTTGAGCGTACTAATTTGCTCAAGTAAGAGGTTAAAAACGCCAAAGATAAGAACGCTGTTTATCCAAAAAGCCTTTACTAATGAATGACCTCCTTGCCAGTGATTAAGAAGGTATTTAGTTATATGAATCTCCGATATCTCCCACAAGATTTGTATCGGGTTCTACAAAATGGTTTCCAGTGAAGAATATATCCATATCGTATTCATCTATCCAGTTTTCAATAATATGAATAACATCATGCTTTTTTGCAAACTCAATTTGTGCATGAAAGACTGCTTTCTTTTCATTATCACTGGATAGCCACCTACTAAGAACAAGTGGATTTGGCATGCCCAATTCAGACCATTCTTTCCAATTTAATTTTTTATCTTCAAAACCAGCTTCTTTAATAATTTGATTAAAGATAGCTTGCCAAGCTTGAGGGTAAGGACAGACTACTTTGTTTTCTTCAAGATAATTATAGATATCCATATATGTATTAATTCACACTAAATGTAATCATTAATTCACTATCAAATACTGCTTCATCAGGAGCAGATGGAAGTGGTGATGCTTTGTAAACCGCTCTTCTTATAGAGTCTTTAAATGATTTTGCTTTAGCACTATCACCAACATTTGCTTTTCGAACATCTACAGCCAATACTGTGCCATCCCTATCTTGAAGGACATAGACCTCTGCAGTCCAATCATCCTCTGCACCTTGATATCGCCAGTGCGTATAAATTCTTGCTGCAATATTATTAATCCAAGCAATCTTAAGAGCCTCTTGTTGATTTTTAATTTTTAATTTTCTTTCCTCTTCTTCAGCTTGCTCAGATAGAACTTCTTCAGTCAATAAACGAAGGTATTGTTCATTTTCTAAAGCTAACTGCTGAGCTGTTCTCTCAGCCTCTAACTCATCTAATCTGATTCGCTCTTCCTCTGTAAGTCTCTTGGATTCATCTTTTTCTTTTTCAGCTAATTTAGCTCTCTCTTCTTCAAGCTTTCGTTTCTCTTCAGCTTCTTTTACCTTTTCTTCTTCTGGCTTACGTTTTTGCTCTTCTAGTTTTTGCTCTTCTAGTTTTTGCTCTTCTAGTTTTCGCTTCTCTTCAGCTTTCTTGACTTGTTTTGCAACCTCTTGTGCAAGTATTTCAGCTTCTCTAGCTTTTTCACTAATTACTTCACCACTTTTAAAAAATAACTCAAACTCTATCTGACCATTCTCATACCACTCAGTCCACTTGCCTTCCTTCTTATCGTCTATATAGTTTCCTTCTATCATGAGCTGACCATTCTCATACCACTTAGTGAATTTGCCATTATTCTTACCGTCTTTGTAATTTTTTTCACTGGATATCTGACCATCATCATACCAACGAGTCTCTTTTCCAATTCCATCTTGGTAAACCATTTCATGTAATTTCTGATTATTTTCATAAAACTCAATAAATTGACCCGTTCCATCTTTAAAATTTCCTTCACCTGACTGCAAACCATTTTCAAACCATGTCATCCAATTTCCATCTGGAAGTAGATTATTGTGGTATCCCACACCTTGCATCCGACCATTTTCATACCACAAAGTAAACTTCCCATCTGGCATACCATCTTTATAGGATGTCTCCATCTGAATCTGACCATTTTCATACCATGACTTTATTTCTGAATTTATACATCCCAAACAAATACCTTCTTGCGATTTTTGACCATTTTCATACCATCTTGTCGCTACACCAACTATTTCTCCATCCTGGAATGTTGTTTTATATTGTAACTGACCATTTTCATAATATTCATATTCAGTTTCACTAACAATCTCATCCTCAAAAAACAATTTATCACTCAAGTTCTGACCATTTTCTTTCCAATAACTCCATGAACCATGTCGAAGTCCATCTTTTATTTCTCCCTTACTATAATATTGTCCATTACTTAAATAAACACAAAGGTTTTCACCAGAGTATGGCTCTTCTTGATTTGGAAGGTAAAAAAGACCATTTCTTACTTGTGCTTTAGGTGATTGGTCGCAAAAAGTATCCAATGAGAAATCGAGTTCTTCTTCCTCTCCATAAGAGGCAAAGGAAATCAGAAGAGAGAATAGAAGTATGAGTAGTTTTTTCATACACTAATTATATGTCAACTTGGACTAGAGACCAAATTTCGTTTGATGCATGAAGTAATAAACAAACTGGTAAACAGTTATTTCTTTCCTAAAAAGTGCGACTGTTATAAATACATACTAGATACCCCCCATGGTGCATACATACCCCCTTAAAAAATCGTGCAAATTTCGTGCACTAATCGTGCAATTGTCTTTGAAAAGCTGGTTTTTTGCTATAATGAGTTCATTGCATGAAAACCTAAGATTGTTGTTAGAATAGGTGTGGTAGGGCACCCATCCTCAACTTGTTGAGATGGGTGGTGTAAGCCATCGGACTTTTAATCCGCTGGTCGAGCGTTCGAATCGCTCACGCCCCACCATACAACTAAAGGCCTTCAGAGATGAAGGCCTTTTTTTATCAGTTCAATTAACTATACAGGCTTAAAAAAATATATTTTTCCATGAATCAAATTATTTCCCTCTTTTCTGATAACTGTATCTTTTGATTTGATCAAAACAAATTTTTCAGAAGCTTGATTCATAATGTAGCTATCAGAGTGAGAATATCTTGAGCTTGATAGTAGCGAGTAACCACTTTCTTCTTGTATTTCAGTTGAAAAAACAAAGATTGATTCAGGATTAGAGTATTTGTGAACGGTATTAAATATGGACTCAACATCTCCAACATAGATTAAAACATCTAGAGCAACAAATAAATCAAAATTTTCTTGGACTGCATTCAGTACCTCAACAATATCTCCAGTATACAAATTATCATAAACATAAAGCTCATCTGCCTTCGAAATCATATTTTCAGAAATATCAATACCGCTAAGGTGTTCGCTAATCTTACTTAATCCGTTTCCAGACAGACCAGTTCCACAACCTAGATCAATCGTTTTTGTGAATCTAGATTTTGAAGATATATTTTGAATAAGGTCGATAATTATGAAGGGAAGTTTGTATTGCAAACCTTGAACTAATGAATCATTAAATCTCTCAGCGTAATCATCAAAAAGATTTTTAACATACTCTTTAGGCGGTGATTTACTTGTGTGTCCTTTTAATGAGTTAATCATGTGCTGAGGAATGGCATAATCTGGTTTTAATTCAAGCGCTTTCTCATAACTCTGAATTGACATTTTAAATTCCCTTAGACTCAAATAACAGCCACCCATCATGTTGAGTAAAAGAGCATCATCTGGGTTTGATTTAATCCATACTTGGAGCGTTTCTAGGGCGTTATTAATTTCACCTTTTGAGAAGAAATAAATGACTAGAAGTGTTTTGTTAGGATGCACTTTTGAGTAATCAGGATCTAACGCTACAACTTTTTTAAAGTTTCTGACTGCTTTGTCAAGCTCCCCCATCTGATGATATAAGTTACCAAGATTGTAGTAGGCCTCTACGTAGCCTGGCTGAATTGAAATCGCCTCTTCATAAGAACTAATAGCCTTACTAAATTCACTCAATTTGGCAAACTGATTGGCCTCTTCAACTAAAATTAAATGCTTCATTAAATATAAACGAGTATTTTTTAGAGATATTTTTTTAAAAATCATTTTGAACTATTTTTAGACTCATTAATATCTTATTTCTATAATAAAATTTAATCATGAATAAATTACTAGATGAGTTTGCTTTTCAATTAGAAATGCATGTTGAGTGGGGTGATATGGACGCTCTTCAACACGTAAATAATGTTGAATATTTCAAATACTTTCAAAAGGCTCGCATTGCTTATTTTGAAAAAAATAATTCAGACAACCTGTTTACTGAGTCCCGGATTTCAACTATATTGGCATCTACACAGTGCAAATTCATTTATCCGCTTAAATATCCAGATACTATAGTCATTGGTGCAAGAGTTGACTCAATAGCTAATGATTACTTCACCATGAAGTATGCTGTGATTAGTAATAATAATCAGAGGCTTGTAGCTATTGGGGATGCTAAAGTTGTGATGTTTGATTACGAAAAAAACAAAAAAACATCCATACCTGAAGTGATTAAAGAAAGGATTATTGAGCTCGAAAAAACAGAGATTAAGTTTATTTAAGTTTGAACACTGATTCTTATATTAAGAGAAGGGTGGTAGTAGTTAATCAAAGAAAAGGAGGACCTTTGATGTGAGAGAAACTACTATCATTTATGGCTAATCTCACAATAGCCTTAGGAGACCAAAATTAAATTATATTAATTGTCCAGATTTTGTTCGTGTTGAAATGATGAATTTATGATGAAGTTTTCAATAGTAATTTGCTGAAAAACTTAGCTCTATTCTTAAAAAAAGTATAAACTTCTGTATATCCTCATTTAAATATGGTGGATTTATAATTTTTTATTATTAAGGAGAGAAATATGAACTATTTGCCAAAATCTTTGGCTACGGGTTTCTTATTGGCGATTTTTGCATCCTCATCAGTGATGGCTGCAACTCACCCAGTAACAGGAGAAACTCTTGCTGATGATCAAACATTCACATACAGTTTGCTCGATGAATTCACGTCAGTCGACCCTCAAATTGTTGAAGATGTTTCTGGTTCTGACATTGTTCGCGACCTTTTTGAAGGTTTAATGAATCAAGATGCTGATGGTAATCTTGTTCCAGGTGTAGCAACTGGATATACAACTAACGATGCAAAGGATGTATACACATTTACACTTCGTGACAATGCAATGTGGTCTGACGGTAACCCTGTTACTGCTCACGACTTTGTTTATGCTTGGAGGCGTCTTGCAGATCCTGCTACTGCTTCACCTTATTCTTGGTTCGCTGAAATTATGGCGCTTGAGAATGTAGGGGCTGTTATGTCAGGTGATGCATCACCAGAAACTCTAGGTGTCACTGCTTTGGATAATCATACTCTTGAGGTAAGGTTAACATCATCACTTCCTTATTTTGCTGCAATGACAACTCATTCATCAACATTCCCAACTCCAGAATGGAGAGTGAGAACGTTTGGAAATGATTGGACTAAGCCAGGAAATATTGTATCTAATGGTGCTTATGTTTTAACTGAGCACATTCCTAATGAACGTTCAGTTCGCGAGCGTAACTCTATGTATTGGAATGATGATGCTACTATTTTAGAAAAGGTAGTTGCTCTAGTAATCAATGATGAGAATGTTGACTTCACTCGTTATCTAGCCAATGAGCTTGATAAAGGTACGGTTCCTTCTGGTCAATTTATTCGCTTGAAGCAGGATTACCCTGATGAAGCGACTTCATTCCCAAGACTTTGTAACTATTACATGACATTTAACTTGTCAGATAGCGGTCCTGAAATCTTTAAAGACGTTAGGGTTCGTCAAGCACTTGCATACGCGCTTGATCGTTCTGTGATTACTGAAAAGATTCTTCAGGCAGGTCAAATTAATGCATTCACCTTTACGCCTGGTGCAACTGCAGGTTTTGAAGTTCCTCCAGTAGCTTTTGGTCAAATGTCTCAAGCAGACCGTGAAGCGAAAGCTCAAGAGCTTTTAACTGACGCAGGTTATGGTCCAGGAAACCCGCTGAGCTTCGAGTACATCTACAATACTTCAGAAGGACATAAGAAGATTGCAATTGCTGCTCAGCAAATGTGGAAAGAGGTACTTGGTGCTGAAGTTACACTAGCTAACCAGGAGTGGAAAACATTCCTGAAGACGCGTGGCTCTCAAGACTTTGAGCTAGCTCGTGGTGCTTGGTGTGGTGACTATAACGAAGCTTCTACATTCCTTGATCTACTTACAACACCATCTGGTTATAACGATGGTAAATTCAGCAATGCTGAGGTAGATTCATTAATGTTAGATGCAAGAACTATGGACGATGCATCGGCTAACTACACACGCGTTGAGGAAATCTTGGCAAATGAAATGCCAGTGATTCCGGTATACCACTACGCAGGTGTATTCATGCTTAAGACTAACGTCAAGGGCTGGCCATATAACAACGTAGAACAAAACTGGTATTCTCGTAATTTATATAAAGTTGCGAAGTAACATTTAGTTCTAAAAAAATAAAGCACCATACATCATTGTGTGGTGCTTTTTTTTGTTTGTACGGTACAATAATTCAATAAATTTCTTTCTGGTCAATTTCGGATATGATCAACTACATAATTAAGCGAATTGGAATTGCCATTCCGACACTCTTAATCCTTATAGCAGTGAGCTTCTACTTGATGCATGCTGCACCTGGAGGGCCATTCACCTCTGAGAGACCATTACCAGCGCAAGTGCTTGCAAACATAGAGGCTAAATATGGCTTAGATCAGCCAATATGGCGCCAAATGATTAACTATTTATGGGGCGTCATTACTGAGTTTGATTTTGGACCTTCTTATAAATATCACGACAGGACGGTCAATGAGATTATAGGTCATGGCTTCCCAATCACCTTGAAGTATGGATTCTGGTCATTTATCGTTGCGGTTGGGGTAGGTATTCCCCTCGGCGCTATTGCAGCTATCCGAAAAAATACTTGGATTGATTATCTTGCTGTTGGCGTATCTATAGGTGCTCAGGTGCTTCCAAACTTCGTCATGGCGCCTTTGCTGATTATTGTTTTCACTTTGTGGCTTGACTGGCTTCCAGGAGGAGGCTGGAATGGGGGAGCGTGGCAGTACCTTGTTATGCCAGTCATAGCTCTTTCTACCAGCTATATGGCCTCTATTGCGCGTATCACAAGGTCTTCTATGCTTGAAGTTTTAAATACAAACTACATCAGGACAGCTAGATCCAAAGGCTTACCAACGAAGGTTATTTTCTTTAGACACGTACTAAAGCCTTCACTTCTTCCAGTTATCTCTTACCTTGGACCAGCGTTTGTGGGACTAATTACAGGTTCAGTCCTTATTGATATTTATTTCTCAACAGGTGGCATGGGCTACTTCTTTGTAAACGCAGCATTTAACCGAGACTACTCAGTCATGATGGGAATTACAATTGTTGTCGGCAGCTTGACCATTCTATTTAGCTTGATTGCCGATTTGTTGTATGCATGGATTGATCCAAAAATAAGGTATTAATCAAATGATAGTAGGGAAAAAAGGCAAGATTAAAAAGATGGCAGAAAACCTTTCTGAGTCTGGTGCAGGTCGCTCACTATGGAAGGATGCCCGCATGCGATTTATGCAAAACAAAGCGGCAACAATAAGCCTTTTTATTTTACTTTCTATCGTTTTATTCTCTTTCATTGGGCCTTACTTTGCTGTTTGGAGTTATGAACAAATTGATTGGAATGCTATGGGTTCGGCTGCAAGAGTTGGAATGCCTTCAATTGAAAGTGGTCACTTCTTTGGGACAGATGACTTGGGCCGAGATCTATACTCAAGGGTGATACAGGGGACACAAATATCCCTTATGGTTGGAGTTTTAGGGGCCACTGTTGCAGTCATTGTTGGGACGCTTTATGGCGCTACCTCTGGTTATCTAGGCGGAAGAACAGACCAAATCATGATGCGAATCGTTGACATACTAATGTCAATACCTTACATGTTTGTTCTAATTCTTCTTCTTGTGGTTTTTGGAAGGTCTATTGGAATGTTGTTTATCGGAATTGGGCTTCTGTCATGGCTGGATATGAGTAGGATTGTTCGTGGTCAAACTTTAAACTTAAAGAACAAAGAGTTTATTGAGGCCGCTAGGGTAACTGGTGTCAGTGATTTTAAAATTATTACAAGGCATATTGTTCCTAATTTATTAGGCATCGTTGCAGTTTATGCAACCTTGCTGGTTCCAGGGATAATCTTGGCTGAAAGCTTTATTTCATTCCTTGGGCTTGGAGTTCAGGAGCCCTCAACAAGCTGGGGTGCTCTCATTAAAGAGGGTGCAGGAACTATTAGTTATGACACGGAGTGGCAACTACTCTTTCCACTTGCTTTTTTTGTCGTCAGTCTTTTTTGTTTTTACTTTATCGGTGATGGCCTTCGTGATGCGCTTGACCCTAAGGAGAGGTAGTCCAAAATGAGTCTGCTTGACGTTAAAAATCTAAAGGTTGAATTTGAAACCGCAGACGGCGTAGTGAGTGCAGTGAACAACGTTAACTTTTCTATTGATGAAGGAAAAATTTTAGCCATTGTTGGCGAGTCTGGAAGTGGAAAAAGTCAAACTGTATTTGGAATGACTGGACTCCTTGATCATAACGGCAAAGCTACTGGCAGTGTCATGTTTGAAGGCGAAGAGATCCTTAACCTATCTAATGAAAAATTAAATCAAATCAGAGCGGAAAAAATAGCCATGATTTTTCAAGACCCTATGACAAGTCTTAATCCCTATGTCAGAGTCTCTGAGCAGATGACCGAAGTTTTAATTCATCACCAAGGCCTATCAAAATCAGATGCACTAAAACAATCTATCAGTATGCTTGATGCAGTTCGAATTCCGGATGCAGTCAACCGTATCAGAATGTATCCGCATGAATTTTCAGGAGGTATGCGACAGAGAGTAATGATTGCTATGTCACTACTTTGTCGACCTAAATTACTCATTGCTGATGAGCCAACAACTGCCCTTGATGTTACAGTTCAGGCGCAAATTATGAAGCTTTTGGCAGACCTACAGAAAGACTTTGGGATGTCAATCATTCTTATTACTCATGACCTTGGAGTGGTTGCAGGAAGCAGTGATGACATGCTAGTGATGTATGGCGGTGAAATCATGGAAATTGGTAAGACAGAGGACATATATTCCTCACCAACCCACCCATATACTCAGGGGTTAATGAGCGCGGTTCCAAGGCTTAATGACTCTGAGGAGAGGTTGACTACAATTCCGGGCAACCCTCCAAATATGATGAAGGCTCCAGAGGGCTGTCCTTTCGCTCCTAGATGTAATTACACACTAGACAAATGTAATAGTGACTCACCCGTTCTAGCAAAAGTGAGTGATAATCACTTCAGGGCATGTCACGTTGCTAAAGAAAAGATATCATGAGTAATCAGGAAATTCTTGAAGTCAAAAACTTAAAGGTTAACTTTGATGTTAGGTCAGAGGGGGATATGCCATGGACAAAGGCAAAGAAGCTCAAAGCAGTGAACGATGTATCTTTCTCCTTAAAGGCTGGAGAAACGCTTGGAGTGGTTGGAGAGTCTGGGTGTGGAAAGTCGACTCTTGCAAGAGCTATTGTCAAAATGGTGCCCGCAGAATCTGGAGAGGTTGTTTGGCTTGGCAATGACTTGCTTGGGATGAGTAGCGCTGAAATAAGGCCATATCGTAAACAAATTCAAATGATTTTTCAGGACCCTTTAGCAAGCCTCAATCCAAGAATGAACATTGGAGAAATCATAGCAGAGCCTCTGAGGACGCATTACCCGAAAACACCAGAGTCGGATGTCCAAGCCAGAGTGAGTGATGTAATGAATAAAGTTGGACTCCTAGATAATTTAATGAATCGCTATCCGCATGAGTTCTCTGGAGGCCAGTGCCAGAGAATTGGTATTGCTCGCGCTCTAATTTTGAAACCTAAACTTATTATATGTGATGAGCCTGTCTCAGCACTAGATGTGTCCATCCAGGCTCAAGTCGTCAACCTGTTGATGGATTTGCAGGAAGAGATGGACTTGGCTTTAATATTCATCGCTCATGATCTAAGCGTTGTGAAACACATTAGCACTAAAATCATGGTTCTTTATCTGGGCAATATGGTTGAGCTAGCGAATAGTGAAGACATTTATAAAGCACCAAGCCACCCTTACACTCAAGCGCTCATTTCTGCTGTTCCGATTCCAGACCCTAGTGTTGAAAAAAATAAAGATTTAATCTTGATTGAGGGTGAATTACCATCACCAATTAATCCACCTTCAGGCTGCGTATTTAGAACCAGGTGCCATAAAGCTCAGGAGGTCTGTGCAAATGAAAAGCCTGATTTTAAGGGCTTATCGAAAGACCATAGTGTTGCTTGCCACTTCCATGATTAATTACCTAAAGAAGCGCGCTAAAAATAAATGGCTTTTAATTGTAGTGCCTTTTTTATTTTTTCTAATCAAGGGGTTGATATGGCTAGCTATTTTCTATGGTCTGTGGGATTTAATTAAAAGTTAATAACATTAATTTACTTTTTAACCTTTGAAAGAATCTCCTTCATACCTTTTTTGTTTTCAAAAATCTCCTCTTCAGTGAGCCCATCCATTTCGTGAGGAAACACTAACCAATCATCAGTCTCATGAACAAAATAATCTGGCTCAACTTCAATGATATTTCTTTCAGGCTTGTACCAGGGCATTGCCATTCTAATATCATGAGGAATATTCTTTCTAGACTTTTCTTTTAGTGTGTCAAGAATTGCTTTAATACTTCTTCCAGAATCAAAAACATCATCAACTATCAGTAATTTATCTTCAGCATTCATGTGGCTGATAAGATAGTCTATGCCGTGAACTCTAACCTCTTTGGATTGCTGATTAATGCCGTAATATGATGAGGTGCGAATAGCGATATGATCAGAGTCATTTCCTAGGTATGCTAGTATTTCCTGAATGGCTATTCCAACTGGTGTTCCTCCCCTCCAAACGCCAACAATAAAGTCAGGTTTGAAGCCACTATTGTGAATTTGAACTCCTAATTTATATGAGTCATGAAGAAGTTCATCAGCGGTGATATATTTTTTTGCAATTGACATAGAAGGGTTCCGAAATTTAATACTTAAATTTTAAAGGGTTTTTAGCTTTTAAATTTCTGAATTTCTTCTAACAACCTAGATTTAATTTCAGAGTCAGCAAACGAGGCCTCCATAGCCATGAGCGAAATCTGCTTTAGCTTTTCAATATCTAAGTTAAAGTGTTTAGCACTGTCATAATATTCTTGGCCAACAGTGGTATTAAAAAATGGAGGGTCGTCAGAATTAAGACTAATACTTATACCCTTTTCCATTATTGATGGAAGAGGGTGGGTGTCCCAATCAGAAAAAATGGATAGCGATAAATTGCTTCCTGGACAAATCTCTAGATGGATATTTTGTTCAACAAGCTTATTCATTAGTTTTTCGTCATTAATACAATTCACACCGTGACCAATCCTACTTACAGGCAGGTAATTGATTGCGTCCCAAACGCTTTCAGGTCCACAGATCTCTCCAGCGTGAACTGTACAGGAGTAACCTGCCTTTTCAGCAATCTTATAGACTTCCGCAAACTCCTCTAATGTATATGCGTTTTCATCGCCTCCCATTCCAAAGCCGACAACATAGGGGTGAGGGTTTTGAACCATGGTTTGAACAACATTGAAGCCTTGTTTAGGTCCTAAGTGCCTGACGCAGGTAACGATAATGCGACCAATGATTCCAAAATCACGTTCGGCATCATTTATTCCGTTGGTAATGCCTGAAATCATATCATCGTAACTGATACCGCATTCTGCAGCATGGTCTGGAGAGATAAAGGTTTCTGCATAAACTACGTTGTCTTTTGCACAGTCTTTGAGGTATTCATAGGTAATGTCCGCATAATCTTTGCCCGATCTTAAGCAAGAGCTAACGTTATCATAGGCCGTCAAAAAACTAGGGAAATCACTCCATGCGTAACTACCATTAGCAAGAAAAAGATTTTTATCTAAGGAGACAGCGTTACGCTTTGCAATCGCTTGGGCAAGCGAAGGCTTGATGGTGCCTTCAAGGTGACTGTGAAGCTCTACTTTTGGAACTCTGTAGACTTGGTCTTGCATTTAATTTAGCTCGCACGCCTTGCCATTGGCAAGGGGCTTTATCTTGAGGTGCTGAGCAATAGTTTGTCCCATATCAGCAAAAGTCTCTCTTTTGCCTAGATTTTGGGCTTGAATGGACTTTCCATAAAAGACTACAGGGACGTGCTCACGAGTATGATCACTCCCAGGCCAAGTTGGATCGCAACCATGATCAGCTGTAATGAGGACAAGATCATCATCAATAAGCTTGGATTCGATTTCTGGAATACGCTTATCAAATTCTTCAAGCGCTAATGCGTAGCCAGGGACATCCCTTCGATGACCATAATGTGTATCAAAGTCAACAAGGTTTACAAAAATTAAGCCATCCTTAACTTTATCCATTTCATGAATTAGTTGGTCAACTAAACCCATATTGTTAGAAGCTTTAACAGTATAAGAAACGCCTTGATTCGAAAAAATATCACCGATTTTGCCCACTGAAATAACTTGTCCATTGGCCTCCTGAATTTGATCTAGCAGAGTGAAGTCATTTGGAGGCGTTGTTAAATCCTTGCGGTTTGAGGTTCTTTTAAAGCCATCTTTAGAGTTACCGACAAAAGGTCTTGCGATAACTCTTGTTATATTTAATGGGTCGACTAGAGTTTTGGCAACTTTACAGAGCTCGTAAAGTCTCTCGAGGCCGAAGTGCTCTTCATGAGCCGCAATTTGAAAGACAGAGTCTGCTGAGGTATAACATATTGGGAATCCAGATTGGATATGCTTATCTCCAAACTCTTCAATCACTTGAGTTCCTGAGGCGTGTTTATTTGCAAGCGTTCCTGGAATATTTCCTTGTGTCAATAGCTCATCAATCAGACTCCTTGGAAAGCAATTGTCAATTTTTGGAAAGGTTCCCCATTCAAATGGGACTGGTAGACCACAGATTTCCCAGTGCCCACTAGGAGTGTCTTTTCCAGCACTAACTTCTTTGGCGAAGCCGAACGCTCCTTCTGGCTTAACTCTCTCAATTGGAAGAGAGCTTCCTCGGCTTTCAATGGCGGCCTCACCAAGCCCCCACCTTAATAGGTTAGGAATTTTGAGAGGCCCACTTCGATCTGAATTATTGGCTTTACCTGAATCACACGCTTCAATAATATGTCCAAACGTATCTGATCCTTGATCCCCATAGAGGTGGGCATCATCACTGGAACCAAGTCCAAGAGAATCTAGAACTAAAATGATTGCTCTTTTCATCAGTTTAGACCTTCATTTGAGGTGAGTACTTCTTTGATTAAATTTGTAACACTAGGTTTTTTTTGATTGAAATGAATGAGTTTAGGAATCTGAGATTGCAGAAAATCGAGTTGTTTTTGATCACGACAATGCGCCATCGCAATGGGCTCTCCTTTATCTAACCATTGCCCTTTGCTGACTATTTCACTGAGACCAACACCATGATCAATAGGGTCACTAGATTTTGTTCTGCCGGCCTTTAAATGAATCATGCTAAGTCCGATTGCTCTGGCATCGACTTCAGTGACGTATCCAGATGCATTTGACTGAATAGATGCAACCACAGGCATTGGTTTTAAGTGTTTTTCTGGAATTTCAATCAAATCAACTGGGCCTCCAAGCTCAGCAATCATTTTTCCAAATATTGTTGCGGCTTCTCCAGACTCTAATGCGATTTTGGATTTATTTCTAGCGCTATCTAAATCTGACTCCAATCCGCTCAGCTGAAGCATATAGGCGGATAATTCAAGAGTTAGCTCTAAAAGTCTTTGATCAGCATTGTGAGGATCTTTTAAGAAGTCAATACACTCAATCACTTCGATTGCATTGCCAACACTGTGTCCTAGAACCTGGTCCATGTCGGTTATTAAACAACTTGTTGGAACTCCAGAATTACTCGAAACATTGGCAATACTTTGTGCCAACTCTTGAGCCATTTTGTAATTAGCAGCGAAGGCACCATTACCTGTTTTAATATCCATGACAAGAGCATCAAGGCCTGATGCTAGCTTCTTAGATAAAATCGAAGCAGTAATTAAATCAATAGACTCTACGGTAGCAGTAACATCTCGTGTTGCATAGAAGCGCTGGTCTGCAGGAGCTAGGTTTGCCGTTTGCCCAATAATTGCACATCCCACTTGCTTAACGAGAGACTGAAAAGTTGAGTTGTCAGGCGTCCCATCATATCCAGGAATGCTCTCAAGTTTATCGAGAGTCCCTCCTGTGTGACCCAGTCCACGCCCTGAAATCATGGGTACATAGCCTCCACAAGAGGCCACAATTGGCGCCAACATTAAACTAATTTTATCCCCGACTCCGCCAGTTGAATGCTTGTCTACTACAGGGCCATTTAGATTGAGCTGATCCCAGTTTAAGGTATCTCCAGAGTTCATCATATGCCTAGTTAAGTTAACCCTTTCATCCATACTCATGCCGCATTTGAAGACAGCCATAGCGAAGGCTCCTAGTTGAGCATCCGTTAAGCTTCCGTCAGTGATGCCTTGAACCATGTATCCAATTTCAGGGTCACTCAACGAAATTCCGTCACGTTTTTTTCTGATGAGTTCTTGAGGTAAAAATAGCTCACTCATCCTTGACTAGTCTCCATAAGGAGTCCAAATGTTTTTAATTTCTGTAGCATTTCTTAGGAATTCCAGACCCTCACCTTGCATTGGGTCAATCCAGTTTCTATCCAAATCCTCATTGACCCATAAACGCTTTAAATCCTGAGCGCTGATAGATTCCACTGAGGCAATTACATTTTGGTCAGCCCAGCACCACATTGCGTTAGCATCAGCATGACCTGCAAGTTGTTCAGCGAGATCTTGTTTGTTACCACTAACAATATTGATAACGCCAGCTGGAATATCTGAAGTTTCAAAGGTTTGGACAAGCTCTAAAGCAACACTAGCAAATTTTTGGCTGGGAACAAATACAACGCGATTGCCCATAGCAATTGCAGGAGCAATTAATGAAATTGTTGAAAGAAGTGGCGAATGCTCTGGCGCAATTTGAGCAAGAATACCTACAGGCTCTGGTAGAGCCATGGTGACGCCTCTATATGGAGCACTATGAACAGCGCCGTCGTATTTATCAGCCCAGGCGGCATAACTAAATAATCGACTGATACTTTCATCGAACTCAGCTTTTGCTTGTTTCTTAGTGATTCCACAAAGATTGATGAGACGATCAACCCATTCTGACTCTCGTATTGATAAATTCTCAGCAATAAAATAAATTATCTGAGCTTTTCCATGACCACTAAGTAATCCCCATGATGATGCCTTTGAGGCAGCACTAATAGCGTTTCTAATGTCTTTTCTGTTTCCAGAGCCAACATAAGCGGCGAGTGAACCATCTGCATTGAAAGTTGCAATGCTATGGCCACCATCTGGTCTGACTTGTTTTCCACCAATATAAAACTTGAGAGTGCGATCTATCGCTTCTTCTTTAGATGAAGCTGATGAAGTAGGGGGCTTAGTTGATGTTTGAAGTCCTTCAGGTTTGAGGTACTCATATAAACCCTCTTTGCCGCCTTCTCTTCCAAAGCCGGACTCTTTAATACCACCAAAGCCGCAAGAAGCATCAAATTGATTGTGGCAATTTATCCAGACGACTCCAGCTTTGACTTTTGGCGCTACATCCATAGCGCGATTAATATTTTCACTCCATATGCTTGCAGCGAGTCCATATCGACTATTATTGGCCAACTCAATGGCTTCAGATTGAGTTCTAAAAGTCATTGAAACCAGAACTGGTCCAAAAATTTCCTCTTGAACAAGCGGATGACTTGAATCGACCTCAGTGATGAGCGTTGGTGGATAGTAATTCTTTTCTGAGTCAAGATCACAGGCCTGATAGAGCTCTCCACCATGGATAAGTCCACCATCAACCATTTCGCTAACTCTTTGAAATTGAGTTTTACTAACGAGACTCCCTATGTCCGTTGATTTGTCAAGTGACGATCCAAGTCGAAGTGTTTTTATTCTTCTTTTAATCTTTTGGTGAAGCTCATCTGCGACATCAGCTTGCACTAATAATCTGGATCCGGCGCAGCAGACCTCACCCTGATTAAACCAGATTGAGTCAACTAATCCTTCAACAGCAGCATCAAGATCAGCATCTTCAAATACAATAAATGCGGACTTACCTCCAAGCTCAAGTGTTAGTTTTTTTCCTTGTCCCGCAGTGCTCTCCCTGATTGATCTTCCAACAGCTGTTGAGCCAGTAAATGCAACTTTGTCAACGCCAATGTGTGCTGCAAGCTCAGCACCAATTGCGCCATCCCCATTAATCATATTAATGACCCCGGGTGGAAGGCCTGCTTCTTCACAGAGTTGAGCAAAAAACATAGCGGTCAATGGCGTTTGTTCAGCTGCTTTAAAGACAATAGTATTTCCCATGGCAAGTGCTGGTGCAATCTTCCAAGAAAGCATCAAGAGTGGGAAGTTCCAGGGAACAATTTGTGCCACAACACCAATGGCTTTATAACTTGAGAACTCTTTTGCTTGTAGCTGTGACCAGCCTGCATGGTAATAAAAATGCCTAATCGCCAGAGGTATATCGATGTCTCTACTTTCCCTAATTGGTTTCCCATTGTCTAGAGACTCAAGGACGGCTATAAGTCTTGAGTGTTTTTGGATTAATCGCGCGAGCGCATAAAGAACTTTAGCTCTCTTATGACCTCCAAGATTTTCCCAAGCAGGCTGCGCTTTTCTGGCGGCAGAAACAGCAGAATCTAATTGTTTAGAGTTGGCAATTTCAATGTTAGCTAAAAGCTCTCCATTTGAGGGGTCAAGAGTGGCGATCAAGTCTGATTTATTATTTGAAACAAATTGACCATTAATGAGCTGACCAAATCTTCGATTATTTTTTTCTAACCACGCATGGGCCTCTTTGCTGCTTTCAAATGCTTCGCTATATTCAAGACTATCAAAAGATTTTAGAATTGTCATAATTAAATCCTATGCTAATGGGTGACGATACGATGATGAGTAGAAGCCAGTTGAGTAGTGATCTAATTGACGCTCAATATCACCAAGAAGACTCGATGCACCAAATCTAAACAAATCAGGCTCTAACCATCGACGACCTAACTCTTCTTTAATCATAGTCATATATAAAAGTGCTGTCTTAGTATCACTGATGCCACCTGCAGCCTTAAAACCAACTGAAATACCAGTTTTAATATAATAATCTCTAATCATTCTAACCATGACAAGACTTACAGGAAGGGTGGCGTTGACTGACTCTTTGCCAGTCGATGTCTTAATAAAATCAGCACCAGCCATCATACAAATTTGGGAAGCTTTTGCAATATTTGTAAGGTTCCCTAATTCTCCAGTCGCCAAGATAGTTTTCATGTGGGCATCGCCACATTGTTCACGAAACATCTTGACTTCTTCATAAAGTGCCTTCCAATTGCCCTCTAAAACATGCCTTCTACTGATCACTATATCGATTTCATTGGCTCCTTCATTGACAGAATATTCTATTTCTTGAAGTCTCAGTGGAAGCGGGGAGAGTCCAGCAGGGAAGCCTG
This sequence comes from uncultured Gammaproteobacteria bacterium, assembly GCA_902509905.1. Lineage (GTDB taxonomy): Bacteria > Pseudomonadota > Gammaproteobacteria > PS1 > Pseudothioglobaceae > Pseudothioglobus. The sequence continues at coordinate 40,322 of CABWZI010000004.1, read as the reverse complement.
TAGATACAGCAGCAAGATTTATTGAGGAGCCTTTAATGGCTTGTTTAGCAGCATCTAGCATGTCATGATAAACACACACAGCAGCAACACTTAGATTTAAAGATTCAATGCCCAATTCTTTCTCAAGATTAATGCTGATAGGTTGCCTTGCCTTGCTGCAAAGTCTTCTTACTCGTGCGACTGTATCGTCACCAGATAAAGTGGTTAAGTCCATTAAAGTAATAGCTTTTAATAACCATGCAGCTTGATTCTCTTTTTTGATGCTTCGTCTAGGGCCATAATTTGCACATCTTCTCTCCACAGCGCTTCGGTTTACAGATATGCTCGAAATCAGATCAAGACTAAAGTCTATCCCAGGATTTCTTAAATCACTATGAGTGGTTTCTATCTCATCAGATTCAACAAGATTAAGAATTTTCTTGTCTTCTTGTAATGCTTCGTTTTTTGTTGAATTTTTATTTGTATTCATAATATTCCTAACCAATTGATCTTACTGGTTTTTTAGGTAAGAATTTAATAATTTCTCTACAGTATCTGCTGCTTTACTTGCAAAAGCAATAGTCTGTTCATGACTAATATCGCTTTCACTCATTCCCGCGGCATAATTTGTAATGACTGAGAGCGCACAAAGTTGAATGCCTTGGTGGCGAGCTAGAATGACCTCTGGAACAGTTGACATTCCAACAGCGTCAGCCCCAAGCATTTTTACCGCCCTTATTTCAGCAGGCGTTTCAAACTGTGGGCCACTGAACCAAGCATAGACACCCTCAAATAAATTGATATTATTAGCCTTTGCAGCAATCCTCATGTCATTGCTTAGTTTTGGGTCGTAAGCGTTGACCATGTTGACGAATCGCTCGTTACCATCAGCTCCAAATAAAGGGGAAACCCCTGTCATATTAATATGATCTGTAATGAGCATGACGCTTCCTGGAGATGCCTTTTCTAAAGTGCTTCCAGCAGCATTTGTTAAAACTAAACTTTCGCAGCCTATCGCATTCAATACCTCAATAGCAACAGCCATAATATCTGCCTTACCATGCTCATAGTAATGAGCCCTTCCTTGCATAACAACAACACTAGTACCTTGAACCTCACCAAACAATAGTTTTCCCGCATGACCACCGACTCCTGCAACTGGAAACCCAGGCAAAGAAGTAAAATTTAGAGTGCTTTTTATATTGATGTTGTCACAAAATTGACCAAGACCTGAGCCAAGAATGAGTCCAATTTTTGGCTTAAAGCCTTTGACGTGTTGATTAATAATCTCAACACATTCTTGCACTTGGGTCATTACAGGTGCTCCGGTCCGAATGATTGCGGAAGAAGATCGGATAAATGCATACGATTCTTAATGCCTTCTGTCGAGCACATTATGACCTCGGTAGATGCATCAGAAAACTCTCTTATTCTTTGCCTACATCCACCACAAGGAATTCCTCCTTCATCGTTTTTGGTCATGACATAGATTTTGTTAATTTTATGTTCACCTCCCATAACCATAGATGCGATTGCAGAAGCTTCAGCGCAGTTACCAAGGGGATAGCTAGCGTTTTCAACATTGCAGCCACTATATTCACTACCCTTGTCGGTAATAATTAATACCCCAACAGGATACTTTGAATAGGGAACATAGGCCTTACTCATTGCTTCTTTGGTTAATTGTATATGGCTGTCTTCAGTCATTCTATAACTCCTTAATATAAGGCTGTGCTGAGGCTTTAGGCGGGACGGCTTTGCCAATAAACCCAGCCAAAAGAATAATGGTAAGAATATAAGGTGTAGCTTCGATAAGCTGGACAGGAATTTCCCCAACACCCGGAATAACTATGCCCTGAAGTCTAATCGAGATAGCGTCTAAAAAAGCAAATAAGAAGCATGCTGCAAGGACCTTGTAGGGATGCCACTTTCCAAAAATAAGAGCTGCAAGAGCAATGAATCCGCTTCCAGCAGTCATATCTTTAACAAACTGAGCGTTGTATGCAGTAGAGAGATACACACCACCTATACCACACAATATTCCACCAATTAAAAGGGCTTTATAGCGAAGAGACTCAACAGAGATTCCAGCCGTATCCACCGCTTTTGGATTCTCTCCTACAGCTCTAAGTCGAAGACCAAAACGAGTTTTAAAGACTACCCACCATACCATTGGGACAATGACAAAAGCAAGGTATACCAAGATGTTATGACCGCTGATTAGCTCCCTATAGATAACTCCTAAAATTGGAACATGGTCGATAAGATCAAGGCCAGGCAAATCAATCGAAAGGAATCTTTGGTCATTATTTAAAGTAGGAGTAATTCCAGCCTTTTTGAACCAGGCAAGACTAAGAATCATGGTCAGTCCAGCTGCCAAGATATTTATAGCAACGCCACTGACAATCTGATTACCTTTATAAGTAATCGATGCGAAGCCATGAACCATGGCTAGCACTGAAGAGGCAATGATTCCTGCCAGTAGCCCAATCCATGGTGAGCCAAATACTACTGCGGCACTTGCAGCAATAAATGCTGACATAAGTAATTTACCTTCTAGTCCAATATCGACTACTCCAGAGCGTTCTGCAAATAGTCCTGCCATTGAAGCGAAAATGAGAGGGACACAGACGCGAACAGAAGCATCTAAGGTTAATACCGTACTTAAAAAGATATCACTCATTCTGTTGCCTCAATTGGAGCTAAAAAGCGAATTAAAATTGGCCTGTACAAGTACTCAAGGCCACCACAAAATAGAATAACAAGTCCCTGCATAACAACAACAATATCCCTAGAGACATTCTGAAGTTCAAAGTCTAGCTCTGCACCCCCTTGATACAGGATTCCAAAGAGAAAGGCCGCAATCAGAATTCCAACGGGATGATTACGACCCATCAGAGCTACAGCAATACCACCAAAACCATAGCCATAATTAAAATTGAGGAATAGGCGGTGCTGAACGCCCATAAGTTCATTGATTCCTACCAGACCTGCTAAAGCACCAGAAATACACATGGTGACAATAATAATCTTTTTTGGGTTGATTCCACCATAGACAGCAGCATCGTTACTTTTTCCAACCGCTCGAATAGCATAGCCCCAGCGAGTATGCCAAAGAAAAAACCAAACTAATCCTGAGAAAAATAGTGCCACAAGGATAGATAAATTAAGTGGTGATTTTGCAATCTTATAGCCAAAACTAGCAAAAACATCATGGACAAAAGGCAGCCAAGAGGCTTTGATAAAATCTGCACTTTCTGGAGACATTTCACCAACTTCTCTTAAAACATTGACTAAGACATAAACCATCAATGCAGAGGCTAAAAAGTTGAACATAATCGTTGTTATAACAATATGGCTTCCTCTATAAGCCTGCAAATAGGCAGGAATAATAGCCCATAGAGCGCCAAAGAGAAGCCCTCCAGAAATTGCTAGAGGGATAACTATCCATGCACTTAATGCAGGATTTAAGTATAACGCAACTATAGCAGTGCCTAGGCCGCCAACATATGCCTGACCTTCACCACCAATATTAAATAATCCAGCATGAAAGGCAACCGCTACAGCTAAACCAGTAAATACAAAGTTGGTTGCATAATAAAGCGTGTAGCCTAAACCCTCATCATATCCGAGTGCACCATAAATTAAGATTTTTGTTGCCTCAATAGGATCTACACCAATTAGAATAAATACAATAGCCGTCGCAATAAATGCGGTTAAAACATTGAGGAAGGGTAACAATAATCCGTTAATCCATGATAAGCGTCTCTCACGAGTCATACTTTGGCTCCCTTTAATGAATCTTCAGATTCAAGCGCATTAGCCATCATCATTCCCAGTGTCGCCTCATCTGCTTCTGATCCGTTTACTGTTCCTGTAATTTCACCGTCACACATTACAACAATCCGGTCACTTAATGACATTATCTCTTCTAGTTCAACTGAGATTAAAATGATCGCTTTGCCAGCATCTCTCATCTCAATAATTCTTTTTCTAATAAACTCGATTGCACCAATATCGACACCTCGGGTAGGCTGGCCAATAATGAGAAGGTCTGGGTCTCTCTCAAACTCTCTAGCTAAAATAAGTTTCTGCTGATTACCACCTGAAAAATTCGAAGACATCAGGTTGGGGTTGCTTGGACGGACATCAAATGCTTCCATCATTGATTCGCAGTTAGCTTTCACAGAAGCACGCTTTAGCCAAACCCCTTGGTTGATTGTTTTGTCATTGTGATAACCTAATAATGCAGTTTCACTGGCAGTAAATTCTGAGATCATTCCCATTCTTTGTCTGTCTTCAGGGACATGGGCAACGCCTAGGTTTCTTAATTGCTCGGGATTTAAAGTGTTGTTAGAGGTAATCGTTTCGCCCATTATCTCAATTGAGCCTTTTGAAATTGGAAGTATTCCAGCCAAGGCTTTTAAAAGAGTTCCTTGACCATTTCCAGTCACACCAGCAATTCCCAAGATTTCTCCTGAGCGAGCTTCAAAACTGACATCTGAAACTCTCTTTAAGCCTTGTTCATTCATTATTTCAAGGTTTTTCGCAATCAGAGCAGGGCTTCCAGACTTTGCTTTAGATTTTTTAATGTTGAGTAGAACTTTTCTTCCAATCATGAGTTCTGCTAGCTCTTCTGGATTGGTTTTACTTGTCTCCCTGTGAGCAACCATTTTGCCAGCACGCATTACTGAAACATTGTCGGTTATGCTCATGATTTCACGAAGCTTATGAGTAATCAAAATAATTGTTACGCCTTGCTTTTTGAGTGCCTCAAATATACGAAACAGTTCGTCTGATTCTTGAGGCGTTAGCACTCCAGTGGGTTCGTCAAGAATTAAAACTTTAGCGCCTTTATAAAGTCCCTTTAAGATCTCTACTCTTTGTTGCATGCCCACTGAAAGGTCTTCAATAGCAACATCTAGATCGACCTCTAGACCATATTCTTTTGCAAGTCTAGTGAGTTCAATTCTTGCATTGGCAAGGCTTTCAGAAATCAATGCGCCACCTTCACTCCCAAGAACAACATTCTCAAGGACCGTAAAGTTATCTACCAACATAAAGTGTTGATGGACCATTCCAATACCTGCCTCAATGGATTGTTTTGAACTTATTGCTCTGAAGTCTTTATTGAAAACTTTAATTTGTCCAGAGTCTGCCTGATAAAAGCCATACAAGATACTCATTAGCGTTGACTTACCGGCACCATTCTCACCAACAATTCCATGAATTGTTCCAGTTTGGACACTCAGATTGACCTTGTCATTAGCGTGCACAGCACCAAAATGTTTATCAACATTGATTAGCTCAATGGCAATGTTCGACTCAGTCATAGCTACTTATTTTAACCAAGAAATAGATTTATTATAGTTATATAGATTTGAAACTTTTATATATAAAAGTTAAAAAAAAACATCCGGCCCTAGAGCCGGATGTTTTAATCTAAAAAGAACTGCTTGTTATAAAGGGCAGCTATTATCAGACATGTAGTCATGAACAACAATAGAGCCATCGATAATTCCAGCTCTTGCTGCATCTACAGCGGCAAGCATGTCAGAAGAAACCAGATCAGCGTTGTACTCGTCCATTGCGGCACCAACACCATCTTCAGCTACTCCATTTACTTTAAAGCCACCTGACCATGTTCCATCAACAGCAGCAGCAAAGCTTTCATATGCAGCTAAACCAACTTTCTTGTACATTGAAGTCAGCATAGTTCCTGGTTGCATGTAGTTCTGGTTTGAGTCTACACCAATTGCTAACACACCCATATCTGCAGCTGTTTGGTATACACCGATTCCAGTTCCACCAGCAGCAGCATAAACTACGTCAGCACCATTTTCAACTTGGCTACGAGTTATTTCACCACCCTTAGTTGGGTTGCCCCAAGCTGCAGGAGTTGATCCTGTCATCTGGGCTAGAACATTCATAGAGCTATCAGCATGTGCAACACCTTGCTTGTAGCCGCATTCGAAACGACTAATTAATGGAATATCCATTCCACCAACAAAACCTACAGTCCCAGAGTTTGACGCCATAGCTGCCATAACTCCCACTAGGAAAGAGCCTTCATGCTCTTTAAAGATGACGTTTTGAACATTTGGAGCATCAACTACACCATCGATAATAGTGAACTGAGTGTCTGGATATTCAGCTGCAGCTGCTGCAACTGCATTAGCCATAGTGAATCCCACTGCAATAACTGGTGAATAGCCACGCTGAGCAAACTTCTTAAGGCTTTGCTCCATCATTGCCTCGTTAGTTGGCTCTAATTCTGTAACCGCAATACCAGTGTCATTCATAAACTTCATTACACCGTTTACATAAACAGCCTCGTTGAATGACTTGTCATTTTTTCCGGCAGTGTCATAAACGACTGCTGGCTTGACATGACCATCAGCTTGAGCAATTGGTGCTGCTAAAAGAAACGTAGAAGCAATAACCGCTAAGCCAGTTTTTTTGAGCAATCCACTAAAATGTGAACGTTTCATGTTTTTCATTGTGTACTCTCCTTAGTTATTAATCTTAATTTTTAATAGAAAAAAACCGTCATTAAAAAAAAGACAGTCAAAATATCTTTAGTATTAACTCAAGTTTTGTTCTTAAAAGTATATAGAAATTAAATTCCCGAGTTATGAATATTCTATTCTTGAAAATGGTCTTTGTCAAAAAAAAATCGATATATTTTTCAATCTTTCTAAATTGGCATCCTTAAATTAAGTTGGGTGTTTTTTTTCTGTAATATTTTTATAATAAATAATGATTGTTTACAATAATTGTCAACAAATTTAGGCATATAATAAAAGCTTTAGATTAAATGATTAAGGCTGAGTTAATGAATACTGAAATTCATAAAAATTCTGATGAGGTGGTTGACCTAGTTTTTGAAGCAATTCTAAAGAATCGCCTAAAGCCTGGTGTAAGACTTTCAGAAATATCTTTGCAGGAAGAGTTTGGCTACAGTCGCTCAGTTGTTAGACAGGGATTTGATAAGCTAGTTGATTCAGGCCTGCTGCAACATAAGAAGAACCAAGGAGTCAGGGTGGCTTGCCCAACTAAAGAAGAGACGACTCAGATTTATGAAGCGAGGCAGGCTATTGAAAACGCTGTCATTACAATACTGGTTAATAAGCACCAGAGTCAAAATTTAGATCTCTCTGCAATAGATGATTTGATTTCTGAAGAGAAACGCCTGCACAACACTTCTCAAAATGATGAGCATACAAAACTATCATGCGACTTTCATCTAACTCTGGCAGAGTTATGTGGAAACAAATATATAGTGGAGAGCCTTAAGCCTCTAATTCCATTAAGCACTCTTGCAGCATCAGTTTACTCGAATCCAGAATCTAGCTTTTGCTCTTATGCAGAGCATAGTGATCTCATTCAGGCAATTAAAAGTAATGACTTGAATAGAGCCTCTAGATCAATTAAAAAACATCTAGATAACTGCGTCAAGTCACTTGATTTTAAAAAAACTATTAGAAACAGAAGTTACAGCAACATATTTAGCTAAAAATCATGAATAAGAAAGTCTCCCAAAGTTTAAGTAGCTATCCTCGCAATATGACTGGTTATGGAAAAGACTCAGTTCATCCAAACTGGCCAAACAAAGCAAGGGTTGCAGTTCAATTTGTTTTGAATTACGAGGAAGGTGGGGAGAACTCTATTCTTCATGGAGACCATGCTTCTGAAACATTTCTTTCTGAAATAATTGGTGCTAAGGCATATGAAGGTGCAAGACATATGAGTATGGAGTCAATCTACGAATATGGTTCTAGGGTTGGGGTTTGGAGAATACTTAGGCTTTTCAAGGAATTTGATATTCCAATTACTATTTTTGCTGTCGGACTTGCGATTGCCAGAAATAGAGAGCTAGCTGATTATCTTGCTGAGCATGATTATGATATTTGTGCCCATGGCTTTAGATGGATAGATTATCAATTTGTTGAAGAAAGTGTTGAACGTGAACATATGCAAGACTGCATAGCAATCATGACAGAATTTTTAGGTAAGCGACCTGAGGGGTGGTATACCGGAAGAAACAGTCCAAATACCAGAAAACTCGTTATTGAAGAGGGCGGCTTTTTATATGACAGTGATGCATACGATGATGATTTGCCTTATTGGGCTAATGATTTTGAGACTGATAAAAAGCACCTTGTTATTCCTTACACTTTAGATGTCAATGACATGCGCTTTGCATCCCCACAAGGATTTAATTCGGGAGACCAATTTTTTAATTATCTCAAGGACAGTTTTGATGCCTTGTATCTAGAGGGAGAGGTAGCCCCAAAAATGATGTCAGTGGGCATGCATGCTCGAATTTTAGGAAGACCTGGCAGGATTATGGCTATGAGAAAATTTCTTGAATATGTATCAACTTTTAATGATGTTTGGTTCTGCTCTAGAAGGGAGATAGCAGATCATTGGTATAAGAATTTTTAGATTTAAAGATATGAAGTTACCTCATGAATTAGCAAAACAATCGACAGATAAGTTTTTAGATGTTTTTAAAAATTTATATGAACACTCGCCATGGTTTGTAGAGCAATCTATAGAGAAGGTAATAACAGATGAAAAGTACGACAACTTAGAAACATTCCACAAATTACTTTGTGAAATTATGCTTGCATCAGATACTGATATGCAAAATAATTTAATTACTGCTCATCCAATGTTGGCGGGAAAAAAGGCTCAAAATAATGAGTTAACAGATTTCTCAACAACTGAACAAAAATCAGCAGGATTAAATGATTGTACTGATGACGAAATTAAGCTTTTTGAAAAGCTTAATGAAGAGTATTTTTCAAAGTTTAGCTTTCCATTCATAATGGCTGTAAAAGAGAAAAATAAATCAGAAATTATTTCAAGCTTTATGATGCGGAAAAATAATTCTAAAGAGGAAGAAAGAGCTAATGCTTTGGAACAAATTAACAAGATAGCCTGGCTTAGAATTAAGGAGATTTATGGAAAACAATAAGCTCATTGATGTTGCTTGTTCTGATAATGGAACTAAGGTAATTTATTGTAGTGATGAGTTCTTTGCTGACTCTTCTCGAATGCTTCAATCTAGTAATCCAGTCTGGGTTGAAGGTAAATATGATGACAATGGAAAATGGATGGATGGATGGGAGAGCCGACGCAGAAGAGATGGAAAGAATGATTTTTGCTTTATTCGTTTAGGTAAGAAAGCATCTATCCATAGTTTTAATATCGATACAACCCACTTTACTGGAAATTTTGCTCCTGGCATCTCAATTCAGGGCTGCTCAGTCCCTGGAGGCACGACAGACGATTTAGTTGTTGACGGTAGTGCAGTTTCAGAATGGTTTGATCTTCTTGGCAAAAAAGAAATTATGGGGGACTCGCACAATCGTTTTGAATGCCCTGTGAATAATCCAATTACACATTTAAAAATTACACTTCACCCAGATGGAGGTATTGCCAGGTTTAGGGCTTATGGTGAATTTTGGGAAGAAAAAAGAGATCCTAGTTTTGATGGTGTTAATGTTCTTTCTAAAGAGAATGGTGCTAGAGCTATTTACGCAAATGATGAGCATTTTGGCAGATTGAGTAATATATTAGAGAAGCATGAGCCATTGAGTATGGCTGATGGCTGGGAAACTAGAAGAAGAAGAGAACCGGGAAATGATTGGGGAGTTCTAGCGCTCTCAAAGCCTGCTCAGGTTGATAAAATCATTGTAGATACAAAACATTTCAAGGGTAACTTTCCCCATAAATTCTCTATTTCTACTGCACATATTTCTGATGTAGAGGAATCGGTCATTCTAGAAGACAGTATGTCTTGGAAAAAACTGTTAGACCAACAAAAACTGGGCATGAATCAAATCCACACTTTTGAAAAAAACGACATATTGCATAATGAGCCCTTTAGCCATGTTCGAATTGATATTTATCCTGATGGCGGGATTGCTCGTTTGAAGTTTATTGGTAAATTTATTTAGATATGAAAAATATTACACTTATTCCTGAAAAGTTGACTGAATACAATTTTGCTGATTTTGGTGAGGTTGTATCCATCCATAATAAAGAATCAAAAACAATCAATAATGGCTTTGCTAGTAAATACTCTGATGTTGCTTTATTGGATACAAATGAAGAGCAAGGTCATACAAGTGTTCATATCTTTGTAGCTAAAAGCAGACAATTTCCTCTTCATATCTCAATGTTAGAGAAGCATCCTTTTTTCAGTCAAACCTTTATACCAAGGCATTCATCACCATTTTTAGTGGTAGTAGCGCCTCCTGCAGAGAAGCCATCAATTGAAAAACTTAAAGCTTTTATAACTAACGGTGATCAAGGGATAAGTTATTCACGGGGTGTTTGGCATTTTCCTCTTATCAGTATGAATGACAATTCACAATTTATTGTCATAGACAGAAAATATAATGAAGAGCTCGATACGATTGAGCAGTGTGAAGAGGTTTCTTTAGGTGACATTAAAGTGGTTTTGGAGTTAGGCTTATGATGCAAATATACTTACTTGACTGGCTAAATTTGGCATTAAAGCTGCTCCATGTCATTGCTGGAATTGCTTGGATTGGAGCATCATTTTATTTTAACTGGCTCGAAAACAAGCTTGATCGATTAAATAACAGAGATGAAATTGCAGGTAACCTATGGGCAGTTCATGGAGGCGGTTTTTATCATCTAGAGAAATATAAGAAATACCCTCAAACTCTACCAGAGCCATTGCACTGGTTTAAGTGGGAGGCATATGTGACCTGGCTGTCAGGAATATCGCTCCTCTCGGTTGTATATTATTTTAATGCGAGCACCTATTTATTAGCTACGAATAGCTCAATATCTGCAATTTATGGTGTTGGTTTAAGCTTATTAGGATTAATACTTTTCTGGCTGATATATGACCTTTTATGTAAGTCAAAATTGGTTAATAAATCAGCAGTATTTATTGCAATTATATTTATAGTCGTTTCATGTTTTGCGTTTTTCTACAGCAACATTTTCAATCCTAGGGCTGTCTATATGCAAATTGGCGCTATGGTTGGAACGGTTATGGTTGCCAATGTTTTCTTTGTAATTATCCCGGTGCAGAAAAAGCTTGTTGAGGCTTGTGAAAACTCCACAGAGGTTAGTTTGGAACTCGGAAAAACAGGCTATATTCGCTCTCGACACAACAATTACTTCACCTTGCCAGTGCTATTTATGATGATCAGTGGGCACTATCCTACTATATATAGCGGAGAATATGGCTGGCTCGTATTAATTGCAGTCATTGGAATTTTAGTCATGGTTCGTCATTACTTTAATTTAAGGGGGGTTGGTAAAGCAAAGAATAGCCTAATCGCTGTTATTGCATTATCAACGTTAGCTTTAATCTATGTACTGGCTCCATCACAAAGCAAAGTTCAGGTTCAGAATAAAGGCGAAGTTACTATTGCTGAAGCTCAAATGATTATTGAAAAACATTGCGTTAGTTGTCACGCGGAAGAGCCTTCAAACAAAGCTTTTGCGATTGCTCCAAAAGGCATTATGCTTGACACCATCGAAAAAATTATGACGCATAAAGATCAAATATATAAGCAGGCAGTTTTATCTAAAGCAATGCCAATAGTTAACACTACAAACATGACTGACCAGGAGAGAGAGAAGTTAGGCGTTTGGATTGAGGCAAATTAATGGGCAACAATAGTTACTTTCGAAGTTCAATCTATCACTGCGTTGAGAGAAGTGCGAGTCTAACACCTGTTTATTTTGAGGATGGCCTGTTGGTTGTTGATATTGATTCAGGAAAAATTATTGATGTTGGCAACTTTTCAGACATTGAATCAGGTTATGACGTATCAAGTAATTTGATTCATTTTAAGGATCGTTTAATCATGTCTGGCTTTGTTGATACCCATGTTCATTACCCTCAGTACAAGGTAATTGCATCATATGGAACTAGCTTATTAGAGTGGTTAAATCAGTACACATTTGTTGAAGAGCAAAGATTTGCAGATGAGGATTATGCTGATCATATAGCTAACCTGTTTTTAGACGAGCTCATTAAAAATGGCACAACAACTGCGATGACTTTTTGTGCTTCCTTTAAGCAATCAGTTGATGCTTTTTTTAATGCATCACAACAAAGAAATTTAAGGATGGTTGCAGGAAAAGTAATGATGGATAGAAACGCTCCTGAAATGCTTTGTGACAGCTCTGAAGACAGTTACATTGATTCGAAAGAACTGATTGAGAAATGGCACAATAATGGGAGGTTGAGATATGCCGTCACCCCAAGATTTGCCATTACATCCTCAAAGTCTCAACTAGAGCAGGCCTCTAAGCTGTTGAGTGAATACCCAGATGAAGATGGACAAAAGGGCGTCTTGCTTCAGACTCATCTAAATGAAAATGATGAGGAGATAGGCTGGGTCAAAGAACTGTTTCCAGACTCTGATAATTATTTCGGTGTCTATGATGATCTTCGAATTACAGGTAGCAATTCTGTTTTTGGGCATTGCATTCACAACACAGATGATGAATATCTAAAAATGGCTGAGACTGGCTCCAAGGTTTCTCTTTGTCCAAGGTCAAACCTTTTTCTGGGGAGTGGGTTGTTTGAACTAGAGAAATTAGAGAGTTACGGTATTGATGTTTCTTTGGCGTCAGATGTTGGTGGAGGAGATAGTTTTTCAATGTTTCAAGTCATGAATGAGGCTTATAAAGTGAGCCGAATGAATGATTTTAATTTAGACCCAGTGAAAGCGTTTTATTTGACTACTCTGGGCGCTGCAAAGGTTTTAAATATGGATGACTCCATTGGTAATTTAGAGCCAGGCAAGGAGGCTGATTTTATTGTTATTGATTTAAATGCCACTGAAATAATAAGTCAAAAAAACAAAATTTCATCCAGTATTAAAGAGACACTATTTAATTTAATGACTCTTGGGGATGATAGACTTATAGATGAGGTTTATATCATGGGCCAAAGAACTTATAAAAAATAGGAATAATCTATGGGAAAACTGACTACACACATACTCGACACATCAATGGGATGTCCTGCTGAAAGAGTTGAGATTAAACTTTATAAGATAAATGATTCTTCCCTGACACTCATTAATTCAGCAGAAACAAACAGAGATGGTCGATGCAATGAGCCTTTATTGTCAGGAGATGCATTTGAAGAGGGTTGTTATGAGCTTGAATTTAATATAGATCAATATTATGCAAAAAAAGACATAGACTGCCCTTTTTTAAAAGATGTTGTGATTCGTTTTTATATTTCGAATGCTGATGAAAGCTATCATGTGCCTTTATTAATATCACCTTTCGGTTATTCAACCTATCGAGGAAGCTAGTGTCAATTTTATTGAATCAAAGCTATGTTCCATTTGACTTGGGAGAAATTAACCCCAATACTACTGTGCTTGAATGGCTAAGAAGTAATCAATTGGTTGGTACTAAGGAGGGTTGCGCTTCGGGAGACTGTGGTGCTTGTACTGCTGTTGTTGGTGAACTTGTAAACATTAACAATAAGGACTTGATTCAGTACAAAAGCATCAACACGTGTATTGCGCTTGCATACACGCTTATAGGAAAGCATTTAATTACGGTTGAGGGTTTATCAGAGGGTGAAGATCTTCACCCAGTTCAGAAGTCAATGATTACAGAAAATGGATCTCAGTGCGGATTCTGTACACCTGGTTTTGTGATGTCTCTATTTGCTTTGTATCATAATGAAAAGTCGCTGGATTCAACAAAGATCAATGATGCTTTATCTGGAAATTTATGTAGATGTACCGGTTATAAGCCTATTATTAGTGCTGCATACAAGTCTTTTAGAGAAAAAGAGAAAGGCCAACTTGATTTTTATGAAAGGAATCAATCTGAGTTTGTTGAAGCTTTAAATGGCCTTAAAAATCAGAAAAATATTAACTTAAGATTTAACGATGGAAATAAGACACTTCTCTTTGATGCGCCATCAAATCTTAATGATCTTTCTGAGCTCTTATCTGAAAACCCATCTGCAAATATTCTTGCTGCTGGAACTGACTTAAATCTAGAGATTACCCAATCTAAGAATGAGTTTAGCCATATTGTCAGCGTCAATAGAGTCTCAGAGCTCAAACAGATTAATGAGCAAGATTCAGAAATCGAAATTGGTGCAGCTGTTAGCTATGAAGAAGCAAAATCAGTATTAGTCAAAAACTGGCCAGACTTAGACTCATTTCTTGAGCGGTTTGCGTCATTACCTATTAAAAACTGGGCAACTATTGGCGGCAATATAGCTAATGCCTCACCCATTGGCGATATGGCTCCAGTTCTTATAGCTCTTGAGTCAAAGTTAAAACTCAGAAAAGGGGTGTCGAGTCGAATAATTGTACTTGAGGATTTCTTCGTAAGCTATAAAAAAACATTGCTAGAACCTTCAGAATTTATTGAAAGTATTGTAATCCCAATGCCCTCCAATGGAGAGCGACTCATTACTCATAAAATATCAAAGAGATATGAAGACGACATTTCAGCAGTTTGTATGGCAATTAATGTAAAGGGTATCGAGTCTTCGTCTTTATCAGTAAAGATTGGGATGGGAGGCATGTCAGGGATTCCTCAAAGAGCAACTGAGCTTGAAAAAGTTTTTAAAGAGAGTTGGGCTAAAGATGAGCTTCTTGAAGCGGCATATGAGGCCTTGAATCGAGAATTTTCTCCATTCACTGACGTAAGAGCGTCTGCTGAGTATCGTCTAAAAGTTTCAGCTGGTCTAGCGAAAAAGTCTTCTTTGATGCTTCAAGGTTATGCAGTTGAAGATCTTGCTCATTTCTCAGAATCGAAATCCTAAAAGTGGGAGTTAACATCAGTCAAAAGGCACAAAATTTAGGTCAAACAAAAAGCCCAGTTGGTCTTCCACTCCAGCATGATAGTGCTCGAATGCATGTGCAAGGAAGCGCGCAGTATATTGATGATATTGCTGAACCAAATGGAACTCTCCATGTCGCTTTTGCTCTCAGCAACGTCGCTCATGGAAAGATTCAAAGTATTAATGTTGATGATGCGAAGAAGGCACAAGGAGTCCATAGTGTTTTAATTGCAGAAGAAATAGAACATTTATTAATTGGACCTATTCGCCATGACGAGCCTATTCTTGCATCAAAAGAGGTTTTATTTTTTGGACAAGCAATTGCTGCAGTTTTAGCTGACAGTCACGATCTAGCAAAAAAAGCAGCGCTATTGGTGAGTGCTGAAATAGAAGAGTTAAAACCCATCGTAACTATCCAACAAGCAATGAAAGCAAAAAGCTTTCTAGATGATCCGATTGTCGTTAGTTCGGGTGACTCCAAATCAGCAATTAAAAGTGCCAGCAACCAACTAACTGGATCATTAGAAATAGGGGGCCAAGAGCATTACTATTTAGAAGGTCAGGTGGCTATTTCAATTCCAACTGAAGACAACGAAATGGTGATTCATTCGTCAACTCAAAACCCAACCGAAGTGCAGCATCTAGTCTCGCATGTATTAAACGTTCCTCAGAATGCGATTGAGGTCGTTACTCGGAGAATGGGGGGAGGCTTTGGCGGCAAAGAGACAGATGCTTCTCAATTGGCATGTGTTTGTGCTATTTTCTCAGAAAAAACAAAAAGACCTGTCAAAGCAAGATTGTCCAGAAAGGACGATATGTTGTTGACTGGAAAGCGTCATGATTTTGTTGCAAATTATGAGGTTGGGTTTGATGACCAAGGCTTAATTAAAGGCATAACTATGGACCTTGCTGCTAGATGTGGATATTCATTAGATCTTTCTATGGCAATTGTTTCCCGAGCACTTTTTCATTCAGACAATGCTTATTTCATTCCAAACGCTACCTTTACAGGTTATTTGTGCAAAACAAATACTGCTTCAAATACTGCATTTAGGGGCTTTGGAGGACCACAAGGCATGCTTGCAATTGAAAATATAGTTGAAGAGATTGCAAATACACTGGGTCTGGATCCTTTAGAGGTCAGAAGGTCAAATTTCTATCAAAAAAATGAAAATAATGTAACCCCATACAGTCAGGTGATTGAGGATAACATTATTAGTGAAATTACAGATGAATTGATATCAGATAGTAATTATCACTCGAGAAGAAAAGAAATCGATAAATTCAATAAGGACAATAGATATTTAAAAAAAGGACTGGCATTCTCGCCCGTCAAGTTTGGGATCTCATTCACCACACAATTTCTGAATCAAGCGGGCGCTTTGGTAAGTATATACAAAGATGGCAGTATTCACTTGAATCATGGTGGTACAGAAATGGGTCAGGGGTTATTTATCAAGGTAGCTCAGGTCGTCGCAAATGAATTCGGTGTAGATGTCTCAAGAGTCAAAGTATCTGCAACCTCAACAGCAAAAGTTCCAAATACCTCTCCAACCGCGGCCTCATCTGGCTCAGATCTTAATGGTATGGCAGCAAGAGAAGCTTGTCTTCGAATTAAGAGTAATTTAATTAATTTCGCTAAAGAATATTTTGATGCCAGTGAGAGTGCAATCAAATTTGAAGATTCAACAATTTTAGTAGACAAGAAACAAATTCCTTTTGATGAGTTTATTTCTTTGGCCTATTTGAATCGTGTGGAATTATTTAGTAATGGTTTTTATAAAACACCTAAAATTCATTTTGACCCAGCTACTCAAAAAGGTCGTCCATTCTTTTATTACTCCTATGGTGCGTGTGTTAGTGAAGTAATAGTAGATTGCTTGACAGGTGAGTATAAGCTTTTAGCTGTTGATATTTTGCATGATGTGGGGGCTTCTCTAAACCCTGCTATCGATATTGGTCAAATAGTTGGTGGCTACATTCAGGGCATGGGTTGGCTTTGCTCAGAAGAGTTAAAATGGAATGATTCGGGCGCTCTTCTAACAACAGGAGCTTCGACTTATAAGATTCCTGCAATAGGAGATACTCCAGAGCGTTTTGAGGTAAAAATTAAGCCCCATATCTCCAATCATGAAAATACCATTCACAAATCAAAAGCGGTTGGTGAGCCACCCTTAATGCTTGCAATCTCAACTTGGCTTTCTATCAAAAATGCTATTTTTAATGCAAACAATGAAAATATTAGTGGGCTTAATGCACCTGCAAGTTTTGAGCAAGTATTTTTCAGCTTAAATAAAAGTTCTTAAAACATAATTATGAATAGTTGGCTTAAGCACCTAAGGACATCAATTGCATTAAACAATGGCCTTGTAGTCATAACAATCATTGCCACTAAAGGCTCTACTCCATGCACTAACGGTGATAAGATTGTTTACACGTCAAATGACGCTGTGTTTGGCAGTATTGGAGGAGGAAATCTCGAATTTAAAGCATTATCCCTTGCTAAAGAAATGCTTGAACTCAAAGGCAATAGCAATCAACTCATAAAATACCCTTTGGGGGCGACTTTGGGGCAGTGTTGTGGTGGCTATGTAAAGGTTCTATTCGAGAGCTTCGTAACTAATAATTCATCTCTTAAAGACAAAGACTCATGGGTTGAAAAAGTATCCAGCCTCTATCAAGAGAGCGAAAATTTTATCTTGGGCACTAGCATTGATAATGACAAAAATCCACAGCTAGATAAACAAAAATTTCTCTTCACAAAAAAACACTTTTTTTCTTCATCTAATAACAAAAAATTATCTACATTTGTAGAGGACTATTCATCAAAACTTTTACAAAACACTCAAAGCTCAACGCTCGTTGAGTTTGAGGATGAGGCAGGTTTAAAGACTGATATTTGTTTGGAAAAGGTAACTTCAAGTGATTTATTACCAGTAGCAGTCTTTGGCGCTGGACATATATCTCGGGCTCTAATGCCTATCCTCATCAATCTCCCTGTTAAATTATTTTGGATCGATGATCGCCAAGAACAATTTGATAAGTTTCAAGGAGATACTTCGCAAGTAAAAATTATCTGTGATGATATAGTTGAGAGTGTTTCAGAACTCCCAAACAATGTTTACTGTTTAGTAATCACCTATAGTCACAAAATTGATTTTGAGATTTCAGAACAAATGATTCTTCAAAACAACTTCAGTTATTTGGGTATGATTGGCTCAACAATTAAGGGGAAAAAATTTAGAGATCGATTCATTCAAAAGAATTATCCTGAAGAAGTGGTTAATAAATTTACTTGCCCAATTGGTGAAAAACAAAAATTTTTAAAGTCTCCCACTGCGATTGCTGTAACCATTGCAATGGACTTAATTAATTTTATTGAAAATAAAAAACAAATTTAAGCGCTATGAATTATCAATTAGAAGTTTCCAATATTACTAAATCTTATGGTGACCTTAAGGCAAACGATACTGTTTCTTTGAACATTAAGGACTCCAGTATCCATGCACTTTTGGGGGAAAATGGTGCTGGAAAATCAACATTAGTAAAAATAATTTATGGCTCATTGATGCCAGATAGTGGTGAAATGAGGTGGGGTGGAAATAGTTATAGCCCTAAAAATCCATTTGAGGCCAGAGAGAATGGAATTGCAATGGTCTTTCAGCATTTTTCATTATTTGAGTCTTTAACTGTTGAAGAGAACATTATTTTGGGACTGGATGGAGTCGGGCTTAACCAAAACTTTACTGATGAAATCTTAAAGTACTCTAAGCAATATGGGCTGGATGTGAATCCTCAACAAGTTGTTGGTGACCTTTCTGTTGGCGCAAGACAGAGGGTCGAAATCATTCGCTGCTTACTTCAAAATCCAAAATTATTAATTATGGATGAGCCTACTTCAGTTTTGACACCACAAGAAGTTTCTGACTTGTTTGTTACTCTAAAAAAGCTTGCAGCTGATGGTTGTTCTATTCTCTATATTTCGCACAAACTCGAAGAGGTTCGTGAGATTTGTAGTGAAGCGACTATTCTCAGAGGAGGTCGGTTAGTTCAAAGCTGTGTACCTCAAGATCATTCCCAAAAAGAACTTGCTGAAATGATGATTGGAAAAAAACTTACCGAGCTAGCTAGAAGCAAAATAAACGTTGGATCTGAGATTTTTTCTATAAATAATTTAAGCAAAAAAAGTGACGATTTGTATGGAGTAGATTTAGAAAATATTAATTTGACTATTAGGCAAGGGAGTATTGTTGGAATTGCTGGCGTAGCTGGCAATGGTCAGGACGAGTTGATGGAGCTCCTAATAGGAGAAAAATCTTCAGGCGATGGTGTTCTCAGTTTTAATGGTCAAGATGTCGGCTTATTGGGCTCCCATGAGCGAAGACAGCTTTCAATGTTCTTTATTCCAGAAGAGCGTTTAGGGCATGGTGCAGTACCTGATATGAGTCTTGATGAGAACATGTTGTTGAGTAGGCCAGACTCTTCTGGTATGACTTCAAGTGGGGTGATCGATTGGAGTAGCGTTGCTAGTTATTCTGAGAAGGTCATTGATGATTTTAATGTTCAAACGCCTTCTAGCAAAATGCTGGCTAAGTCCCTCTCAGGAGGAAACTTACAAAAATTTATGGTCGGAAGAGAGCTCATCAGAAACCCAGAACTGCTTATAGTTTCTCAGCCTACCTGGGGAGTGGATGCAGGATCTGCAAATAACATTCATCAGTCATTAATCTCACTCGCAGACAATGGTTCAGCTATTTTGATTATTTCACAAGATTTAGATGAAATCCTAAGTCTCTGTGAGCAGATTCATGTTTTGTCAGAAGGCAAGCTTTCAGAGGCAGTTGATATGAAAAATAATGGCCTAGAGAAGATTTCGCAGCTCATGGTTGGAGGTGAAAGCTAATGATTAAACTTATCCCAAGAGTTGAAAATTCTAAAGCAATGATTTTATTATCTCCATTGCTTGCAATGACACTTACAGCGTTATCAGCACTAATAATATTTATTTTTATTTTGGATGACATCAAAGTTTCAAGCGTTTTTTTCACGCTCTTTGTTTTGCCACTTACTGACTCCTACTTATTTCCAGAATTATTAGTAAAGGCAGCTCCATTAATGATTATTGGTCTTGGATTATCCATAGGCTTTAGGGCTGGAATATGGAATATTGGAGCTGAGGGTCAATATGTAATTGGTGGCATTGCGGGCGGCGCAGTAGGACTTTATTTCTATAATGTTGAGGGTTTTTGGCTCCTGCCTTTAATGGCTATAGCGTCAATTTTAGGTGGGATGTTCTATGCAAGTATTGCTGCTTTTCTCCGTATTCGTTATCAGGTTAATGAAATATTGGTAACTTTGATGTTGACCTATGTTGCTGTATTGTTTCTCAGTGCAATGCTCCAAGGTCCTCTAAGAAATCCTGCAGGATTTAACTTCCCAGAAAGCAGAATATTTCATGACAGCGCTATGCTGCCAATCATATGGGAGGGCACTCGTCTCCATATTGGGTTTATTATTGCTATTATTATTTCACTCGTTGCCTGGTTTGGTATTAAGAAGCATATGTTTGGGATGCAGATTAAGATTACTGGAAGCGCCCCTAGGGCAGCTAAATTTGCAGGTTTTAATGATAATAAAACAGTTTTGTATTCTTTGCTTATATCTGGCGGATTAGCTGGATTGGCTGGTTTCTTTGAGGCGTCTGGACCTGCTGGTCAATTAACTCCAGGACTCCCTCAGTTTTATGGGTTTACCGCAATTATTGTTGCATTCTTAGCGCGACTTCATCCCATTGGAATTCTATTTTCATCTTTATTAATTGCGCTCAGTTATGTTGGCGGAGAGGAGGTTCAGATTGAGTACAATCTCCCGAGCTCAATCACTCAAATTTTTCAAGGTATGCTGCTTTTTTATTTTCTTGCATGCGACATATTAATTAAATACAAAGTTGTATTAAATAAAACTAAAAATTAAAAGACTATGAATGAAAGCTTATTTATAAATATCATCATTGGAATCAGTATTGCCTCGACTCCACTTATTTTTGCAGCAATTGGTGAGCTCCTAGTAGAGCGCTCAGGAGTCTTAAATCTCGGCGTTGAAGGAATGATGATTGTAGGTGCACTTCTGGGCTTTATTGTTCAGTTCCATACTGGAAACCCATTCTTAGCAGTCTTTGCTGCCCTTTTGGGTGGAATGGCAATTTCCTCTATTTTTGCTTTTTTAACCCAATTTTTGTTAACGAATCAGGTTGCAACTGGTCTTGCGTTAACTCTTTTTGGATTAGGTTTTTCTGCATTTGCAGGACGAGGCTATACTGAGGAAACGATAGTTTTAATTAAGGCGATTCATATCCCTGTTTTGTCCGACATTCCGTTTATTGGCCCATTAGTTTTCTCCATGAATCCGCTAGTTTACTTAGCATTCCTTATGGTGTATTTGGTATGGTGGTTCCTTTTTAAGACTAAGCAAGGCCTAATTTTGCGATCCATTGGTGATAATCATGATGCAGCCCATGCAATTGGCCACAATGTAGTCAGGTATAGATTTATGGCCATTTTGTTTGGTGGAGCTATGGCTGGAGTTGGTGGCGCCTTTTTGTCCCTTGTTCAAGTCCCAATTTGGGGTGAAGACATGACGGCAGGCAGGGGTTGGATTGCACTTGGGTTGGTTGTGTTTGCTTCATGGCAGCCATTTAGAATTATTTTAGGTGCAATTCTCTTTGGGGGAATCACTGTTCTTCAGCTCCATGCTCAAGGTTTCGATATTAGAATAAGTGCTCAATATCTATCGATGTTGCCGTACCTTGCAACTATTATCATTTTAGTGAGTTTAAGAATACGACTAAAAAATAAAACAAATCGCACAGTCCCTAATTGTTTGGGTAGAATATTTCATTCAACATCCTAGTTAGGTGATTGTATTTAAGAAGTAAGAAAGTAAGTAAATTTGTTCAACAATTAAAAGGAGAGAGAAGTATGTCTAAAGGTAGATTCTCTAGTATTTTAAAACTGTCTGTTTTAAGTGCAGTTTTAGCATTTACTAGTAATGTCTCAGCTGATCCTGTCAAAGCAGCGTTCGTTTATATTGGCCCAACTGGTGACCATGGATGGACTTATGCGCATGATGAAGGGGTCAAGTATGCTAAGGAAAAGTTGGGTGATGACGTAATAGTGACAACGATTGAAAACGTTGCAGAAAACTCTGACTCTGAGAGAGTTATTACGAGTCTTGCCCGTAAAAATGATATTGTTTTCACAACTTCATTTGGTTATATGAATCCAACTATTAAGGTTGCTAAGCGTTATCCAGATGTTAAGTTTGAGCATGCTACAGGATATATGTTAGAGGATAACGTGTCTGTATACTCAGCGAGATTCTATGAAGGAAGGCATGTCATTGGTAAGATTGCTGGAAGAATGACTGAAAGCAATGTTATCGGTTACATTGCATCATTCCCAATTCCAGAGGTAATCCGTGGAATTAACTCAGCGTTTTTAGCTGCAAAGTCAGTTAATCCTGATGTTCAAATCAAGGTTGTATGGGTTTACTCTTGGTATGATCCTGGTAAAGAAGCTGATGCTGCGAATGCTCTAATTGCTCAAGGTGCTGATGTCTTAATGCAGCATACTGACTCTACTGCAGCAATGACAGTTGCTGAAGAGAAAGGTGTTCATGCGTTTGGACAAGCTTCTAACATGCGTGAATGGGGTCCAAATGCTCAGTTAACTGGAATTATTAATGATTGGGGTCCTTACTATGCAGACAGAATTGCTGCAGTAAGAGATGGAACTTGGACTTCTTCTGATACCTTTGCAGGTGTTCAGCAAGGCATGGTTAAGTTTGCGCCAATGAACAATAATATGCCTACTGAGGTTAAGAATGAAGCAATGCAAGCAATTATTGATTTATCAATGGGAGCAATTCATCCATTTACAGGTCCAATCAATAAGCAAGATGGTAGCCCATGGTTAGCAGAAGGTGAAACGCCACCTAACTTCCCTGATCTACTAACAATGGATTTCTATGTAGAAGGTATTGATAGTCAATATCCAAACTAAAATCCATCAAGCAAAACTAAAAACGCGCCTTATTGGCGCGTTTTTTTTGTCCTAGAAATACCATCATGACATCTTAGATAGATGTATACACCCTCACTTACACATCAAACGAAATTTGGACTTTAGTATAAGTTGACTTATAATTTCAGCATGCAAAAGTTAACACAACAAAAAGTCAATGAATTCAAATCTCAAGGCTATCTTATATTTGAAGATTTTGTTGGTTCAGAAGTATTGTTAGAATTCAAGGAATCTCTGGAAAGCATCTTTAATGAAATTGATAATGACTCAAATAGATTAAAACAGTCATACGATAATAAGCATTACGGCGATATTTCAAAAGATGGCCGAAAATTTCTTAAAAATCAAAGTAGATATTACCCTACGATTCAGAGATACCTTAAAAGCAAACCTATAAAGGAGGTTGCGACAAAGTTACTTGATGGTGAAGCATTTATTTTCAATGAACAATTCGTAATGAAAGAGCCAAAAACTCCATCAAGTTTTAATTGGCATCAAGACTCAGGATACATAAATTTTGAACATAAACCCTATTTGTCAACTTGGCTGGCGCTTGATGAAACACATTCATTGAATGGACCCTTATCGGTTATCCCTACAAATTTAGAGACCACTCCAGAAGTATTAACCCACCAATGGTCAGATAAATCAAATGACCTATTTATTGACGTCGATGAAGCCAAATCAAAGACTTTGCTTGTTTCTGCAGGAACTCTCGTGGTATTTTCTAGTCTTACGCCTCATGCCTCCGGAGTAAATCAATCAACCAAAACAAGAACAGCTTATCTAGCTCAATATTCATCAGAGCCAATTATTGATCCAAATACAGGATTAAATAGAAATCAAGCGATTCCAATTTAAACTAATTACTAATTTTAATTTAGGGCGGGCTTTCGACATCGGAGATAGATATATAGGAAATTCCTAATCAAATCTTTTAGGTTACTTCTTTAATTCATTATTCTTAACATTGTCATTCATTTCTTGCTCCACCTTGTCCATCATGTCATTATGAGATTTAGATGTCCAATCATTTTCGGAGCTGTTAGAGCCTCTTTGTTTACCATTCTCACGAACTTTAAAAAACGAAGAAAATATTAAACCTCCCTCAAATAAAAGCCAAATGGGGATTGCTATTAAAAATTGTGATATGACATCGGGAGGTGTAAGAATCATACCAATAACGAATGATCCAATAATAATATAAGATCGATTTTTCTTGAGTTTTTGTGGTGTTGTCACACCAAAAATGATCAAAAGGATTGTAACAACTGGAACCTCAAAAGCCACACCAAAAGCAAAAGACACTTTCAGTATAAAATCTAAATAGTACTGAATATCAGGGGCAAAGTTAACCGAGTCAGGACCCACTCCGGCTAAAAATCCAAAGATGACTGGAAAAACTATATAAAAGGAAAAAACTATTCCAGCATAAAACAAAAGCGTTGATGAGACAACAAGGGGCAGCACCAGTCTTTTTTCATGTCTATAAAGTGCTGGTGCTACAAACATCCATAACTGATAGAGAAGATAGGGCATAGCTATATATATAGCCAGGATTAAGGACATTTTTAGAGGCGTTAAAAAGGGAGAAATAACGCCGATAGCAATTAGATTTGATCCAGGTATAGCTTGAACAATAGGATCTGCTATGAAATTGTAGATTTCATCAGCAAAAGGAAACAGAACAACAAAAAAGATAGTAATTGCAATGACAGAGCGAAGCAGAGATCGTCTAAGCTCAATTAGATGCTGAACTAAAGGAAGTTTCTCCATTGAATACTTTTGATCAGTCATCGGTTATTTTGTCTTCTTGTCAGAAAGAATATTTTCTTCTCTAAGAGAATCTACGCTGGACTGAATATCTTCTGTAACTTCAGAGATTATAATTTTTTCCTCATCCATGGACATTTGCTCTTTTATTTCGTCCATTCTTAACTCTTCGTTAATGTCTGACTTTACCTTATTGAAAAATCTATTGAGCTTGCCAAAGTAAAGTCCTGCCTTTCTCGCGAGAGACGGCATCTTCTCTGGACCAACGACAATAAGGGTGATGATGCCAACAATGGCAATTTCCCAGAAGCCAAAATCAAACATAAGAGTGAGTAATTAGAAATTAAAGCTACTTCTTATTCGTTTCGTCATCAGCCTCAACTTTAGCCTCAATGACTTCATCCTTTTCTTTGGATTCTGATTCTTTCATCGAAGATCTGAAGCCTTTGATTGCGCCTCCAAGATCATTGCCAATATTTTTAAGTCTTTTGCCACCAAATATTAAAAGCACAATCACTAGAATAATAATTAGTTCAAATGGTCCTGGCATACCCATAACGCTACTCCTGAATAAGAATACGTATATTTTACACTCTAATACTTAATGAATTTAATTACGTGATAGTATTGAAATTCCTATAATTTTTTAACTAAGTTTCATATAATGGAACATTGTACTAATAGTTGGACAAAATTATTCACATGAATACATATTGATGTATACTTACTCTTGATTTGTCATATTTAAGTGAATTTCTTCACAAAAGTATGTAATCAAAAAAGAAGTTTACTTTTTTAAAAAATAGGAGATAAAAAGTGAAAAAAATATTTAAAAACCAAATAGCTTTAGCACTCGCCGGTATTCTGGCTGGTACTTCTGCTGTTGCTGGAACACTTGTCATTAATGGTGACACTTCAGATCCAGCACCTAAGGCTGCATTTCAGGCTGTTATAGATGGGTTCGAAGCTGAAAACCCAGATGTCGATGTTGTTTATAACCTGTTTGATCATGAAGGCTATAAGGCTGCAATTCGTAACTTCCTAAGTGCTGATGCACCAGACATTGCATTCTGGTATGCAGGAAATAGAATGGCTCCATTTGTTGAGGCAGGATTATTTGCGCCAATTGATGATGTATGG
The DNA here is from genome assembly GCA_902509905.1 of uncultured Gammaproteobacteria bacterium. Taxonomy (GTDB): domain Bacteria; phylum Pseudomonadota; class Gammaproteobacteria; order PS1; family Pseudothioglobaceae; genus Pseudothioglobus. Next base: position 14,519 of record CABWZI010000004.1, on the reverse strand, counting down.
GCTGATCAGGGTCTATATTCATTGATGGCTTCATCGGCTCCAGGTATGACGATGGATGGCCAGAAATGGGGTATTCCATATACTTACTACAACTGGGGAGTTTATTACCGCCAAGATATCTTTGAAGACCTAGGTATTGCTGTTCCTACTAACTGGGATGAGTTTATTGCTGCTGGTGAAACTTTAAAAGCTAACGGCATTACTCCAATCACTATTGGTTCAAAGTATCTTTGGACTGCAGGTGGTGTATTTGACTACTTAAACCTTCGTACAAATGGCTATGACTTCCATATGGCTCTTACTAGTGGTGATATCGCATGGACTGATGAGAGAGTGCGCGCAACAATGGCGAACTATCAGCAGTTAATTGATGGTGGTTTCTTCCTAGAAAATCATGCTGCACTGAGCTGGCAAGAAGCTTTAGCTCCAATGGCTAACGGTGAAGCTGCAATGTACATTATGGGTAACTTTGCTGTAGCTCCATTAAAAGAGCTAGGTCTTGATGATAGCACTCTTGGACTGTTCCAGTTTCCTGAAATAACTCCAGGGATACCTATGGCTGAAGAAGCGCCTACGGACACAATCCACTTGACTTCTGGTGCTAAAAACGTTGCAGATGCTAAGCGTTTCTTAGCTTATGCAGCACGTCCTGATGTTCAGACAGCTTGGAACAAAGCGCTTGGACAACTGCCAACTAATGCTGGTGCAGGAGTGACGAATGACAAGTTCCTAAACCAAGCATTTAGCATGCTGAATAACGACGCCCCAGGCGGTGTTGCTCAGTTCTATGATCGTGACACTAAAGCTGAAATGGCCTCTATTGGTATGGAAGCTTTTCAAGAGTTCATGGTTAAGCCTGAGCGTTTAGAGAAGATTCTAGAGCGTCTAGAAAAAGCTCGTCAAAGACTTTATTAATCAATAAGGTTTTACTATGTCCCGTGTTCAAGTATTCTTGACACGGGACTTTTTTTTAATTTTTTAATCTTAAGTAGGTATGTATTCTTACTGGAAAAATAATCAACTAAAGATTGCACCATGGATTTTTTTGGCGCCTGGCATTTTGATGTTTTCCCTTTATGTTATCTTTCCTATCTTTCAATCAATCAATTTAAGTTTTTATCAGTGGGATGGTTTAGGAGAAAAAACCTATATTGGAGCTGAAAACTATATTGAACTTTTAGATGATGAATATTTTATAGTTTCATTAAAAAATAATGTTATTTGGCTAGTTTTGTATCTTTTGGCAGTACCAGCAGGACTATTTGCAGCATTATTTCTTAATCAAACAGTCAGAGGGATACGAATATATAAGTCTATATTTTTCTTTCCTTTTGTCATATCTCAGGTTGTAGTTGGCTTGGTTTTTAGCTGGTTTTATGACCCCTCTAATGGACTACTCAACATCATTCTAGAGTTTTTTGGTTTTGATACAATTGCAATTCTTGCTGAGGAGGACTATGTTACCTATGGAATTATTGCGGCAGGTTTATGGCCTCAAACGGCTTACTGCATGATTCTGTATTTAACCGGATTAAACTCGGTTGACCCTGAGCAAATTGAAGCAGGTCGAATTGATAATGCTAGAGGTTGGAGAATGCTTTGGTACGTAATTTTACCTCAACTTAAGCCTGCAACTTTTATTGCAGTTGTTGTGACTATTATTGGTGCATTAAGATCCTTTGACCTGATTGATATAATGACTGGGGGAGGGCCTTGGGGCTCTAGTCGCGTGCTCGCCTATTATATGTATGAAAAAGCGTTCTCTGAGTACGGTTTTAGAATGGGGTATGGTGCAGCTATTGCAGTCGTACTTTTATTGATAATGATGGTTTATATTGCGACAATTCTTTATAGACTTTATCGAGATGAGAAGGGCGGCTAATTATGTTTCCTACTCCAATCGAAAGAACAAAACCATCGACCCAACTTCTTTACAAGATAGCGCTTCCAATTTCTATTATTATTTGGCTGCTTCCGCTGCTCGCAGTAGCTCTAACCTCAATTCGCTCTGGAGCAGACATTAATTCTGGAAACTACTGGGGAATGCCAACTTCAATTAACTTTATTGAAAACTATACAGCAGTTTTTACAGATTCACCACTCGGTTATTACATACTCAATAGTTTCAAGATCACTATCCCAACTGTGATTGGAGCTATAGTGTTATCAAGCCTGACTGGTTTTGCGTTGGGTGTTTATCGTTTCAAGCTTAACTTGTTTGTATTTTTTATGTTTGTTGCTGGGAACTTTATCCCTTTCCAGATACTTATGGTCCCAGTAAGAGACCTTTCTCTTTCTCTTGGCTTATACAACTCTGTATGGGGGTTAGTGGTCTTCCATATAGCTTTTCAAACCGGCTTCTGTACTTTTTTCATGCGTAACTTTATAAGGGCATTGCCATACGAACTGATAGAAGCTGCTAGGGTTGAGGGAGTTTCTGAATTTAAAATTTTCTGGTACATTGTTGTTCCATTAATGCGCCCAGCAATGGCAGCTTTATCAGTATTAATCTTTACATTTATTTGGAATGACTATTTTTGGGCTATTGTGCTGACTCAGGGCGCTGAAGCAATGCCTGTTACTGCAGGATTGAATTCTCTTAACGGGCAGTGGGTTTATAACCAGCATTTGGTTTCTGCAGGCTCCATTATCGCTGCACTCCCTCCAGTTCTAATGTTTTTCCTAATGCAAAAACACTTTATTGCAGGCTTAACTCTGGGTGCTGTCAAATGATAAAACAATGGCGTCTCGATACTCAAAATCAATCATTGGTGTTGTCCTCTTTAGGTAATCGATTGCCTTGCGTTATTTATTGGGGCGACAGTTTGCCTAGTCATGAAAGTCCAGATGAAATGTTTGAGGCATCAAAAAAAGACTGGGGAGACAACCTTATAGACCTAGTCCCAGAGCTTTCAATTTTACCGGAGCAAACTGCTAACTTTGCTGGACAGTTAGGATGCAAGCTCAGAGATTTGAGTGGACAGCTACTTTCATCCAGTTTTGTTTTTTCTGCTGACAAGGTAAGTGCTAACTCAGTCACTTTAATTTACAAAGATAAGGATCTTGGACTAAAGTATACAGCTACGATTGATGCTCTGATCGAGGATGATGTATTTGCTTTAGGTGCCAAAATTGAAAGCATTGATCCAATCATTATGGAGTGGTTATCTGCACCCGTTATAGAGACTTCTCTTCTCAGCGATGAGATGGTCGATTATGGGGGTCATTGGGGTGGGGAATTCAGAAAGCAGACTACGCCATGGGTTACAGGCGTTCACCTAAGAGAATCTAGGACTGGAACCACAAGTCATGCTCACTTTCCAGGACTAATCATTCCTTCAGTTGGAAGTTCTGAGAATGCAGGCTCTTGCTATGGTTTTCACTATGGCTGGTCTGGTGGTCATCGTATGGTTGCGGAGCAGCTCCAAGATGGACGCAAACAAATCCAATTTGGGCATACAGAGAATAGTGAATTAACTCCTAGGACAAGCTTTGAAACCGCAAAACTATATATTACCCACTCAAGTGATGGAATAGGCGGTGTAGGTTGTAACTTTAGAGGCTTTGTGTCTAACTCAATTGTTGATCTTCCAAAAGATTCGATTAGGCCTGTTCACTATAACTGTTGGGAGGCAATTTATTTTGATCATAGCATTGAAGAACTCAAAGAGATTGTAACCCTTGCCGCTGATATTGGTGCTGAGAGATTCGTTCTCGATGATGGATGGTTCAAGAGTCGAAACAACGCCAAATCTAGTCTAGGTGACTGGTTTGTCGACAATCAAAAATATCCAGAAGGTCTGCATCCGCTTATAAAGCACATTCATTCTACTGGTATGACTTTTGGGCTTTGGTTTGAACCCGAGATGGTCAGTCCAGATAGCGATTTATTTCGCTCTCATCCAGACTGGATTATGGGAGAAGCAAGCCAATCTCTTGGAAGAGGACAATATGTTCTTGATATTTCTATCAAGAAAGTGCAGGAATATCTTTTTGAAAGAATCGATTCACTGTTAAATGAGTATCCAATTGAATATATCAAGTGGGATCATAATAGAGTACTTCCTTATCCAGATGCATCTCAAACGAGGGCTCTATATAGTCTTTTAGGTGATCTAAGAGGGGCACATCCCGGCCTAGAAATTGAATCCTGCTCCTCAGGCGGTGGAAGGATTGATTATGGGGTATTAGGGCATACTCAAAGAGTTTGGTTGTCCGATAGTAACGATGCCCTCGAAAGATTGCGCATTCAGCATGAGGCAGTTCTATGGCTGCCAACCTCTGTCACTGGAAGTCATGTAGGCCCGAAAGTTTGCCATACATCTGGACGAGAGTTGTCGATTTCATTTAGGGCATGGGTTGCAGCTCAGAGACATATGGGTTTTGAGATGGATCCAAGAGAGCTGTCTTCTGAAGATAAGCTAATCCTTAAATATGTAACGCAATGGTGGAAGGAGAATCGAGATTGGATGATGAATGCAAATATTCTTAGACTTCCCTGCATTGATAAAAGTGTCATTGCGGAAATCCAAATGAATTCAAATGGAGACCATTTTGTAGTTTTTGCGGGTCAAAATGTTGCATCAGAACTCAGCTCATCTGCTCCACTAGTGCTTGCAGGCCTTGAATCTCAGTCGATGTATAATATTTCTCTTCTCAATAAAAAAGAAATAAAATCACTAGGCAAGTTACAGCAAGGACTCATGACTAAAAAATTAAAGCTAAGTGGACAATATTTGATGACTAAAGGCCTGCAATTACCTAAAGTTTTTCCAGCCAACATGATGGTTATAGAGGGAGAGAAGGCGGCATGAGTAAATCAAATAATCGACGATCTTCAAACTGGTACGGAAAAATGGATAAAGATGGCTTTATTCATCGAAGCTGGATGAAAAGTCAAGGGCTTCCAGATCATGTGTTTGATGGCAGACCAATTATTGGTATTTGCAATACTTGGTCAGAGCTTACCCCTTGTAATGCGGGCCTGAAGAATCTTGCAGAAGGAGTCAAGCGAGGTGTTTGGGAGGCAGGAGGAGTCCCTCTAGAATTTCCTGTTATGTCTTTAGGTGAAACGCAAATGAAGCCAACAGCAATGCTTTTTCGAAATCTATTGTCAATGGATGTTGAAGAGAGCATTCGGGCTTATGGAATGGATGGAGTCGTTCTTTTAGGTGGCTGTGACAAAACAACCCCTGGCCAACTTATGGGCGCAGCTAGTGTTGATCTTCCCACGATTGTGGTCTCTGCAGGCCCGATGCTTAATGGAAAATATAAAGGTAAAGACATAGGGTCAGGGACAGATGTTTGGCGTTTCTCGGAAGAAGTAAGAGCAGGTGATATGACTCTTAAAGAGTTCATGGCAGCTGAAACCGGTATGAGCCGCTCCTCAGGTGTTTGTATGACAATGGGTACAGCTTCAACCATGGCAAGCTTGGTAGAGGGGATGGGGCTCAGTTTACCAACAAATGCAGCTCTTCCTGCAGTCGATGCTAGACGAATGACACTTGCTCATTTGTCAGGAAAAAGAATTGTAGAGATGGTAGAAGAAGAGCTCAATTTATCTAAGGTAATAACTAAAGAAAGTTTCCAGAACGCTATTACTTTGAATAGCGCAATTGGTGGCTCAACAAATTCAGTGATGCACTTACTAGCTTTAGCTGGAAGATCAGAAATTGATCTGAATTTAGAGGACTTTGAAAAAGGTGGAGATATTCCATTACTGGTCAACTGTATGCCTTCAGGAGAGTTCTTAATGGAGGACTTTTGTTATGCCGGTGGAATTCCAGCTGTTATGAAGCAAATTAAGAGCTTTATTAAGCCAGCAAACACTATATTAAACAAAGATATTACGCATTACTTTGATCAGGCTGAAATTCTGAACGAAGATGTTATCAAGACAATTGAGAAACCGCTCAAGTCTTCCGCTGGATTGAAAGTGCTCAGGGGGAATCTTGCACCGAATGGGGCTATTATTAAACCTGCTGCAGCTTCTGAAGAGTTATTAAATCATGAGGGAATTGCTTATGTTTTTGAGGATATTGAGGAATTAAAAGAAAATATCGACAAACCTGACTTGCCAGTCACTAAAGACTCTATTCTTGTTTTAAAGGGGTGCGGACCCAAGGGCTACCCCGGAATGCCAGAGGTTGGCAATATGCCTATACCTAGAGTGCTTGTTGAAAAGGGCGTCAGAGATATGATTCGTATTTCTGATGCAAGGATGTCAGGCACAGCATATGGAACTATAGTCTTGCATGTTGCTCCTGAGGCTAACGTTGGCGGACCAATCTCTATTGTTGAGACTGGAGATCGAATTCGAGTGGATGCTCTAAATGGAGTGCTCGAGCTATTAGTTCCTGAAACAGAAATTAAAGAGCGTCTAAAGGCTAAAAAACAACCAGAAGTAAACTACTCACGTGGATATGCAAAGCTCTATATTGAGACAGTTTTGCAGGCTGATAAAGGCGCAGATTTAGACTTTTTGGTGGGTAAAGATACTCGCCTTCCTAACCGAGAATCACACTAATGAACCATTACGCAACTTTTAAAGATCTTGAAGACGCATCTGTATTTATTACTGGCGGAGGATCTGGAATTGGAGCCTCAATTGTAGAAGGTTTTCTATCGCAGGGGGCAAAAGTGGCTTTCGTTCAGAGGTCAAATTGTGATGAATTTGTGGACCAAATCAGCTCCAAGTATAAACATAAACCGTTATTTATCAGATGTGATATTACAGATACAAACGATTTGAAGGGTGCAATCTCAGAATCCATTAGGGTCAATGGTGCAATCAATGTTCTTATTAACAACGCAGCAAATGACTCCAGACACTCGCTTGATGAGTTGACTCCTGAAGAATGGGACCAGGCCATTAATATTAATCTAAAGCCTCACTTTTTTACTGCACAAGCTGTCGCTCATTCTATGAAGGCTCAGGGTGGTGGAAGCATTATTAACTTGTCCTCAGCATCGTACCTGATGGGCAATGCTGGTTACCCAGCCTATGTTGCTTCAAAAGCAGGTATCACGGGCTTGACTCGAGCCTTGGCTCGTGAGCTTGGGGGTGATGGTATTAGGGTCAATACCTTGGTTCCTGGATGGGTTTTAACAGACAGGCAGCTTAAGCTTTGGGCTAATGACAAAGACCTTGCCAGCCATATGAAAAAGCAGTCACTAAAGGAGCATTTAGTGCCCAATGATTTAATTGACTCAGCTCTATTTTTGGCCTCAAAAGCATCCAGAATGATGACCGGTCAGGCACTAGTGGTTGATGGCGGCGTTGTAGTTACAGGATAGTATGAAGATGAGTGATATTAAAGCTAAATGGATTGCTGCTGACTGGGGAACAACCCATATGCGTGCATGGGCTATTGGGGAAGAGGATAACGTGCTAGCCTTTAGGGAGTCTAACGAAGGCATGAAGGACCTTCAGCAAAATGAATTTGAACCCGTTCTATTAAGACTTATTGAGAGCTGGCTTGATGATACTAAAGTGACTACTGTAATGGCATGTGGAATGGTTGGGGCTAAGCAAGGTTGGGTTGAAACTCCTTACCTGAAAACACCCTGCGTGCCAATAGACAACAACCAGCTAACAACTGCAAATACCAATGATCAAAGGATCAAGGTGCATCTTGTCCCAGGCGTCATGCAAAATCACCCTGCAGATATTATGAGGGGTGAAGAAACTCAAATTGCTGGATTTATTAATAAAATTTCAAACTTCAAAGGTGTCGTATGTCTACCTGGTACGCACGCAAAATGGGTCAATATTAATGAAGGGCAAATAACCAGCTTTAAAACCTTTATGACTGGAGAGCTCTTTGGAGTTATCTCAAACCATACACTTATTAGGCACTCAACCTCAATTAAAGGGTGGGATCAAGAAAGCTTTGAAGAAGGCGTTCATGATGGATTTAAGAATCCGGGCTTAATTGCATCAAATCTTTTTTCACTTCGTGCTGAGTCAATTGTCAACAACTTGGATCGGGATCAGGCAAGATCAACTCTATCTGGTCTTCTTTTAGGGGTTGAGCTTAATGGTGCTCAAAGTTACTGGAAAGGTAAAAACGTCACCCTTATTGGGTCAGAGCTCTTGTCTAATAATTATCATCAAGGACTAAAGGTTCTTGGCGGTGAAAGTCAATTCTTTAGTCTTGAAACTGCGACATTGTCTGGTTTAAGTTCAGCCTATAGAGATCTTATTTCTGGTTAAGGTTTATGAGTAGAAAGATAATCGCTATTTTGAGAGGAGTTAAGCCTGATGAGGTGCTTGAAATTGCGCGCACTATTGTAGACTCTGGAATAACTCAAATAGAAGTTCCAATGAACTCACCGGATGTTTTTGATAGCATCCAATTGCTCCATGATCAAATGAATGATTTCATATCTGTTGGTGCTGGAACCGTTACTAATACTAATCAGGTTAAGATCCTTAAGGAGATTGGTATTGACTTTATAGTCTCACCGAACTTCGATCCAAAAGTTGTAGAGGCAACCAAGCAAGGGGGCATGCTAAGTTATCCTGGAGTGATTACTCCAACAGAATGTTTTTCAGCTTTAAATTGTGGCGCCGATGGGCTTAAATTTTTCCCGGCAACACTTTTGGGTGTGTCTAATTTAATTGCCTTAAAGGCTGTTCTTCCAGAAAACATACCTCTGTTTATGGTTGGTGGAGTTGGCCCAGAAAACTTCTCTTCATGGCTTAAAGCTGGTGCAACTGGCTTTGGAATTGGTTCAGGAATTTATAAAGCTGGAGATAGTCCTGAGAGCGTGTCCATTAAATCAAACCTTGTTGTTCAGTCTTATGACCAAGCCAAAAAATGATTAAAGAGCATTTGCCGGTTGATTCATGTGGTTTGGGGGAAGGGCCTCTATGGCATCCAAAACTCGAGCTACTATTTTGGTTCGACATCAATGCCTGTAAGATGTTTTGCTGGAAAGGAGATGAGTTAAAGGTTTGGAATTTTTCTGAACCTGTATCGGCCGCTGGCTGGATAGATGAGGAGAGTCTAATCGTAGCCTCTGCCTCCTCTCTCATTAAACTTTCTCTCGAATCGGACCATAGAAAGGTTTTAGTTGATTTAGAAGCTGATATGCAGCATACTCGCTCAAATGATGGAAGAGCAGATCCATGGGGAGGTTTTTGGATTGGCACAATGGGTCTTAAGGCAGAAAAAGAGGCGGGCTCAATCTATCGTTTTTATAAAGGCACGTTGAAACAATTGCATAAAGATCTGACCATTCCAAATAGTATTTGCTTTTCACCTGACAGAAAATTTGTTTATTTTGCAGATACAAGGCAAGAGAAAATCTGGAGGCAGGACTTAGATCAAGATACAGGTTGGCCAATCAATGAACCTATAATATTTATTGATTTTAAGGCCCAAGGTCTCCATCCTGATGGGTCAGTTTGTGATAGTGAAGGATTCCTTTGGAATGCTCAATATGGAGCCTCGAGGATAGCTAGATATAGCCCTGAAGGTTGGTTAGACAGAGTAGAGAGCTTTGCAGCATCACAGGTCACGTGCCCAGCATTTGGCGGCAAATCTTTCGATACTATTTATGTTACGTCAGCGAGTCAGGGCCTTAGTGATGATGATTTGAAAGTTCAGCCTTTGGCTGGTAAAGTGTTTCACTTTGAATCTGACACACTCGGTCTGGCTGAGTATCAAGTAGAATTGTGAAGTTAACATGATCCCAAAATTAGGAAGCTGCTATTATCCCGAACACTGGCCAGAAGAGCAGTGGCGGAAAGACGCTGAAGATATGATTACTTCTGGCTTGTCTTGGGTGAGAATTGGCGAATTTGCTTGGAGCAGAATTGAGCCTAAAGAGGGTGTTCATAACTTCGATTGGCTTGATCGCGCTATTTCTATTTTGGGCTCTGCTGGATTAAATATAGTCATGAGCACTCCGACCGCAACACCTCCTCGATGGGTTGTTGATAAATGGCCAGACATGCTAATTGTTGATGCTGAGGGCAGAGCTCGTCGTTCTGGCTCAAGAAGACACTATTGCTTTTCACATGAGGGATACCTTGGGGAAGCGATAAGAATTTCAGAAATAGTTGCAAAGCGATATGGGAGCAATCCATTCATAAAAGCCTGGCAGTTGGATAATGAATATGGCTGCCATGACACCACGCTCTCTTATAGTGATTCTGCTCTCAAAGCCTTTAGGGTATGGACTTCAAAAAAGTATAAAACGATTGATCGGCTCAATGAGTCTTGGAAAAATGTATTTTGGTCAATGGAATACATTGATTTTGAACAAATTCAGTTACCTAACTTAACCGTAACCGATCCAAATCCAATCCATGCTCTCGACTTCAAAAGGTTCAGCTCTGATCAGGTTGTTAAGTTCAATCGAAGTCAGTCTCAAATCCTAAAGAAATATACTCAAGCGCCATTAATTCATAACTATATGGGCCGAATTACTGACTTTGATCATTATGAGGTAGGCCAAGATCTAGATATTGCGAGTTGGGACAGCTACCCTTTGGGTTTTTTGGAGGATCGCTCTAATCGAAGTGAGGACTTTAAGAGTAAATTTATGCGCTTTGGAGACCCTGATTTTCAGTCATTTCATCATGACCTATACCGTTCAGTTGGAAACGGGCGCTGGTGGGTTATGGAGCAGCAGCCGGGCCCAGTCAATTGGGCGCCGTATAATCCTGAGCCTGCAGAGGGGGCTGTTAGATTGTGGACTTGGGAGGCGATTGCGCATGGCGCTGAAGTTGTAAGTTATTTTAGATGGAGACAGGCTCCATTTGCTCAAGAGCAAATGCATGCTGGACTGAATAGGCCAGATGGAGCTAAGGCCCCAGGATTAAAGGAAGCATCCCAGGTTTTTGCAGAACTAAACAATTTTGATGGTATTGACCAAGTTCAATCAAAAGTGGCGCTAATTTTTGATTATGAGAGTTGCTGGGCATGGGATGTTCTCCCGCAAGGAAAAGACTCCAGTTATTTTGAGTTGGTCTACGACTATTACAGAGCGCTCAGATCGTTAGGTTTGTCAATAGATATAGTGTCTCCCAATGAAAGCAACTTAAGCGGCTATCAAGTCTTACTAATGCCAGGTTTAATGCATGTTGGAGAGCAGCTTGAGAGCGCTATCAAAGGGTTTGATGGAGTTGTCATTTCAGGTCCAAGAACAGGATCAAAGACTTTAGATATGTCAATTCCTGAAAATCTTCCACCAGTAGTGCCACGAATTAATGGAACCGTAGCACGGGTCGAAACACTAAGACCTAATGCGCTCATCCCAATCCAAAATCATGGCTTCTTTAAAAAGTGGATGGAGACCTTGGTTGACTCTGATGAAATTATTGAGTTATGTGATGATGGCAGGCCAGCAATCATTGGAGATGGAAAAAACCTTTATATTGCTGGTTGGGCTGACCAAGGCACTCTAAAAGTTATATTTTCCGGCGTTTGCTCTGATCAAGGAATTCAAACTACAGAGCTGATTGATTGCGTGAGAGTGAGAGACACTTTAAATCACCGCTTTTGGTTTAATTTTAGTGAAGAGGAAGTAGCTGTCGGCTCGATCAAAATTCCAGCTTCTGGAGTGTTTTGGGAGCAACTCTAGTTTATTTGATTCTAAGCTCTGTTATTGGGTCAAAAAACAAAGCTTTTGAGGCTTTAGCTTCAACGCCAACCAAAGTTCCTGTTGATGGTAATTCTTCTTCCCTCGACTCAACAACGATTCGCTCTCCGTTAGGCGTCTTGAGATAAATGTAGGATATATCTCCCAAGGCTTCAGTAAACTCAACCTCAAGGTCGCCAGACTCAGCAAGAGTCAAGTGTTGAGGCCTAAGACCAATGAGTATTTCTGAGTAAGAAGAGGCAACAGATTTATCAATCTCGAGTTTAATCGATTTAAGGCTTGGAATTGAGAGCTTAGAGCCGTTAATATCTCCCCTAACAAAGTTAATAGTTGGTGAACCAATAAAACCTGCCACAAAAACGTTTTCTGGGTCATCATAGAGTGACAACGGGGTACCAACTTGTTGAATTAAGCCATCTTTCAGGACTACAATTTTATCTGCCAAGGTCATTGCCTCGACCTGGTCATGAGTCACATAAATAATTGTGGTTCCGAGTTCACGATGAAGGCGAGAAATCTCAACTCTCATCTCAACCCTAAGCTCTGCGTCAAGGTTAGATAAAGGCTCATCAAATAGAAACACTTCAGGGCCTCTGACAATTGATCTTCCAATTGCTACTCTCTGTCTCTGACCGCCAGAAAGAGTCTTAGGTTTTCTGTCGAGATATTCTTCTAAGTGAAGAATTTCAGCTGCTTCATTCACTTTTTTTTCAATTTCATTTGAAGGCACTTTTGACATTTTTAGTCCAAAGCCCATATTCTCCCTAACGGTCATATGAGGGTACAGTGCGTAGGACTGAAATACCATTGCTATACCCCTGTCTGCGGGGTGCAGAGTGGTCACATCTGTGTCTCCAATATGGATTTGTCCGCTGGTAACCTCTTCTAGTCCAGATATCATTCTGAGTAAAGTAGACTTTCCGCAGCCTGATGGCCCAACAAAGACGCAAAACTCTCCGTCTTGAATGTCTAGATCGATACCGTGAATGACCTCTAATTCATCATATTTTTTAGTAGCTTTAGATATTTTTAAGGATGCCATAACAAATAATATTTCATTTAATAATTTTTTTCAGGAAAGCTCCAAGATCCAGCCTCTTTTCCAATCAATTCGGAAGTTTCTAGTAATTGAGGCTTAAATTTTTCAAGGCTTTTTAGGCTATGAATATCAATAGAACTGGTAATAGAGAGGCCACCAATCACTTTACCGCTTGAAGTAAGGATAGGGGAAGAGATACAAATAATTTTTTCCTCATGCTCTTGTCTGTCAAATGAGATCCCTTCTTTTTTTATAAAAGCGAGCTCTTTTCTGAGTGCTTTTGCAGTAGTAATTGTATGCTCAGTGTATTTATGAAATGCCTGTTTAGAAATAACCTTATTTAGCTCGGCTTCGTCCAAAAATGCCATCATCGCCTTGCCAACTCCAGTGCAGTAGGCAGGTCCAACTTTACCAGCTTGCGAATACATCTCGATAGGGGAGGCTGGGTTCCGTTTGTCAACGTATAAGACTTGGCCATTGTCAAGCTCTGCCAAATGAACAGTTTCGCCAACCTTTTCAGATAAATCATCAATAAAAGGGACTGCTACTGGAGCTAATGAACTTTGAAGCCATGCCGAATGAGCCATTCTCACAAGCTTAAGCCCTAGCTTATAGGTTTGCTCTTCCTCATTGTAGCTAAGCATATCTTGATTCAAAAGTGTTTGAAGCAGTCTATAGAGAGTTGCCTTTGGATACTTACTCGTTTTAAGCAGGCTAGAGAATCTAACTGGAGAACCAATTTCTGCAACCTCACTAAGAACATCTAGTGCTTTACCTACGGTACCATCGCCTCTTTTTTCGTTTGCCATAACTTTATGAACCTTATGTTTTAATCAGAATAGCTCTTTATAATAAGACTTTTAAAGCTATTTTTAAATAAATTTTAACAGATAATGTATACTACATTTTAGTAAGTTTTCAATAGTAAAACCTAGTTTCATTATTTGGAAATTCTTTTTTTAGACTTAAACATTACTCAAATTAGAAAGAGAAAAAGATGGCAAAAAATAAACAATATATCCTATCGATTGACCAAGGTACAACCTCATCAAGAGGCGTTTTATTTGATGAAAATTATGAAATTATTTCAATAGGTCAGAATGAGTTTACACAGTTTTTCCCTGATTCTGGTTGGGTTGAGCATGACCCTGAGGAAATATGGTCATCAACCCTTGAGAGCTGTAAAAGTGCCATTAAGGAATCAAAAATTGATACAAATCAAATTAAGGCGATAGGCATAACCAATCAAAGAGAAACGACTGTTGTTTGGGACAAAGAGACTGGAAGGCCAATTTATAACGCCATTGTTTGGCAAGATCGAAGAACGTCGGATCAGTGTCAAAGTTTAAGGGATCTTGGCCATGAGTCTCTAGTTAACCAAAAAACAGGACTTCTGCTTGATCCTTATTTTTGTGCTACTAAAATTGCCTGGATTCTTGACAACGTGGATGGAGCTCGTGAAAAGGCAAACAAAGGTGAGCTCCTCTTTGGAACAATAGACTGCTTTCTGATGTGGCGCTTAAGCAATCAAAAAATCCACGCAACTGATGCCACTAATGCCTGTCGAACCCTTTTGTATAATATTCATGATGGCCGCTGGGATAAGGATATGTTAGACCTTTTTAATGTTCCTGCATCAGTGCTTCCTGAGGTTTATGATAATGCTGCTGACTTCGGGGTAGCTGATGAGTCTATTTTCGGCTCAGAGATAGCCATTGCTGCATCAATTGGTGACCAGCCATCGGCCCTTGTGGGTCAGGCATGCTTTCATCCTGGCATGGTGAAGTCGACTTATGGAACTGGCTGTTTTGTATTGATTAATACCGGTTATGAGCCTGTGAAGTCTAACAATAAATTACTAACTACT
>CABWZI010000003.1 GCA_902509905.1 uncultured Gammaproteobacteria bacterium | reverse complement strand
CATGATCTTGGGAAGGGATCAATTAAGCCCTATAAAGGCAAAATTTTCTTTTAATTCTTAGGAAGCTAATTAAACTCAAAGAAGATCAATTCATTAGCGAATTCTAATCTTGATTTGGCTCTGAGACGAATTTCCACTTTCTAAGGTATTCAATGAATTTTTCCGAAACGCCTTCATCTGATAGATACTGCTCTGACACTGGAATCTCGATTGGTGAAAAGTTTCGATCGGCTTCATACATTTGAGGAAAGTTGTGATGCAAAATCGCAGCCCTTCCAAGCATAACCCAGTCAACCCCTTCAGCCATAGTCTTTTCGGCATCACCAGGGGTTCTTATTGATCCAGCAACGCCTAGCTTTGTATGACCTCTGTCCAGCTCTGTGAAATAAGAGATGAGTTTTTTGCCTTGAAAAGACTCTTCTTCGGGCTCTTTAAAGACGTCCCATAGAGACATATCTAAAAAGTCAATCTTATTAGAGGTCATGAGCTCCTGTGCAAGAGTGGTAATCTCTCCAAGCTTCAACCCAAACCTTTCAGGTGATAGCCGAACCCCAACAATAAAGTTTGGGTTGCAATCTCTTCTGATACCATCAATAATTTCAAAAAGCAGTCTTGAGCGATTTCTTAGGGTTTGCCCATAGTGATCATCACGCTTGTTAATCTCAGGGCTTAAAAATTGCGCCAAGATGTATCCATGAGCACCATGAAGCTCCACTCCATCAAATCCTGCTTGTTCAGAGCGAATGGCCGCTTTAATAAAGTCATCTCTAAGGTTTTTAACCTCATCTATTGAGAGCCCTCTAGCGTTATGTTTTTCATTGTCAGAAGGACAAACAGGTCTCTGTCCAATTAATTCTTCAGGAGACCTCATCCCTGCATGGTGCAACTGACTAATAGCAACGCTCCCACTATCTTTGATTGTTGACGAGAGTCGTTTTAAGCCTTCAAGGTGATCATCTGAGAAGACACCTAGCTGTCCTGGAAACCCTTTACCAATGGCCTGTACATGTGAAGCGCAGGTCATGGTAAGTCCAAAACCACCCTCTGCGCGCATCGTGAGCCATCTAAATTCATCATCTGAGAGTTTTCCGTCTTCAAAGCTCTGGGTATTCGTTAAAGGAGACAACATGAAACGGTTCTTCAGGATTGGGCCTCTAGAAAAAGATAGGGGGCTTAGTAGGTCTTTCATATCTCTAATAAATTATGCCCACATTATTCATAATCAATGGGTAAAAAATAGAATCAATCTTTAAAATGTACTGGGCTTTGGCTCTCATTATTAACAATCAACTTGAAAATATCAGGCCGAGAATAATGACCCGCTACATCTAATTTTCTATGCGCTGATGCGGACTTAGAAACATCAATATCGGCATATAAAATACCTTGCTCTTTGTTCATCGGTCCAGCAACTAAAGTGCCTCCAGGGGCAATGACCACAGAGTCGCCAGTATTAATCCATTCATTAGGGTCAGGATAAAGAGCCTCTCTTCCGGGGAATGATTTGGGAATATCGCTCGCTTTTATTGCACTTCCGCTCCCAATAACCCAGCACGCACCTTCCTTAGCGATATGTTTCATTGAAGAGATCCAGGCATCACCCTGATCCCAAGTCGGAGCAACATAAACTTCAACGCCTTGAGCGTACAAGGCATATCTTGCAAGGGGCATATAATTCTCCCAACAGATGAGGCTGCCGAGCTTGCCGCATGGCGTATCAACAACCTTAAGACC
The DNA here is from genome assembly GCA_902509905.1 of uncultured Gammaproteobacteria bacterium. Lineage (GTDB taxonomy): Bacteria > Pseudomonadota > Gammaproteobacteria > PS1 > Pseudothioglobaceae > Pseudothioglobus. Next base: position 115,807 of record CABWZI010000003.1, on the reverse strand, counting down.
TGAGGCATCTCCAAATCCCCAAACCATCCTTTCAGGGTTCGTTGGCATCAACTTTCGATGTCGATTAATGATCTCACCTTTACTGCTTATTATGATGTTTGTATTGTAAATAGTTGTCTGGCTATTTTTAGGATCACGCTCATTAATATTACAGATGACAGTAACGGAATGTTTCTGAGCGGCTTTACAAATATTTTCTAAATCATTATTCTTCAAGTTCACTGAATTGCTGAGCAATTTTGCGTGAATTTCGTCTGTCAAATCTTGATCATTGGCTGGCCTTAATCGCCACATCCAGTCTGGATAGCCAGGTATAAAAGTTTCAGGAAAAACAATTAATTTTGCATCCGACCTAGCCGCTTCTTCTATAAGCGATACTGCTTTTATGATTGTCTTTTCTTTATCAAGAAAAACAGGAGATTCTTGAATGACTGCTACTTTATATGTGTTCATTTTTTTGAGATTAATTATTCAAAAGAGATTATAAATCGATTTCAGTTAAATGGTGCTCTCTGTCTAGAAACTTATATTCTACTTTAACAGGTTCAAATTGCTTAATCTCTTCAAAGATAACCTCTGTTTGAAGGTCTCCGCAAGTATAGACATCAAGCTGCATTAAGCCAGGTTCTGATTCATCCCAGCAGTGCAGTGCTATATGAGATGTTTCGATAATCACTAACCCAGTTAGACCTCTATTGCCTGGCATATCCAGATACGTGGTAATCGGTCCCTGGCAGATTTGCATGCCAATTTTAGAGACGAGATCTGTCAGCCAGGTATGAGCCCACTTCTGATCAGTTGGAGGCTGATTAACCTCAGCCCTAACGATGAGGTGCTTGTGCTGGACTGTCATTAGTTCATTTGATCAAGAGCATAGATTTCATCTACACAATTAAATTTCTCGTCCCATGCTTGCATTTCCTCTGAGCCCATTATCTCTTGCATTTTATTCATATCCGTAATGTGCATCATGAGCATGACTTTGCCTTCTCTAATAACGCCCAGCTCATAATCCTGCATAAAGCCCTGGCCCTTTTCTTTGGTCGCATTAAACATGTCCATATAGTCCTCAGTAGTCCCTTCAAAAGTAGATACAACGCATACATTCATAACTGACTCCTTTTTATAATTAAAACTATCATGATACTACGATTTATATTTTTCAATTAAAGTAAAATATTCCTGTTTATGAATTCACTTCTTCTTAACTTGCAGAATCGACTCTCTGTCCTTTCGCCTGGCCTCATTGTAGTTGGCACTATTGCTGCCGCTGCAGGCTTTCTGAGTCTTCATTACAAGGCCCCGGTGATGCTGTTTGCACTACTTATAGGTATCGCCTTTAATTTTCTCTCAACGGATGAGAGATGCGCTCCTGGAATCGAGTTTTCAAGCAAGAAGATACTTCGCTTTGGTGTCGCCCTGTTGGGCTTTAGGGTAACAATTGAACAAATTTCAGGTCTTGGAACTAACACCTTGCTGTTTGTTCCAATTTTGGTTATTTTATCCATTGGTACAAGCGTTCTAATTGCTAAGCTGATGGGAAGAAGATATCTGTTTAGTCTCCTAACAGCCTGTGCAGTTTCTATTTGCGGTGCTGCTGCCGCTCTTGCGGTAGCGTCAGTGCTTCCAAACTGGAAGGAAAGACATCGAGATACACTGTTCATTGTTGTATGTGTGACGGCTTTGTCAACCATCGCCATGATTGCATATCCCATACTTTTTTCAGTTGCAGAGTTCAGTGATGCTGAAATTGGCATCCTCATCGGCTCAACAATTCATGATGTTGCTCAGGTGGTTGGTGCAGGCTACGCTGTCTCAAACGAGACTGGTGATATTGCAACTTTTATCAAGCTTTTAAGGATTTCTATGCTGCCAATCATCGTCATCATGATTGCAGTTATCCTGAATAGGGGAGAGTCCAAATCAATCAGCCCAAAAGCGTTTCCGTGGTTTGCATTAGCGTTCGCGGTCTGTTTGGTTGTCAACAGTAGCGGATATATACCTACGCTGTTATCACAGTTTTTAGCAAACGTATCTCAATGGTCGCTTGTTTTTGCTATAGCTGGCTTGGGCGTTACAACATCACTCAAATCTATGATGGAGCTCGGTGGACGGTCAATCGCTCTCCTTGTGCTTCAAACTCTAGCCTTACTAGTGATTGCAATTCTAGCAGTATCAACTGAATTCATTTAAACCTCAAGTTTGAATATAATTTAGGGATGGATAAGTTACTTAGCGAAAAACAGGTTACTGACATTGTTGGCTTTAAAAGAACAAAGCTCTATCAGATGATTCAGAAGGGGGACTTTCCAGCACCCAAAAAATATGGAAGAGCGAATAAGTGGTTTGAAAGTGATATTGAGAATTGGTTGAAAAAAGAGAAAGAAGAGCTTCATAAGGACGATGGCATTTTTTCTGAAATTGGCAAGTTTTTTGATGATTTATTGTCTTAAAACTCTCAATAAATATCAATGAGTTACTTCATTAAAGTGTCCCCATTGCTTCAAGCATTGATTAAAGAGATAGAAGAAAGTAATTCAGATGATTTGTCATACGAATTGTGGCGAGATGTATGTATTTATGATGGCTGGGTTGAGGTTAGTGTTCAGCAAGATGATTGGGTTGACAGCATCAAAGATGATACTAAAAGAGAACTCGTTATGGCCTATAACAGCCTCAATCAAGACCTTAAATGGAATACTAAAAAAAAGGAAAAGAGGCTCTTCAGAAAAGGTGATGAGGTCATTTCTTTTGAAAAAGATTTGGAAGGTTACTGGGAATACTTAAGTCAGAATAAATAACTTAATCTGAATATAACTTTAACGCATACCTCGATGCTTTTTGATAACTTCATAAGCACTAATGATTTCTTGCGTTTTTTCGTTGGCTAGCTTCTGCATCTCTTCAGGCAGTCCCTTGGCAACGAGTTTATCAGGGTGATGCTGAGCCAATAAGCGCCTGTAGGCTCGCTTAATCTCTTTATCATCGAGAGATTCTTCTGCACCCAGTATCTTGTAAGCATCCTCAACAGAGGTTTGCTTGGAGCCACTTTTTGAGGCAGTAAACTGTTGAATCAAATTTTCTAACTCGTGAAGAGGGAAGTGCAGTTTTTGAGCGATATCTTTGAGCGCATTGTGCTCTCTATTATCAAAAATTCCATCGGCATAAGCAGCTTGGATCTGGATTTCTAAAAACATACGAATTAAGTGTGTTCTTCTGTGCGTTTCAACACGAAACTGCTCCAGCACTTCATCTAATTTAAAGTCGACTTGTTTTCCTTGGTTAAAGAGGTCTTTAGCAACTTGAATCATCTCTTCAGACAATTGCATATGCTGCATGACTTGCTGAGCTAATACAATCTCAGATTTCGAAACCTTGCCATCCACTTTGGAGATATAGCCCATAACCGAGAATACGCCGCTAAAGAAGGCTGCTTGGACTCGCTGCTGATTACCTGGACCAAAGTTACCATTAAAGCCTGAGTTTGCCCTTCTTTTAGAAAAATTACCTGCAAAAGCAACGCCCAGCATTGCACCCAAAGGACCTCCAATCATGAAGCCTACTGCACCCCCAATAACCGTTGACCACCAGCTCATATCAATTTATTTAATATCTAAAATACATATTATATCTCTACTAGATAGAGTGAGACTTTAACTCTTCAAGTGAAAGCTATAATTTTATCTATACTTAAATAAACCACTAATCATTCTTAGTAGCTAGTTCTTTCTAATTCAACTGCAAAAAAGAGCAATTTCATCTAAATGTAATTAGATTCATAGTATTGCTCTCTGTCAAGCTTAAGCATCCCTGCAGTTTCATCCATAAATCGGTTTCTATCTTCTCTGGTTTTAAATACCCAAATGCATACAGTGTCGTTACTATGGTAGATAGCCTTTAGTTCATCATCAATGTCACAAATCTCTTGGTGAATCTCAGCTTTAATGCAGTACATATTCTAAACTATGGTGATTTGATTTAAAGTATACATACAAAGACTATTATTCTCTTTGTCAATTATTGTGAGTATAAAATAGAATTTGGTTTCAAATATCGTTTTTTAATGACTCTAGAAAAACCTTCTGAAAATGAAATTCAGAAAGCAATTGGTTTATTCACAAAGGGAAAGCCTAGTAAGGCTATTATTTTTGTTAATGAATTATTGATAAAGTATCCGAATGAGCCAATCTTATATAATGTTTGTGGAGCATGTTACGCATCTTTAGAAAATTATAATCAGGCAATTAAATTTTATAAGAGTGCATTAGACATTAATCCAAATTACGCTCAAGCACATAACAATCTTGGTAATTCTTACAAAGAAAAAGAGCTAATTGATGAGGCTATTAAATCTTATAAATTTGCAATTACAATCAATTCTAATTTTGCAGAGGCCCATAATAACCTTGGTAATGCTTATAAGTATAAGAATCAACTCGAATCATCAATTAAAAGTTATTTAGATGCAATCGAAATAAATAGTAATTATGCTGAGGCTTTTAATAACTTAAGCATTGTACTTAATGAGCTTGATAATTTACCTATTTCATTAAAGAGTTATATGAAAGTTATAGAGTTGAATGCAGATTATCCTGAGGCTCATTACAACCTTGGCATAACATTTCAGCGTCTTGGTGAGATTAAATCAGCCGTGAGTTGTTTTAATAATTCAATAAATTTAAGGCCAGAATATTATGAAGCTTATTTTAGTTTGGGAGTTATTTGTCAGAAATTAGAAGATTTTAATTCTGCGATTCAAAATTATGAAAAAGTCATATTAATTAATCCAACTTTTGCAGAAGCTTATAGTAATTTAGGTGCAATTTTTACTGAAGTTGGAAGGTTAAATGAAGCAGAATCATCATATAAAAAAGCAATATCGATAGAGCCTGATTTTATTGAAGCATACTTAAATCTTAGTGTCAATTTAAAAGACTTGGATAGGTTAGAAGAGGCTGAAAATATTTGTAGAAAAGCAATAGAATTAAATGCTGACTCTGCTGCAGCCCACTATAATTTAGCTAATATTCTTCATAATTTAGGTAAGTTAGAAGAAGCAGATAGAAGTTATGTTGATTCAATTTCATTGAATTCTGATGATGCTGAAACTTTGAATCAATATAGTATTAATCTTAAAGCTCTCGGAAAAACTAAAGAGGCTGAAAAAGGCTTTAAGGCTGTTATTAAAATGGATCCTGATTACGCCGAGGCATATAAGAATTTAGGATTAATCTTTTATCAGAAGAATTCTATAAAAGATTCTTTAGAGTTTTTATCAAAAGCCAAACATATCGATCCAAGTTCCAAAACAATAAGTTTAATTTATGAAGTAATTTCTTCTAGAATAAAATCTTATCAAAATTCTCCCCAAAAAATAAATATTACTGATATAGATTACTCATTTAATTTACCTCTTAATCCTCTTATATTGAAAAGAAAAGTTGATTTGGATTTAATCAGCAAGTTGTATAAATTAAAAGCAATTGATTTAGATAGAATTAAAGACCCAAGTTTTGGAAATGCCAGGGGATCTGGATACAAACTTTTTGACAATTTATCGTTTGAAGATACTGAAAAAGATTTAATATTAATTTTAAAAAAAACTCTGAAAAAAGATATATATTTTGATGACTCTTTCTATACAATCGTATCAGATAATGGGGGAGTGAATACCCATAATCACATTACTAAACTGGACAATGATCCAGTTTTAAAATTAGGACTACAAAAATTTAGTTTAGTTTATTATTTATCAATAGGTGATCAGAGCTCTTCAGAGCCTGGTTTGCTAAGACTTTATGAGCCTGAAGAGAATGTTCTTCCAACAGATGGAATGATTATTATTTTTCCAGCTGATCGTCTCCATTCAGCTGCATATAATGGCAAAAAGGATCGGGTAATTATTGGGGTAAATTTCTATGTTGTGTAGATTGAATCTAGAATTTATTGAGAATTTTAACTCAAAAAGACATTCTAGTCCTAAACTCAATAGTATTTATGAATCCTGAGTTTGATGATTTTGCGACCTCTAAACCTGCGTTGAGTGTCCAGTCATCAGTCATATTTTTATCATAGTCAATTCCAAATTGTTTGTTAGCGGAGCTTCCTCCAATGACTGAAAAACTATATTCAGTATTTGAATTTGGCTGAAATGAGGCGCCGAGATTGATTGAATTTTCATAACTAGAGCTATCTTCTTGGCTCCTCTCAAAGTCAGCAGTGAAGATCCAACCACCCTCAACTAAAATATCAGTACCAAAGCCCAATCTAAAATTATCACTTTCTTCCCTATCTATCTTAAAAGTGTAATCCGTGTTTGGGTAAACGACATAGGAGAGGACTGCATCTGAGGCATCCACTGCATCTTTGCCATACTCTATTCGAGCGTTTGGAAAAAATGTGGCCTCTGGAGTCTGAATTTCATCATCTATAAGAAGGCCAATTGAGGCTCTTGCTGTTTTAATTTTTTGCTCATTGTAGTTTATTGATGCCACCTTTCCAGATTCAGAATAGCTCTTTAATTTTGTGTAACCGACGTCAATACGACCGTAAGGGGAAAGTGTTACTTCATTTTCAAATTCGGCGCCATAGAGAATAGTGCTAAAAACCTGTTCTCCTTTTCTGTGTCCCGTCAATGTTCCTGATTCATGGATTCTTGTTAGATCAGTTCTAATTTTGCCAACTCCAAGAGTGCTATCGATATAGGTTTTTTCACTGAACGGAAAGGTTCCATAAATGGATAGGCTCAAGCTATCCGTATCTAGTTTGCTTCCAGATGAGCCTATATCACTGTCATCATCCTCCATTTTTATTGCTACGCCATAAATTTGATTTTGATCAACAATCTTGTCAGCACCTAGAGTGATTCCAGAGCTTTTGATTTCTTTGAGAGATGAGGCACTGGTTGAATCCGTCTCACCAACACTAATACTTCCCTCGCTCCAGACTGCCCATTCGTTCCCAAACAGATCTGCCGTTGCATTCAGAAAGCCAGAAAGATTGAGCGCACTCGAGATCTGGGTGAGTGTTGAATTAACAAAATTAAGCTTGATGCCTTGATTAGAAACGTTGTTTTGATCGTTGTGTCTTCTCAGAAATTCCATTCGCTTTAGAACAGGTTTAGTTGAATGCTCAATCATCCTCTTGGCGCTCTCTATCTGTGCCTCTATAAGGCCAACAACATCCTTCTCATTAAGAGGGTTAGATAGTGAGGTTTTAAGATATTCAGCAGTAAACGTCTTGATTGTTTGAGGAACTAGATTATCTGAGAAATCTTCGAAAGTATTTGCAGGAACCTCGGCATAGACTATTTGTTGACTTGAAAAGTTACTGGTTGGATTAATTGTAATAATGGTTTTAGCTGAATTAATAGTTGCTGAAAAGGGAATATCTGTGCCGTTTGCATCGGTATCTTTCAGGGTTATTAAGCTTCCAACGTTAGTGTTGTCTATTGCGCTGTCATTAATAAGCCTAATCTTCTCACTGAAGGTGAATGTTATGTCAGAATCGGTTGCAATGGAGGCGGTAATCACTGCTGCAATTTCTACGGTTGGTGGCAACGAGTCACCCGTAGTGAATGTGGCTGAAGCAGCTGATATAGCATTATTATAAGAGTCTTCAACGGTAGCACCAATCGCGACATAAACAATTTGATTGCTAGATAAATTACTTACCAAGTCAAGCGTTATGACCTGCTTGTCTGCGTCTATAGTGGCATCAAATGGAATATCATCACCATTTACGTCATTCTCTTTTAAGGTAATTAAGCTATCGACATTAGTGTTGTTTAAGGCTGAGTTATCAATAAGTCTTATTTCTTCATCAAAGCTCAGGGTAACGTCTGTATCTTCAGCAACCATGGTTGACGAGTTTGCTGGACTGAAAGTTAAGACTGGCGCCGTAGAATCAACAACACAGAATGTACCTGAGGTGGCGCTCATTACATTATCAGATGAATCTTCTACAGCTTCAATAGCAACATTAACGACTTGTCCGCTCACAAAATCGCTATCTGGATTAATAGTAATAACTTTTTTATCTGAGTCTATCGTCGCAGTAAAGGCTACTGGAGAGTTGTCAGATGTGTACTCAAGTGTGATTAAGCCCTCAACATTTGAGTCAGTGATGGCTGAATCATCAGGATTTCTAACCGCTTCACTAAAGGTTAGAGATACGTTTGAAGAAATAGGAACGCAGTTTGATGCATCTGGAGGCACAAAGGCAACAGTTGGTGCGGTTGCATCCGCAGCTGTAAAGGTTATAGAGCTAGCACTAATTGCGTTATCTGAGGCGTCTTCTACCGTTGCACCAATAGCCACATAGACCACTTGCTCACTTGAAAAATCACTATTCGGCGCAATTGTTATGAGCTGTTTGGAGTTATCTATCACCGCATCAAAAGCGATATCAGCTCCACTAGAGTTGGTCGTCTTGAGGGTAATTAAACTGTCGACATTTGAGTCAGTTAATGCTGAGTCATCGGTATTTCTAATGACTTCATCAAAGGCGATGGTAATGTCTGAGTTGATCGCTATTCCTGTATCAGAGTTTGCTGGTGTAAAGTCTAGATTTGGGGCAGTTGAGTCTGCAGCTACAAAGGTTATTTCGCCAGCAGTAATGGCGTTATCAGAGTCATCTTCTAGGGTTGCACCGATAGCAACATAGATAGTTTGCTCACTTGAAAAATTACTATCCGGGTTGATCGTAATAATCTTTTTGTCCGAATCTATGGTTGCATTGAAATCTATATCAGTGCCGTTTTCATCGCTATCTTTAAGAGTAATGAGATCATCGACATTGCTACTCGTTAACGCCGAGTCATTGGTATTTCTGACCGCCTCATTAAATGTGATTGTAATATTGTCACTAACTGGCACTGGATTTTCTAAATCCACTGGATCGAAAGTAAGTGTTGGAGAAATTGTATCTATTGCTGTAAAGGTCGCAGAACTAGAGGTTAATGCGTTATCGTACAAATCCTCGACTGTTGAACCGATAGCTACATAGATGACCTGTTCACTCGAAAAATCACTCGTTGGATTGATTGTGATGACTGTTTTCGCTGTATTTATGCTAGCTGCAAAGCCAATATTAGCTCCACTCGAACTAGTTGACTTGAGGGTAATTAAACTGCCGACATTAGAGTCTGTAATTACAGTGTTATCGTTATTCCTAATGGCCTCACTAAAGGTTAGGGTTATGTTTGAATCCTTGGCAACTCCCGTTGCTGAATTGGTGGGATCGAAGGTAATCGTTGGTGCTGTTGTGTCAGCCACACCAATTTCACGTGCAGTAAAGGTTACTGAGGATGCGCTGATGGCATTATTAGCATCATCTTCAACTGTGGTGCCAATAGCGACATAAATGACCTGTTCACTAGAAAAATCACTATTCGGATTAATTGTGATAATCTTTTTGTCTGAACTGATGGTCGCATCAAAGGCGATATTAGAGCCACTCGAATTGGTTTCCTTTAGGGTAATCAAGCTGTCAACATTTGAGTCTGTTAATGCTGAGTCATCAGTATTTCTTATCGCCTCAGTGAAGGTTATGGTTATATTTGAGTCGTTAGCTACATTTGCTGCTGCACTGACAGGACTGAAAGTCAGAGTAGGGGTTATTGAGTCTATCGCTGTAAAGGTAATTGAACTGGCAGTATTAGCATTTCCAGAGCTGTCTTCGACTGTTGCCCCTATGGCTACATAAATCACTTGTTCACTATCAAAATCACTCGTCGGATTAATAGTGATGACCTCTTTGTCTGAATCGATGGTCGCATCAAAAGCGATATCGGAGCCACTCGAATTCGTTGATTTAAGAGTAATTAAAGTATCAACATTAGAATCTGAAAGTGCTGAGTCGTCGATGTTTCTGACTACCTCGTTCAATGTGAGTGTAATGTTTGAGTCTACGGCAACACCGGTTGCTGAATTGGCTGGACTCCAGGTTGTTGTTGGGCCTGCAGTATCTGCTGCTGTAAAGGTGGCTGACGAAGCACTTATTGCAGTGCCACAGTCATTTTCTACGGTATTGCCGATCGCAACATAGACGGCTTGCAGGCTAGAGAAGTCGCTATCCGGATTAATGGTGATGACCTTTTTGTCTGAACTGATGGTCGCATCAAAAGCGATATCGGAGCCACTCGAATTCGTTTCCTTAAGGGTAATTAAGCTGTCAACGTTGGAATCTGTGAGTGCAGAATTATCGGTGTTTCTTACTGCAACGTTAAAGCTTAGTGTTAGATTTGAACCTACCACAACTCCTGTAGCAGAGTTTGCTGGACTAAATGTGACAGTAGGTGAAAGGGTGGTTTCAATTGACCCACTCCCCTCTGCAGAAGTTCCACCCACTGTCATCGCAAAGCAGTTGGTATACCAATTGCCTGTAGAAGTGATTTCAAAGTCATTATCAATTGCAATTGCACCAGACTGTGATCCAACAGTTCCGCTAAGTGTAACATCATGGAAGTCATTGGAGTCTCCTGTACCTCCAGTAACAATGTTGGAATTGCCGTCAAACGTTACTTTTCCGGTTCCAGAGACAAAACTACCATTATTGGCCCAGTTTCCAGCAACGCTCATATCGTTGTTGCCAGTATTAAGCGTTCCATCGGCAATTGTCAGCGATCCATTGACGTCTAGATCAGCGTTAAGTGTCATCGTCCCAGAGGGGCTATTTATCGCGAGATTATAGTAAGTGTTTCCGTATTTGAGGCCAGTTGCTGAGCCGTCATAGGTGATGGTGCCTGAGTCAGTATCTTTGGTAGTAATTGTGAGAGTTTCAGTGCCTTTAAGTTGAAGGTTTCCAGCGTTATTAAGCGTTCCTGCAGTGAGGTTGTAGCCATTAATATCAAGAGTTGCTCCTGAAAAGATTCTCAATGTTCCATTTACAGTTGCTGCCCTTAAAAGAGAGACGTCAGAATTATAAATTCGAAGGGTATTGAAGTTTGAGCGACTCGTTATAGTTTGTGCAGATGAGCCATTAAACATAACTTTTCCTGACCTAGCCTGAAAACTAGTATCTTTATTTTGATACCAATTTCCACCTATTGTAATGTCATGATTTGTTCCACCTAAGTCTTGAGCATAAATGTAACCTTTACCGATAAGTGATAAGTTATTTTTAATTTCTATATCATTGCCTAAATAGATACTTTTATTACCAGTTTTTCTCAGATTGTAAAAATCCCTTCCTGTTCCTGGTCCATCTTCAATATATATTCTTGCTGTAGGTTTATTATTTGCATTTCGCCATTTTGTGGTTAAGGTTACTGTTCCATTGTTATGGTTAAAAGTTCCACCACTATGAATATTAAAGCCGCCCCTAACAATAAAGCGATCATTGCCGCCATCTGGAGCAGTGAGTGTGCCTCCATTTTTAACAGATAAATTGTGACCTATTTTTATTCTGCTTCCACTTCCGCTAGCATTCACTAAACCGCCAGATTCAATGGTCGTCCATCCCCAAGTTTGAAGCATGCCTCCATTGATCAAAATAGTACCTTGAATTAGCCCACCTTTCGAAGAGTTTAAATTTTTTCCATTTAAATCAATAGTTCCTGAATAAGAATTGTAGACTAAGAGTTTGTTAATCTTGACGACATTATTATTAAGCTTTGCATCAACTGTACTCCCGTTATTGAAAAACGCCTTCTTTTTTTGGTCGTTTGGAACTGAAGCTCCACCAGAACCTCCAGAGGAGCATGACCAGTTTGCGGAATTGTGCCAGAATTTATCACTCCCATCATCTGCTGCAACCCAGTATCGATTATTATGACGGCATGCCTCTGCAGTTGATGCAACAGAAATCAATATAATGAATAGGGCCTGGTAAATATTTTTCTTAGTCAGCACGTTTTATTCAATCAAAAAAACCTTTTTATTGTATAACATATATATGAATTTTTCTAGGCTTAAAACGAACTATATCGACATAAAAATCAATAATTATCATGAATAATTATGAATTATCAATAGAGCCAATTCATGATGATTTATCTCATTTGGCTCGCTATTTAGATAGCATGAATTTCCAATTACTAACCCAGATAGCCCCCTATAAAAATAACAATATTTGGACAGCCCTATCTCTTCACGGTTACGGCCCTAATCCTTCTGATATATACAAGCCAGGGTTTGTAGAAAGTGATATAAATATTGGCTCTAAATTGGAGTGGACTAGTTTGGCTAATGAGCCGGTTATGAGTCCTATTCGCAAAATCATTTCCAAATTGCCATGCCAGTTTGAAAGAATCCGCTTTATGAAGCTTGCTGCAGGTAAATCACTACGTAAACACAATGACAACATTGATCCAGACATCGAAAACAAAAAGATAGTCAGAATTCATATTCCGATTCGCACCAATAGTGAGGTTGTCTTCACAATGTATGCAAATGATGAAGACGAGAGAGGAGAGAGGCTTTATCTAAAAGTAGGGCGCTTCTATTACCTAGATGTGACCAAACCTCACTCTGTTAGCAATAACAGCAGTGAAGACCGTTACCATCTGGTTATCGACTGCTATATGAATGAAAAACTAAAAGCGATTCTCTAATTTTCAGGAATAAATGGCCTGATTGATTTTTGTACGTAATCAGCAGGTAAATTTGCACTCTTAATGCCTGAGTTTATTCGATGAATATACTCCTCCTGTGGCGACCCTAAATTATTATCTGAGGCAATGTAAACCAGGCAATCTATAGGTCCACTTGAAGTTTCAATACTCAAAGTTGATTTAATGTACATACCATCATCAACATTTTCATAAATATCGAGATAGTCAACATCTTTTTGACTTAGGCTGAATATTTCCCCTAAAACCAAATCATCTTTGGCAGGCTTAATGCTCGCGTAACCTCGAGTATTAATGAGCCAAGAATACCCTAAAAGCTTTCCAGGGCTGACATAGCTAGAATCCGGGCATCGAACAGCCATTTGCTCCTTAGAAAGGTTGGATCCATATCCAAAATAGTAATAAGTTTGAATACCCATCAGAATACTTAAAAATTAGGAATGAACTCTACACCCTCGTTGATGAGGTTTTGAATATGTTCTGCTTTTCTTCTGAAGAGCTCAGACTCTTGAAATTTGTCATTAAAGTCAGATTCATACTGTAAGTCTCTGAGACGTTTAAGCTCTGAGTGACAATCAACAACTCTGTTATCCATTTAGCTCTCTGACTACGTCACCATTTTTTAATTCAAACTCTGAAGCTTTGATGCCGTTTTCATAAAAAACTGATTTACCATTTAGTTCACCGTTTTTGTACTCTTGCTCTGATTCAATTTGTCCATTTTCATCCCACGCAGTTTGGATGCCTTCAGCTTTACCATTAATATAAAAGCCCTCAGATGCTTTTTGCCCATTGTCATACCAGTAGGTTAGAGAGCCTTCCAGATTGTCGTCTTTATAGAAGCCCTGTGATGCTTTTTGTCCGTTCGCGTAATAATAGGTTTCAGAGCCACTTTTCAAACCATTTAAATAGTTGGTTTGAAGAGTCATTCCGTTATCTAATAGCTCAGTATTTAGTCCATTTTTTTTACTCATAAAGGCATTATATAATTTATTTCTGAAATGGAAGCGCTCCTTCGAATTTATTTCCAGCCATGCTTCCAAGTATTATTATCCTTCAGTTCACTCCACTCAATTTCTTTAACTCTTTTGTTGATCACAGCTTCAATTAAGCAACGAGTAATAGTTGAATTTTCATCAAACTCAACCTTGGTAACAATAAAGTGTCTTTCTGAATTCAATGGATGCAGTTTAGTCCATTTACTGTTGATGAGTTTTTTTGGATTAATTACATTCATTAATAGAGTGGTCGTCTAAATTTAATTAATTAATTATTTCATATTGGAAAATTAATTGCTCTAATCTCCACTCAATATTCATGAATTCAACATGTATCGTTGACTTGCGTTCTCTAAACTGGACTCTAAAGTTGAACTACAAAGTGAGTATGAGAAAAAAAATAGGGGTATTAGCGCTTTCATTAGCATCGTTGGGTGTGGTTTGGCTTTTATTGGGTATGGCTAATATTGTCCCGTTTTTAATAGTGTTACCTCAGGAAACAAGTATCAGGGCTCATGCATCTTTTGCAGTGCTCTTTTTACTGATTGCTTCTTGGGCTTTTTGGAATGAAGACTAATTTTTAACAAGGATGTAATTATGATTAAAACGTCAGATATATGTATTTTGGTTTCAGTTGGTGTCGCATTTGTGACCACAGCATATCTGTGGTTTCAAGGAGTTGATACAAGGCAAGAAGCTTTGTTTACCTCTACTTGGATACCGTCAATTTTAACATTTGCTATTTACTTTAAGATAATAGCTAGGAAGGACTGATTATGGATAATTCATTAATATTTCTTACTGGGCTATTTTGTTTTGTTCTCGCCATTATTGGTGCAGTTTTAACTGTCAGAGAATTCAAAAATATTGAAAATCAGAAATAGCACTCACTAATTTAAGGCCGTAGTTAAATTCCATTCCTGCGGTCCTTTAACACAAGTGATTTTTGTTAACTCTCTTAAATTTTGTCTAAGAGAAACGTTGGCATTTTGTAATACATATCAATCATCTCAGCTTCTGGCGGTGCAAAAGTTTGTTCTACTTCAAGGCATCTCACTGAGGCCACCATTACGTTTTTAGATATGGCCTTAAGCTCAGTTAAAGGCGGTTTAATGGTCTCTTCTATGGTGGTCACTGGCCTGTTGTTTTTATCAAAAATAGAGCAGCTCACTTTGGTTATTTTTTTTGTCCCAACTTTAATTGTTGTTGAATCTTTTGAATCTAGACGCTCAAACTCAAAACCCTCAACACTGATTTGATTACCTGAATCATCGATGATAGTCATTTTGTTAACTTCATCAGCATAAATGGAGACTCCAAGGAAAAGCAAAACAATGAACAGTGCTTGCTTTAGCAATCCTCTATTGAGCATCATTAAGCTCCATAAGGGCGTTCAATCCTATTTTAATGGTGCTCCCTATCGCTGCTTCATAATCAATGATTGAGTCACTATCATTTGGTCCACTAATGACTGTACAGATTGTTCCAGCGCGGTAACCAAGCTGAGAGCATAGATGAAAGAAAAGGCTAGACTCCATCTCCATATTATGAACCTTTAGTCCGTCAATATTAAGTGATGAGAGGCTGCCTTTAATATCTGGAAGTGTATTTTTTAATCCTTCGATATATCGAGACGAGGGTCCGTAAAAGCCAGGCGAAGAGACAGTTATTCCAGTTTCAAATTTGACGCCATGAGCTGCAGCTTGATTTATCAGCGCCCTGGTCACTTCGCTTGAAGCCTTTGAAGCATATGGGGTTATTTTTCCTTTAAACCTAGACTTTACATCAATAGCACTATTAAGAATTTTTGATGCTTCTGCCTCAATTTTATTTACAATCTTATCTTCTGCAGACTGCTCGTAATAAATTCCAGTACTATCAAGGCCTAGAGCATAAGAAGAGATGGCAAGTGAACCTGGAGTCACATCTGACTGAACACCACCAGACGTTCCAAGACGAATAATTGTTAACGGATTGCAGTTATTCTGCCTCTCTCCGCTCTCTAAATCAAATTCATGAGCAATATAAGCCTCCACTAGAGCAATTTCAACGTTATCTGTTCCTATACCTGTACCAATGACTGAAACGGGTATACCTTGATAACTCCCAGTAAAAGTTAAGTACTCACGATTAGAGATTTCACAATCAATCTGGTCAAACTCTTGAGAAACTCGAATGGCCCTGGCAGGGTCACCAACAATAAAGATATTTTCAGCAAGATCAGATTTTTTAATGCCGAGGTGATAGAGTTTGTCATTAATAATTACAATTTCTGATTTTTGATTAAGCAAAACCGTTATTCTCCAAAAAAATCATTCTTTCTTCCATCTGTAAAGTCTCGAGATAAAAACTTTGTTAACCATATGATTGAGTACCAAAAACCAAAATAAAGACCAAGCTTAAGAATCAAATAAATATCTTTATAGATTAGGCCAGTAGCCAAAAGAATGATGGCAAATATAGACGTTAAGATTTTATTCACAATTGCATTATATTTGAGTTTGAAATTTTAAAAAATAAAGTTATGCTTTATGATAAAGTTGTCACTAAGAATCTTTAGCCTCTAATAACTAATTTATGAAGTTTTGCCAGCAACTATCCTCCTACTTACGGACTAAAGAATACACTGGAAATCGTCTATATGGCGATATGTTTGAGCAGGCCGTTCTGTGTGATCAAGGTGGCTACGATAGTGTTGCTTTAACAGAGCATCATTTAATCAATATTTTGATGATGCCTGCGCCCCTCCAATTTGCAGTGAAGATTGCAGAGGCAACCCAAAATATAAACATTATTACAGCTGTTGTGGTTTTGCCTCTTCATGATATGAGAGTTTATGCTGGTGAAGTCATTGCTGCACAAATATTTACCAATAATCGATTAATCTTGGGGGTTGGCAGAGGAGCATTCGCATATGAAATGGCTCTATTAGATTCTCCTCTAGATCAGAGTAGGGAAAAGTTTAATGAGTCACTCGATGTCTTAACTGCTCTCCTTTCAAGAGAAGAAGTATCCTGGAGTGGTAAATACTATAACTTTGACAAGTTAACTGTTATGCCAAGACCAATGACTAAAAATGGTCCGCCAATTATGATGGCTGTATTAGATCCAGAGGGAATCTATGAGTCTACTAAGAGAGGCTTTCATATTATGACAACACCGCTTTCAGGCGACCAACAGTTGATGTTGAATCAAGTTGATGGTTTTAATAGAGCCAAAAGAGATTTGGGCGAGAAGGGTGATGACTTAAGTTTATCTTTGTCAAGAGTTGCATTTATCGCAAAAAATGAGCAAGATAAGCGAGAGAAGCTTGAGTTGGCTTATGAATATTATTCCCGGTTTGATAATGTTTTTACTGGTCCCGGCAAGGTAAGCCACGGAATGATTGATATATTGCCAAGAAAGCAAAGCATGGAAGAGTTAAATGAAAGTTTATTGATTTGCTCTGTAGAGGAGATGATTGATCAGCTCTCGCCCTATGAAGAAATAGGCATTGATCGATTAATTTTAAATATGAATTTTGGCGCAAGTCATGAAGATACAATGACTTCAATAGAAGAGTTTTCTAGTAAAGTTATTCCTCACTTTACATAGATCATGGCCAGCATTGATTCAAGCTACAGTATTTCGGGTTCAGGGCCAGCAATCATCTTCATTCATGGCATTGGTGCTCGTAAATCTGCCTGGGATAAGGTTATCCTTCAACTAGAAAACTACTTTACCTGCATAAGCTATGATTTAAGAGGTCACGGAGGCTCTCCTCAAGGTACCTTTCCATATAGCTTGGATGTCTTGGTGGAAGATTTAGAGACTCTCAGAATAACTCTAAATCTTAAAAAAATTCATCTCGTTGGTCATTCACTGGGCGGAATGATTGGTCCAAGATATGCAAAGTCTTATCCTAATCATGTTCTTTCAATTTCACTGCTCAGTACCGCCGCATTTAGAACAAAAGAAGACCAAAATAAAGTGATTGCTATCGTTGAGAGTATGAGCCAGAAAGGGATTGAACCCATACTAAGTACTTTGACTGATCGATGGTTTACAGACCAATTTATCAATGAAAACTATGACTCTGTAGAGCTTCGATTAAAGCAGGTCCTTGATACAGATTCAGAAGTCTTCCTAGAGGTTTTTCGTATCTATGCAGAAACCGAAATGTCTCCTTGGCTGAGTCAAATTAAACAGCCCTGTCTTGTCCTTACTGGGGAAAATGATGGAGGCTGCAACCCAAGACTCAATAAGTTAATTGCAGACAGTTTGCCTCATTCTGAGCTATGTATTTTAGAGAAGTTGAAGCATTCAATATTGATCGAAGCGCCTGAAATATTAGGTAGTCGACTTAGGAATTTTTTGTTGAACCTTTAATAAAAAGATGACTTACTTTATATTTCATTGATATTGCATTCATTTATGAATTGATTAAACATTCACTCTATCTTCATTCTTCAGCAGGCGTTTATGAATAACATGGTGTTTTTTAGATATTTTCAGAGCTATTAGAAAGTTTTTTAAGTAATTTATTTATTGATTAAACTTAACTCAATGAGATTTAAAATACTAAGCTTATGAATGCTTTCCTTTTATTTTTTGCAAAACAAAAAAAGCTAGCACTGCTTTTTACATTATCTGTTGTGATACTGGGCTTTATGACGCTTCAAAAAATACAGCGTGATACTTACCCAGTTATTGAATTTGATCGACTCTCTATAAACACTTCTTATCCAAGCGCCTCACCAAGGGATGTTGAGAAGAATATTACGAACATTATTGAGAACAAAATAAAGGGAATCTACGGTATCAAGGAGCTAACCTCTACCTCCTCTGAAGGTTCATCTAGAATCAATATTGAAATTGAGGAGGATGTGGATGATATTCAATCGGTAAAGGATAGTATTTCTGAGGCGGTTAATGAAATTGAAGATCTGCCCGAAGATGCTAATGATCCTCGAGTGGTTGACAGAACGAGCACGGAGTGGCCAATTCTCACCATAGTTATTGGAGGTGACAATATTGATATTGAAACCGCGAAAGCCATTGCAAATAATATTGAGAAAAATCTATCGTTGATTGATGGCGTTTCAAGTGTCAATGTGAGTGGAGATTCAGACCGAGAAGTGCAGATTAGAATTAATCCAGAAAAGCTTTTGCAGTATCAACTCTCTTTTGATCAAGTCAGAAGTGTCATAGCAGATCAAAATATTCGTTCTGCTATTGGTGACAATAATCAAGGAAGAAACCAAAAAAATATAGTTATTATTTCTGAATATGAAAGTATGGAGTCTTTGGAGAATGTGGTAGTTAAATCAAGCTTTGATGGCCCAACAATTCTTTTGAAAGACATTGCTTCAATCGATGAGGGTGAGATCGGTTTCAACACGATCACTCGTATTAACGGGACTAAGGGCTATATTCTCAAGGTTACGAAAACTGAAAAAGCTGATGTTATTAGAACGGTTGAAAAAGTAAGAGAGACTTTAAACACACTGAAAGAGACGTATCCTCCTGAGCTTAATTTAATAGTCACCAATGATAGATCAAAGTCAGTTTCCAACAGGTTAAACATTGTCATGAATAATGCCCTAGTAGGCCTCGCGCTGATTATGGTTGTTCTGGGCTTATTTCTGTCTTTAAAGACTGCGTTCTGGGTCGCTATCAGTATTCCAGTTACGCTTTTGGGAACCGTTGCTTTTCTTGGATTTGCAGGTGAAACTATTAATTTAATTTCAACGATTGGAATGGTGCTGGTTTTGGGGCTAGTTGTCGATGATAGTATCATCATAGCTGAGAGTATTCATCACTATAAAGAGAAGGGCGGCGATGTCTATCAAAATATAGTTGATGGCCTTAAAAGAGTCATCATGCCAGTTATTACGACTATTTTAACGACAGTTCTCGCTATATCGACTGTTCTATTGGTCAGCGGCACGACGGGTAAATTTATATATATACTTCCAATTACTGTTATCTGCGCCTTAGCTTTTTCCTTGCTTGAGGTCAGTATTGCTTTGCCTGCGCATATGTCTGGGAGCAGGGCTAAAAAACAAAAAACATGGTTTAAGCCAGTCGAGAGATGGTTTGAAAAGGTGTTACTAGTAATCTTGAGGTGGCGATTTAGCGTCTTGAGTTTGTTTCTTGGGCTGCTTGCATTTAGTGCTTATATTGGAACAAAAGAAATTAGTTATATTCAGTGGCCATCGAGTGGTACAAATTCAATAAATATAAGAGTCCAAACTCCTCTTGGAACTCCCGTTGAAACGACAGAGCAGTCCATCATTAAGATTGATGAAATTATTATTGATAAGCTTGGATCAAACTTAGATTTTTTTACGAGCACAATTGGATCAAGAGGGTCTAATCGAGCCTCTATTGCAATCACTTTGATTCCAGCTAATGATCGTGAAACCTCAGCCAAAGAGTTTATTGAAATTCTTAAAGCAGAAACAAAAGATATTGAAGGCGTCTCCAGAATTAATTTTAGGACAAATAGGGGTGGCCCTAGTGGTTCACTGGATATTGAACTCAGTTTAATTGGTAGTAATGACGTTCAGCGACAGGCAGCTGTTGATCAACTTGAAAAGATTCTTAACAGTTACGACGGTGTAAGCGATATTGATCGTGATGATGATTTAAGTAAAAATCGTATTGAGGTGTTGTTGGATTATGAGTCAATGGCAAGACTAGGGATTCAATATCAACAGGTTTACAGTCATTTGAGAACAATTTATTCTGGAATGGACGTTTCTGACGTAGATTTTGACAACACTAGCCTAAATGTGAAAATGTATCTTGGTGATAGTAATTATTCTGATGACTACATTACGAAAACTTCAATCAGAAACAACCAAGGAAGAATGATCCCAATGTCTCAATTTGCAAGTGTTGTTGAGACTCCGGGTGATCCAAACTATAAACACCTTAATGGTGAGAGAGTTGTTAAAGTAAGTGCAGCGGTAGAAGACGCCATAACTACGGCTCAATCTGTTTCACAAAGAGCTCTAGATGAGCTTGATTTGATCAATAATTTTCCTGAAGTGCGTGCTATAGAAGGAGGTAGCTCCATGGAGGCAAAAGAGGCCTTGAGTGACTTTTCATTGGCTCTTGGCTTTGCTGTATTCGGAATCTATATGCTTATATCTTTGCTTTTTAATTCATACTCTCAGCCGTTGTTAGTTATCTTAAGTATTCCCTTTGCCTTGATTGGTGTTGTCTGGGCCTTCTTTTTTCACTCTGAGACATTTAGCTTTTTTGTTTTATTGGGGGTCTTGGCGTTGGTAGGTGTTGTGGTCAATGACTCACTAGTTATGATCAGCCACTTGAATCACATCAAGAAAGAAGCTGGAGAGAGCGCAATTTCGAAAGAATGGATTGCAAAAGGAGCTAAGGATCGTTTAAGGGCTGTTGTTTTGACAACTCTTACAACTCTCGCGGGAGTTTTACCGCTGATCTATGGTTTTGGGGGTAAAGATGCATTCCTACAACCGATGGTTATGGCTCTTGGCTATGGCTTGTTGTTCGGTACTTTTGTCACTCTAATTCTTCTCCCTTGTCTCTATTCTATTAATCTAGATGTATCAAACTGGTTTTCTAATCTAAAAACTAAATACCTCTAAATAAGAATTTACATTTCAATAAGTCCATCATTACAAGTGATACTAGGTCTTTGTGCACAATGGAATTTATTGTCAGTAAATTAACCCTTTTCAAACCCTATAAAAAGGTCTACAATAAAAATGTAATTTACTGATTACTCGATATTTTGATCTATTTAATTAAAGGGAGAATAGAGCTATGAAGCGTTTTGATTTATTTCAATCATTGAGATTGAAGGATAAAGTAACAATGCCGGTTGTTATTGGCTTGAGTTGTTTTTTAACTTTTGGTATGTTTGCTCAACCAACTATAGCTGATGGACATAAAGGCTTTGAGTTGACGATTCTGCATACTAATGACTTTCATGCAAGATTTAGACCTATCAGCAAATATGACAATAACTGTTCAGCTGAGAGCAATGCTAAAGGCAAGTGCTTTGGAGGAACAGCAAGGTTAATTTCAGCTATTAAAGAGGCGCGCGGCAGACATGAAAACACAATACTCCTAGATGGCGGTGACCAGTTCCAAGGAACACTCTTTTATAATCTTTATAAAGGTAAAGTTGCAGCAGGCATGATGAATGCTCTTGAATACGATGGCATGGCCGTTGGTAACCATGAGTTTGATGATGGTCCAGAGACCTTGAGAGATTTCATGGAGGCAGTTGATTTTCCAGTGCTTATGGCTAATGCTCATATAAGTCTTGAACCAGCATTAAGAGACATTCTTCAAAAGTCGACAATAGTTGAGAAGGGTGGTGAAAAAATTGGACTTATCGGTGTAGTGACTGAAGATGTCAAAGATCTATCTAGTCCTGGCGATAATATCATTTTCACCGATGCAATCAATGCAGTTCAGTCTGAAGTTCGTGTTTTAAAGGCAAAGGGGGTTAATAAAATTATCCTTCTATCTCACTCGTCTTATGCCATAGATAAGGAGATTGCTGCTAACACTGACGGAGTCGATGTGATTGTGGGTGGTCACGACAATGCGTTGCTTTCGAATACAAACAAGAGAGCAGTTGGTCCATACCCCACAGTTGTTAATGACGTTCAAATCATTCAGGCGTATGCCTACGGAAAATATCTCGGCGAACTTAATCTAGTGTTTGATGATGCGGGTAATGTCATTTCTGCAGAGGGTGAACCAATCTTGATTGATTCTTCTGTTGAAGAAGACCCTCAAATCGTTACACGCTTAGATATTTTAGAAAAGCCAATTAACAAGCTCAAAGAGACTCAGGTTGGGAATGTCTCTGTATCGCTCAATGGTGATAGAGCGGTTTGTCGTGTTCAAGAATGCGACATGGGAAATATGATTGCGGATGCAATGAGAGACGCGGTCATCGACAAGGGTTATACGATTGCTTTGGCAAACTCTGGAGGCATTAGGGCGTCACTTGATGCAGGTGATGTGACCCTCGGTGAGGTAATGACTATTCTTCCATTTCAAAACACACTCTCGACATTCAAAGTTACAGGTAAGCAGCTATTGACTGCCATTGAGAATGGCGTCAGTGAAGTTGAAGATGTTGCTGGCAGATTTCCGCAAGTTTCTGGAATGAGATTTACCTTTGATGCTTCTAAGCCTGCTAATGGAGGGAGAGTGACTTCTATTGATATTGATGAAGATGGGAGCTGGATGCCACTTGATTTAAATAAGACCTACGGTATGGTTTCAAATAACTTTATTCGAGGTGGTGGTGATGGCTATAAAGTCTTTAGATCAGCCTCTGATATCTATGACTTTGGTCCAGACTTAGCCGAAGTTGTTGCTGACTATATTGGTGCAAATCCTGGCTACAGTGGATACACAGATGGCCGAATCAAGCAGAACTAGTTAAAGTTTTAAAATGATGAAGTTAAGGGCTAACTAACGTTAGCCCTTTTTTTATGAAGTATGTTCTAGGATAAAGTTTTCAGCTTTACTAAAAATGATTTCTTTTCGCTCTGGTTTGAGTCTATCTAAAAATGTAGCTTGAAGAGATAGTCTTGGATTGGATTGATAAAAATTCCTATTCTTTTCAATGAAACGCCAATAAAGGCCATCCACAATGTCACACCAATCACCTTTCTTATAGTTACTCATTTTCAGGAAGTAATTAGATCCACAGGTGTAGGGCTTTGTTGACATAAGACCGCCGTCTGAATAGGTCGCCATGCCAAATACGTTAGGCACCATGACCCATTCTGACGAGTCGATGTTCATCTCCATAAACCAGCGATATATTTCTTTGGGATCAATTTCGCAAAGATTCATCAGGTTGCTGATAACCATGAGTCTAGGGATGTGGTGATTGTAGCCATCCTGAATCGCAGTATTAATTGAATCATCAAGTGGCAGTATTCCTGTAGATGCGTCATACCAGCTGTCAGTTAACTTGCCTGTATGATTCCAATAGTTATGATTCATTTGGAAGTCACCCTTGACTTGATAGATGCCTCTAATAAATTCCCTCCAACCCAAAACCTGCCTGATAAAACCCTCAAGAGAGTTCATTGGAATTTGATACTCATCAGCACAATTTAATAATGTTTGAATGACTTTTTTGGGGGATAAGAGTCCAATATTCAATGAGGAGCTAATGCAGCTATGAAATAGGAAGTTTTTACCCTCAAGCATTGCATCCTCATAAATACCAAAATTACCCATCCTGTTTTTAATGAAGTCATTGAATTGATCCTCTGCATCCTTTCTTGTGACTGGAAACCAGGGATTCTTAAGAAGCCCAGGGTGTTCACTAAAGTGCTCATTAATAAGACTGAAGATACTTTCATGGTGTTGAGACGTCTTGAACTTTGGGATCTCTGGGATAGGCGTTTTGGATGGTATTTTTTTTCTATTGTCTTGATCAAAAGACCACTTGCCCCCAATCGGCTTTTGATTATCATCAATCAAGATATCAAACTTCTTTCTTCCTTTTTGATAGAAATTAGCCATTCTAAAGACTTTATTATCTTTCGTGATGGAGTGAAACTCATCTCTTGAGAATAAAAAGTTTGGCGATGCATGGACATTTGTCTTGATATCGAGGTTAGCAATGCCCTCTAATATCTCTTTCTCAAATGGCTTATCTTCAATTTCAAAGAGATTAACCTGATTAATGTTGTTATTAATGAGGAATCTTTCAAGGTGACTCAGGTATGACTCACTCTCATCTCTATCGTTAAGTTTTGAGTAATGAACAGAAATGCCTGAGTCTTCGAGTTCATCTTTGTATTCACGCATTGCAGTTAGGAATAAGTAGAGTTTGAGCTTGTGGTGCTTTTCATATCGGCAGAGCTGAAAATCTTCTGACATGAAAACATGTTCACAGCCTAAATTTATTAAGAGGTTGGGCTCAAAAAGCTGGTTACCAAGGACTACATATACATTATTCATTCAGAGACAATTTTAGTTAATTCACTAATCATCTATAGGGTAATTTTTAAAACTTTTTTGTGATAATTTATGCTTTAAAAAAGTGAGATAATATTATTAATTTCTTATTCCTCTGCTCCATGCAATACAGATCAGCACAACCATTCGTTTCAGTGATTGGCGGTTTAAACATTGACCTCCAAGGCTCTTCTGTCAATCCGCTCGTTTTTAATGATTCAAATCCTGGAGAGATCGTCATGTCAGCTGGTGGAGTTGGAAGAAATATTGCTGAGAATATTTCTAAACTCAACATACATTCAAAGATATTGTCTTATGTTGGTAATGACGCGCTAGGAGATTTTGTCGTCAATAAATCTAGTTTATCTGGTGTTGATACTTCATTTATCAAAAAGCATAGTCATCTGCCTACAAGTCAGTATTTATCAGTTCTAGATGACAATAACGATATGCTGGTATCGATATCAGACATGAGGATTATCGAAGAAATGACGATTCAGGACATTAATAAATGGAATCTAACTATTGAGCAAAGTAGTGCAATCGTGGTTGACACTAATATTCCCATACCAGTTATAGAATATTTGACTGATAAATACAGTAATATCCCTTTGTTTTTGGACCCTGTCTCGTTTGCTAAAACATCTAAAATACTCAAACTAATTGGCAAATTCCACACTGTCAAGCCAAATAGATTAGAGACCGAACTTATCTCTGGGGTAAAGATTACCGATAACGACAGTATGCTCAAGGCAGCAAAAATAATTTTTGATATGGGTTGCAAGCAGATTTTTATTACCCTAGGGGAAGATGGGGTCTTTTATTATGATGGTGAAAATTTTGGACAATACCTTCATAAAGGGGTTAATATGATTAGCGCTAATGGCGCTGGAGATGCTTTTACTGCTGGTGTTGTATACGGATTTCTTAAGCTCAATGGCATTAAAGAGACCGCTGAGTTTGCCTCTGCAGCAGCAGTGATTGCACTTAGAAGCGCCAATACTATTAGTGATGACTTGTCAGAAGAGCGAGTTAAATTATTATTAAAGGAAGAGACAGCATGAAATATAGTGACTACTTAGACATTCATCCTGATGTCGAGAAAGCAATAAAAAACAAGGAGCCAGTTGTCGCACTTGAGTCGACTATTATCTCACATGGAATGCCTTACCCTAAAAACGTTGAGACTGCTCTGATGGTTGAGGATACTGTCCGATCAAATAAAGCTGTACCAGCTACTATTGCCATTATTAATGGGCGATTAAAGGTTGGACTAACTAATGAAGAGATTGAGTTTTTAGCGACTAATGAGGAGGTTAAAAAAGTCTCAAGGAGAGATCTTCCTATAACCGTAGCTCAGAAACTTTCAGGCTCTACGACAGTTGCCTCAACGATGATTATTGCAAGTCTTGCCAAAATAGCTGTATTTGCAACTGGAGGCATTGGTGGAGTTCATAGAGGCGCTGAAAATACTCTAGATATTTCGGCCGATTTAGAAGAGCTTGCTAATACAAATGTCTGTGTTGTCTGTGCAGGAGCTAAGGCAATCTTGGATATAGGGCTTACCCTGGAGTATCTTGAAACAAAAGGTGTCCCAGTGATTGGCTACAAAACATCAGAGCTTCCAGCTTTTTACTCATCAGAGTCTGGCTTTGATGTCGACTATAAGATCGACTCAGCGCTTGAGATTGCAGAGATACTAAAAACCAAATGGAGCTTGTCTATTGATGGCGGCGTATTAGTTACAAATCCAATACCTGTGGCCTTTGAGCTTGAGAGCAGCATTATGAATGAGGCCATTAATGAGGCAATTATTGATGCTAATAATGAAAACATTTCTGGCAAGGAAATTACGCCTTATTTGTTGTCTAAAGTCAACGAATTAACTGAGGGCAAGAGTTTGGATGCAAACATTAAACTAATTCAAAATAACGCGAATTTAGCCTCAAAGATTGCGCTCCATTACTCAAGCCAGGACTAGTTATTTTTCTCGAACAAAGAAATTAAAAACTAAAATTAATGAAACAACAAAGAGAAAAAGCATAATTAGGATGCCTTGATCCGATTTGATGTATCGTTCAATGAAAGTTTGTGCATTGCTATTCGATGAAATGACCTCATCTGTTTGTTCATCAGTGGAAGGCTCTGAATTCTTTTGCTCAGCAAGCTTTTTTTGAATAAGTGCCTCTATTTCTTTTTGCCCTTGCTGTATCTCTTCATCTTGAACAATTTCATCATTCTCTTGTAAAAAGCGAGGGGTTGCATCTTCATCAATGTTTTGTTCTGTATTGAGAGAGTTTAAAGGAAGCTGTTGATCTCTGTCATCTCCTCCAGCATGGGATATTGAGGCTACAAAAAGAGTAAAAATAAGGGCTATAAATTTATATTTCATATGCTCTACAATGATATACGTTTTAAATTATTAAACATAAAAAAAATAATTCTTGTGTTATTTTTTTATTCGATTCTGATAATATATATTTATTAAATTAATACGGAGATTGAGATGGCAACATATGAATGTGATAATTGTGGAATGTCTGTAAATGCAACCTGTGCTAAGTGTGATGAGCCTTTGGTCGATGGCTCACTTAAGCTTGATGATGGGAGTTCAGTTCAAATCTCAAAATGTCCAAATGGGCATGGCAAAATCAAGTCACCATTGTGTTGTGGAAGCGACATGACCTGCGCAGTCTAACTCACAAATTTGAATGAGTAAGCTGCTCAATACTGAGCATATTGATCAGTATAAAAAAGATGGTGCTGTTTTAATTAAAGGCAAGTTTGATCGAGAGTGGATTGAAAAGCTTAGAAAAGGAATCTCGAAAGATATTAAAAATCCCAGCTCACGTTTTGTGAGGCACACCAAAGATAGAGACGCTCCTGGTTACTATGAAGATTTTTGGACCTGGGATCTTTTTGATGAGTTTAAGGATTTTGTTTACAATTCCCCAACATCTCAGCTTGCTGCAGAGCTGATGAATGCAGAACAAGTAAATCTTGTTATGGATAACTGGTTTCTCAGGGAGGCAGGATCTAAATCAGGAGCTCCATTCCATCACGATATTTCATACTTTGACTTTGAAGGTTCTATGTGCGTTTTATGGCTTCCTTTAGAGCCTGTCCCTAAAGAAGAAGCGATAGCGTGGATTAAGGGGTCACATCTTTGGGATAAGCTTTATATTCGAACTCGATTCCAAGAGGGGCATCCTGATGATGGAGTGGCTGGAATGGTTAACGGAAAAAGTTATGACATTACCCCAAATATTCTTGAAAATAAGGATGACTATGAGTTTCTGCATTGGGACTTAGAAGTTGGTGATTGCGTCTATTTTGACATTCGCACACTCCATGGCAGTCTAAGTCAGTCAATGCCAAAGAATGACATTCATAGATATACACTAAGAATGGCTAAAGAGGGCTCTAAGATTGAGTATCGAGGGGATTGGGCCCAAGCTGAAAGAGCCATAATGGAGTCAAATGGCTATCGAAATGGTGATGATTTATCTGGAAAAATGTTTCCTGCCCTTTATCAAAGGGCTTTATGATGAGTGATCTAGGTTTGACCGTTTTCGATTTAAAAAATCTCAAGGGAAAAAGAACCGTTAAATTTGTTCAAGTGGATACATTAGATCAAGCTATCGCAGCTAAAGAGGCTGGCATAGAAATGATTGGTACCGGGTATTCTCAATCCAAGTCACACTTTCCAAGCTCGCTCAAAGGAGTTCATTTTCAGTTTGGATTGCAGTGGGGAGAGCATACTAATGCAGATGAAGCTTTGAGAAGTGCTATGCAAGCAATGAATCAAGGCGCCCAGTCTATTTATTGCCCTATGAGCCCTCAAGTTATTGAAGTTTTAGCGAGAGAAGGGGTTCCTGTTATTGCACATGCTGGACTTATACCTCCAAAAATTACTTTGACTGGTGGTTACAGGGCTGTTGGAAAATCTTTAGAGGAGGCAAAAGCTGTCTGGGATATGGCTAAGAGCTATGAATCTGCAGGCGCTTTTGCAATTGAACTAGAGGTTATTCCGTATAGTCTTGCAAAAGAGATCACTAATAGAACCTCTTTATTTACTATCTCATTGGGTTCTGGAGCTGACTGTAATGCTCAATATCTATTTTCTGCAGATATTTTGGGTGAAAATAAGGGGTTTATTCCTAGGCACGCCAAACAGTATAGAGACTTATCCAGCGAGTATGAAAGATTACATAATGAGAGAGTAAGCGCTTACAAAGAGTATATCTTGGACGTTGAAAATAATACATTTGCCAACAAGGAATTCACAGTGAAACTTGATGACAATGTATTTGATAAATTCATCAAAAGCATTTAATTAAAAGGTCTTTTGAGCGATTACTTCTTAAACGCCTGCTTTAGATAATCTACCATTACTCTAACTTTTGATGGTGTAAATCGCCTGGAGAGTCTAACAACATATAACGTCTCGGGCTCAATTTTATGGTCCTTGACTATACTAATTAATTTTCCATCATCGATATCTTGCTTGACAAAGAATAAAGGCAGCGCGGTGATACCTATTCCATTAATCACAGCATTTCTCATCACATCGCCATTATTTGCTGTGAAGCGAATTTTTGGGTCAATATTTAAATCTATCGGTATCTGAAGATTATTAGTTGCCAAACTATAACCTACAAAACTATGGTCATTTAATTCATCAATATTTTTTGGCTCACCATTCGCTTTAATATACTGAGGTGATGCACAGATTACTATTGGAATAGGACATAGTGCGGTAGCGATTAATGATGAGTCTTTAATATTTTTGCCAATTCGTAGAGCTATGTCTATTCCTTCTGCCTGAAGGTCGGTTAGACTGTCCTCTAACTTTAAGTTGATACTAATATCAGGATACCTGTTCATAAATTCTGGAAGAATTGGAGATAGGTGATTTAGTCCAAAACTGATTGGTGCTGCAATCCTGAGTTCACCTTTTGGTTCGATCTTGCCCTCTCTGATTCTATCTTCTGAGCATTCGACATTTGTTAGGATATTTTTAACATCGTCAAGATACTGTTCACCAGCCTCAGTTAAGTTTATATTCCTTGTAGTGCGGTTAAGTAGTCTTACTCCTAGTGCAGATTCTAGAGTATTAATACGACGACTCACTGTTGCAGCACTTGTGTTTAGTCTATCTGCAGCTAAATTAAAACTTCTAGATTCAACCACAGCCTTGAATGTCTCTAGATCAGTAAAAGTATATTGTTTCATAATATGCAATAGTATTTTAATAAAGTTAATCTTTATTGCATATTTTAAATCATTATAATGCCACAATCAATGACTCATCGCTATTAATCTGCAGAGGCGTTGTATTAATTAGTCAGCCAGAACTACAAGTCAAAATCTGGCATTTTTTAATCAAAATAAGGAAGAATAATGGCAAATTTAAGAAACGAAAATGGGACTTGTGGATGCGGAAGGTCACCTACTGGAGATTGTATCGGTTGGCATATGTTAACTGATGAGGAGTATGCATCGAAAACTGAGGCTGACAAAGAGGCAGTGTTTGAGCAAGGTGAAAGCTAGAATGGCTAAAAATTGCAGCTCCTTAACAGGGAGCTGCACAATATTAACACTAACAACAATATACTAAATTTGTTTTAAAGCATTAATGAGTTTGTTAACATCTTCATGACTATTGTAATGAACCATACTGGTTCTAACAACACCATCATTGACATTAATACCTAGAGCCATTAAACATCTCCAGGCATAGAAATTATCATTCCTTGTTGCAATCCCATACTTTACCAGCTCACTGCTTAGCTCTTTGGATGACTTGTTTTTCATGGTAAAGGCTATTGTTGGCGCTCTATCTTTGTTAGTGATTGTTTTCTTGCCGATGAGTCTTATTTCACTTCTATTACTCAAGTAGTCTAGAAGTGGATTAGCAATCTCCATTTCATGTTCTGCAATTAACTCATTTACCTTATGAATTTTCTCTCTGATAGGAAGGTTTTCACCAGGGTAGTGATGCTCAAAGAGGTTCATAAAGTATTCATAAACTCCAACTAAGCATGAGAGCTCTTCATGATTTGGCCCCCCAGGATTAAGAGTGTAGGGCACATCACCCTCTAAAAACTCATGATTTTGATTAGGTAGTTGATTAAGAATCTCCTTTTTTCCATACAAAAGACCCAAATGAGGTCCATACGTCTTATAAAGACTAAAAGCATAAAAATCAACGTCTAGGCTCTTTACATCTGGAAATCCATGGGGAGCATAAGAGACACCATCTCCAACAATATATGCATCGTATTGATGGACTAGTTCAGCGATTGATTTTAGATCATTGATAGATCCAACAATATTTGAGCAGTGAGTCACCGCAACAATTTTTGTTTTATTAGATAAGAGTGCTTTTAAGTCATCTATTTCAAGTTCAGCAGTATCATTATTGATTTGCCACTCCTTAACTATCATCCCGTGTTCAGCAAGCCTTCTCCAGGCGCCTACATTTGCTTCATGGTCCTGATTAGTAACAATCACTTCATCTCCCGGCTTTAAAAGGCTTTTCATAGCATTCGAGAGAACATACATGTTCATTGTGGTTGAGCCACCAATTATGATTTCATCATTATTAGCATTAATCATCTCAGCAAAAAAATTGGTCGCCTTGTCCATATTCTCGCCAGCTATAGCCGAGGTATCAAACTCTGCGTATGGCTGAACTTTGGTAGAGGTCATAAAATGATTCAAGCGCTCGATTACATTTGACGGGACATAGCTTCCACCAGCATTTTCAAAAAAGGACCATTTAGCACTTAATGGATCATTAAAAGCTGGGAATTGTGTTCTTACATAATCAATGTCAAGTTTTGGCATGATCTCTCCTGTTTTTTAATTTCTATAGTCGGGCTCTTCTTTGTCTAAAATTCGCTTTAGTGCTGCAAAATGAAGATCAGAGGCGTCATAATCTTGCCACTGTTGAGCCGTTTTTTTAGCTACTTTGTGATTTACGACATGAAGCTTTTGACCAGTTTGATATGCTTCAATAAGGGTTTGGCAAGATTTTTCAAAGTAATACAATTCATCAAAAGCGCTGGCAACAGTTTTAGCAGCAGTTAGAACGCCATGATTTCCCATCAAAAGGACAGGATTTTTACCCAGAAGGGTGCTCAATCTTTCTGCCTCTTTACCTAAGCCCATGCCGCTGAAGTCTCTATCGATAGAGACCCTTTTATAAAAGCGCATTGTATTTTGATCAATAGGCTTCATTTCTTTGTCATCTAGTGAAGACAGGATGGTTGCATATTTTGGATGCAAATGAAGAATACAACGAGCGTGTGGATTATTTCGATGGAGTGCGCTATGTATTGCCCAAGCTGTAGGGTCTGGAGCATTATGCTGATTCATAGTATCTTTGTTATTGGCATCAATAAGTATCAGATCACTTGCAGATATTTCAGAAAAATGCATACCGATAGGATTCAAAAGAAACTTTGAGCCACTCTCATTAACTGCCAAACTGAAGTGATTGGCGACTGCCTCATGCATATTTAGCCTTACAGACCACCTAAAAGCAGCTGCGAGATCTTCTCGTTCTTGGGTAAAGTCATTATCCATAGCTGCTAAGTTTAACCTCTTAAATTAATGAAGGCAAAACATATTCAGTCTATGCATCGGGGTTTCCAATCGTTGTTGTATAACTAAACATATCGGCTCTACCAGTTGTAATTCTAAACTCTACCAAGCCTTTATCTTTGGCATAGGAATGTCGGTTCAAAATAACGACTGGATCACCTTGATTAATGTGGAGCGTTTCAGCAATTTCATTGTCTGAGATTCCAGCCGTTAAAACCTCTTGAGATGAGGTGATTTGGGTGTTAAATTGTTTAAGAATAACCGCATACAACAGATCAGGTATGTGTATCGAGGAGTCTTGCAAGCCCTCGACAACTTCAGCAACCCACCATGACTTTTCTACAATAATGGGGCTTTTTTTGTCAATGTAACCAAGTCTTTCGAGATAGATAACCTCATCGCCTTGATTAATTCCAAGCTGAAAGGCAATTTCTGCAGATGCTTTCTCTTTGACTCTTACTGGAGTTGTTTTGTAGATACGAATAGAGGATCCATCCTGCTTACCATAACTAAAGAAGTTAAAGATACTATTGTCAAACCCATGATCTGAAACATAAGTCCCTTTTCCATGGTGTCTGTAGAGTACTTTGCTATTCTCAAGTTTATCGATTGCCTTTCTAACAGTGCCTATACTCACGTTAAGCTTCTTTGAGAGCTGAGATTCAGATGGAATCAAATCACCAATAATAAGATCGCCACTATTAATTTGATTATTAATAAAATCGATTACCTTTTGATAGAGCTTTTGAGACATAAATGCTTAACAGTGTGTTTTTTAATAATTATTTTAAATATTAATTTTGTCTTGATTAGATTGATTTAATAAGCAATTAGCAAACTTTAACCAAATTTTCTTCTGCTCAGTTAATTTTTTTTATTGACAATTAAATATCGTAAGTGTAGCATGCTTTACTCATATATATGAGTTTTTATATTCATATATATGAATTAATATGTGTTTATGAGGGGACACAATGGAATTTTTAAATTATTTTGATAATGTTTTTACTGTTTATCATATAGCGCTTCTAGTAGGCGGTACATTCGCAGGCATCATTCTTGGGGCTCTTCCTGGACTTAGCCCTACAATGTCAGTTGCACTTCTAATCCCTTTTACTTTCCATATGAAGCCTGAGAGTGGTTTAATACTTCTTGGTGCTATGTATACGGCTACAGTCGCTGGCGGCGCAATCAGCGCCATACTGGTCAACGTACCAGGGGCACCAGCCAATATAGCAACGGCAATGGATGGGCATAAAATGGCTCAAAGTGGCAAGGCCAAAGATGCTCTTCATTACTGTTTTATGAGCTCTTTTGTTGGCGGTATATTTGGTGTATTAATTCTTATATTTTTTACACCTCCTCTTGCAGCACTCTCTCTTAAGTTCATGTCAACAGAGCTATTCTGGGTTGCTATTTTAGGTATTACCATTATTGCCACCTTGGATGCAAAATCTGTCATCAAGGGATTGATGTCAGGTTTATTTGGACTCATGCTGGCAACTATTGGAGAGCATCCAACAAGTGCTATGGAGCGATTTGTTTTCACTGATCACTTAGAAGGCGGAGTTCATATCGTTGTTGGTCTGATTGGTTTATTTGCAATGCCTCAAGTATGGAATCTCCTAGAGAATTTTTACGGCCGTAAAAACGAAGTGTTCTCAGCCACAGGCGACTCAACTTTAATGCAGTCTTTTAGGCTGGTTTCTGGGAAAATCAAAGCCCTCTCAATAGGTTCTATTATAGGCTCGGTGATTGGAATAATCCCTGGTGCAGGAGGCCAAATTGCTGGTATTGTTGCCTATGATCAATCTAAAAAAGTGAGTTCTAATAGGTCAAACTATGGAAAGGGTGAGCCTGAGGCCATCATTGCTGCAGAGAGCGCAAATAACTCGATGGTTGGACCATCATTAATACCACTTTTAACCTTGAGTATTCCTGGAAGTCCAACTGCAGCAGTTCTGCTTGGTGGTTTGTTGATTCATGGAATTTTTCCTGGACACGATATCTTTACAAAAAACACTGAGGTTGTTTGGACTTTTATTGATTCGCTAATCATTGCTCAGATTTTGATGCTAATTATTGGTCTATTTTTAAGTCGCCATAGCAAATGGATTATGAAAGTCCCAGATAACTACATGGCAGTTGGTATTTTATTGTTAGCAGTCTTTGGGACTTACAGCATCCAGAATGATTATTCTGATGTGTTAATTATGTTTGTCTTAGGAACTTTGATGTACTTTGGTAGTAAGGCTGGATTTAGTCCTGTTCCTGTAGTGCTTGGTTTAATTTTAGGAACGATGACTGAAGAAAAATTCTTACTTGGCAACATGATAGGCAACGCAAAGGGTAGCTCATTCCAACACTTTACTTCAGGAACAATCAATCTGATTTTAATTGTCTTGTGTCTAGCATCAATTGCATATGGCATCTACTCGAGTCGAAAATCTAAATAGAATTATGAATAAACCATTTAAAATTTCTACAGTTCTAATTACTCTTTTTAGTGCTTTTCTGGTTTATGCATCCTTTATCTTAGGAAATAATGAAGACTACCTATTTCCAAGGCTCATTTCAGGAACAATTGCTGTGCTCTCCCTAATGCTTTGGTTTGAAAAGGGCGAGGCAGATAAATCAACTAATTTTAAAGACTTAATGCCAGGTATTGCTATTGCAACTGCATTTATCTTATCACTCAAAATATTAGGCTTTTATTTAGCCTCTATGATCGTGTTCTTTTCGCTTGTAATGTATTACAGCAAGCCAACAGAACCAAAAGACTTTTGGCGTGTAATACTCATAAAACTGGGTGTCACTATTGTGTTCTCTCTCACACTCTATGCGTTATTCACACTGCTTTTAAAGGTTCGCACACCAGAAGGTTTGTTTTAATAAAAAAGGAGAAGTAATGAAAATAGTAAATATAACAAAAGTAGCCTTACTGGCAATTGCATCTTTGATGCTCATGCCAGCACAGGCTGACTACCCTGATAAGCCAATTGGCGTCATGGTAGCTTATGGCCCAGGTGGAGCAACTGACTTCCAAGCGAGAATTGCAACGCTTGCATCTGGAAAAGAAGGGCTAATTGGCCAACCAATCTACATCCTTAACAAGCCAGGTGCTGGTGGAAGAAAGGGTTGGAATTGGTTTGCTAGTGAAGCCTCACAAGATGGATATATGTTAGGCGCTTATAACGTGCCTCACTTTATTGCTCAGTCTATTGTGTTTGATACAAAATATAATATTGACAATCTTGAGCCATTAGGAAACTGGGGTGCTGATCCAGCTGTGTTAATTGTTGGAAAAGACAGTCCTTTCAATACAGTTGGTGAATTACTTGCTCACGCTGAAGCAAATCCAGGTGCTGTAACAATCAGTGGTGCAGGAAAATTTGTGGGTCACCACATTGCTTTCTTACAGTTTGCAAAGGCATCAGGAGCTAATCTAACATATATACCTGCATCAGGCGGTGTAGACGCTCTTAGAATGGTTAAAGCTGGTGAAACAGTTGCCGGATTTAACAACCTTTCTGACTCTGCAAGAAGTGCAGCAGACCTAAAGATTTTAGCAGTTGCTGACCTTACAAGGCATGAATATCTTCCAGATGTTCCAACGCTAATGGAGAGCGGTGTCGATGTAGATGACTCTAGCGTTAACTTCCGTGGATTGATGGTTCCAGCAGGAACACCTCAGGATGTTATTGATTACCTTGCTAGCAAGGTGCCTGATATGTTCGGTGAAAAGAAGACGGTTGGTAAGATGAAGGCGACTAACTCACCGGCAAGAATAATGACAAGAGACGAAGTTGTAAGCATGTGGAGTGAAAGACAAGCTTACTTAACTGGTCTTTTGGCTGGCCTTCAATAAAGTAAAATTTATAGACATAAATATAGCTAGGGAGTGTTTTTTAACTCCCTAGTGTTTTTTCAAAAAATTGATTCAACATGACTATCCAACAAAAAACACTAATCGAGCAGGTCGTTTCAGATGCGAGAGGCGCTCAAGAAATAGTTAATCATTACTCTCAAGAGCAGGTTGACGAATTAATTTTAGCAGTTGGCTGGGAGGTTATTCAGCCTGAAAACAACCAAGAACTCTCAGAGATGGCGGTGAGCCAAACAGGTCTTGGAAATGTTGAGGATAAAAAGCGTAAAAATAGGCGTAAAACTATTGGACTTTTAAGAGATTTAAAGGATGTCAAAACGGTCGGAATTATAGACGAGAATGTTCAAACTGGGATTATTGAAATTGCTAGGCCAGTTGGAGTTATAGGGGCTATTGTTCCGTCAACAAACCCTATTGCAACACCACTAAATAAAGTGATTAATGCACTAAAGTGTAGAAACGCAATCATTCTAGCGCCATCCCCTAAAGGTGCAATGGTCTGTTCAAGAGTTGTAGAATTAATACAAATTGCCTTAGTGCGTATTGGAGCACCAAAAAATATTGTCCAATCTTTGCCTGAACCGATTAGCAAAGAGGACACCAACGAATTATCTAATTTAGTTGATCTCATTGTAGCTACTGGATCACAAAACAATATACAGCGAGCACTTCAAAGTGGGACCCCAACTCTTGGAGTAGGGGTTGGCAATGTTCCATCAATCATAGATGAGAGCGCGAATCTGAATGAAGCTTCTCATAAAATTATGACTTCCAAAACATTTGACAATGCAACAAGCTGCTCTTCTGAGAATAGCATCATTGTCCATGAAAAGGTCTATGACTCTATGATTAGTAGCCTCATTGAAGAGGGAGGCTCACTTTTAAATGGTGATGAGAAACTAAAACTTCAAGGCACTATGTGGAATGACAGAGGAGTGATTAATCGTGATGTTATTGCAAAAAGAGCTGCTGAAATCGCTAAGCTAAGTGGCCTTAGTGGAAAACATCTAGATTCCAAGTTTTTGATGGTTGAGGAGCAATATATTGGCTCAAGCTACCCATTCTCAATGGAAAAATTATCACCAGTTTTGACTGTTTACAAAGCCAAAGACTTTGATCATGCTGTCAACATTGCAAAGGACATTCTGAATAATCAAGGCAAAGGACACTCCTGCAGCATCCACAGTCAAAATGAAGATAACATCTTTAAACTGGGCCAAGAGCTCCCAGTCTGCAGAATCATCGTCAATCAAGCGCATTGCTTTGCAACCGGAGGCAACTTCGATAATGGACTGCCATTCTCGTTGTCGATGGGTTGTGGAACCTGGGGCAACAATGTTACCGATGAAAACT
This sequence comes from uncultured Gammaproteobacteria bacterium, assembly GCA_902509905.1. Taxonomy (GTDB): domain Bacteria; phylum Pseudomonadota; class Gammaproteobacteria; order PS1; family Pseudothioglobaceae; genus Pseudothioglobus. The sequence continues at coordinate 78,417 of CABWZI010000003.1, read as the reverse complement.
TAAATTATAAGCATTACCTGAATACTACCAAGGTAGTTAAAACTATAAAAAATAATGAGCCCTCAGAAAAGGATATTTTTTCTAGTTACTGGAAAAAATATTCTCTTGAGCACTCAACAATCACCGAATTGGTCGATCAATTTGCAAATGAAACTCCGAACAAAAATTATTTGATTGATGCAGACCTCGATCTATATGTTACGTATAGCCAATTACAAAAAGATATTTCGAATCTAGGTGCTTATTTTGAAGAAAACAACATCAAAGCAAACGACAAGGTTGGTTTTATGCTTGATAACGGTTACGCATCAACTTTATTGTTTATAGGTGCCATGTATCATGGTGTTGTCATTGTTCCATTAAATGTTTTAGCTGGCTCAAAGCAGATTAAGTACACAATTGATCACTCTGAATGTAAGCTTATCTTTTCATCAGATTTCTATATTTCAATATTCAAAACTATTTTAGAATCATCAAATGCAAGAGTTGTTCAGTATAGCGGTATTGAGAGCCTTACTTTTGCTAAGCAAACAAGTGTACATTTGACTCCTACTCAGCCTAATTCACCAGCAGTTTTGATTTATACTTCAGGAACGACAGGGGTCCCTAAGGGCGCTCTCTTATCTCACAAGAATGTGCTTTCAGGAGGAAGAAATACAGCGCTTGCGCATGAGGTTGTTTCAACTGATATCTCTTTTTGTGTTCTTCCTTTGTACCACATTAATGCTGAGATGGTATCGATTGCAAGTGCCCTTGTAAGCAACAGCTGCGTGGTCACAGTTGGAAAGTTTAGTGTCAGTAATTTCTGGCAAATTATTGAAAAATATCAGTGCACGTGGTTCAGCGTAGTTCCGACCATTATTAACTACCTCTTAAATGACGACTTTGATGTTAAGACTTTGAATTTGAAGAATCTTCGCTTTGGGCGTTCAGCATCAGCACCTTTGTCTCCAGAGGTTCACAAAAAATTTGAAAAAACCTTTAACGTAAAGATTATTGAGACAATGGGTCTTACTGAAACAGCTGCTCAAATTCTTTCCAACCCACCTAGTGGAGGTAAGCATGGATCTGCAGGGAAGGCTTATGGAAACGAAGTCAGAATCATTGATGATCAAGGGAATTATCTATCCGCTGGCACAACAGGAGAGTTAGTCATTAAGGGTGATAATGTGCTCTTAGAGTATTTCAAAAATGAGGAAGCTACAACTGGTGCTTTTAGCGAAGACGGCTATTTTTTAACTGGAGATCTCGGTGTCGAAGATGACGAAGGTTTCTTTTTTATTACCGGTAGAAAAAAAGAACTCATAATTAAAGGTGGCGAAAACATTTCTCCTAGAGAGATCGATGACACGCTTTATAAGCATAATGCAGTCCTAGAGGCATGTACATTCGGCATTGAAGATGATAACTATGGCGAAGAAATATCGGCCTGTGTTTACTTGAAGGACGATCTTGTTGCCAATGAGGCAGAGCTTTTAGATTTGTGTAAAGCAGATCTCGGAGAATATAAGACGCCCAGACAAATCATTTTTGTTGATGAGCCTTTACCAAAAGGTCCCTCTGGAAAAATTCAAAGACTTAAGATTGCAAGTCAATACAGAAGCTCTTAGGCTAACAATCTAGTTCACTCAAGAGATCAAAGAATTTACATTTTCGGGTAAACTATGCTTATCGAAATGAGGTACGTTGATGGCACTACTTGATGATTTAGCTCACAAGGCTAAAACTAAAAATTCTCGAATTTTATTACCAGAATGCTCTGATCCAAGAGTCTTAGAAGCTGCCCATCTGATCTCGGAAAAAAATTTAGCTCAAATCGTGCTTTTTGATGAAGAGACAGCATCTTCTTTAGGTGTAAGTTCAATCAACCTAAAAAACGAAGATTTGAGGCTCGAATATGCTCAAACATTGTTTGAGCTTAGAAAGCATAAAGGCGTCACTCTTGAATCCGCATTAGAAACGCTTTCAAGCCCCAGTGTTTGTGCCATGGTTGCATTGCATAGATCTGAGGTTGATGGCGTTGTCACCGGTGCAATCACTCCGAGCCAGGAAGTTTTGAGTAGCGCTCTCAGAATCATTGGAGTCTCTGAGAGTAGCAGTCTTGTTTCAAGTTTGTTTTTAATGGTTTTTGATAAAGACCACAAAAGATACGGCGAAAACTTAATTTTTACAGATTGCGCCATGAATATTTCGCCAAGCTCTGATGAACTTGCTGAGATTGCTTGTAACGCATATGAGACGGCCCAATCTTTTCTGGATGAAGATCCGAAGCTCGCAATGCTCTCTTTTTCTACTAATCAGAGCGCTAAGCATAGCGAGGTCGACAAAGTTAGGCAGGCCACTGAAATTGTGAGATCTAGGCTTCCAAGTGCCAAAATCATTGGAAATGTGCAGCTGGATGCAGCGCTTGATTCAGAGGTGCTAAAGATTAAAGACCCTGATTCCTCTTTTCCAACACCTGCCAATGTCTTTGTCTTTCCCAATCTAGATGCAGGCAACATTGGCTATAAGCTCGTTCAGCGATTCTCTGGAGCCAAAGCAATTGGCCCTATTCTTCAAGGTCTATCCAAGCCCGTGAATGATTTATCTAGAGGTTGCAGCGTTGATGAGATTGTGAATACAGTTGTTGTAACAGCGAACCAGGTTAAGTAGGCTTACATCCCAATATAGTTTGGTCCACCTCCGCCTTCGGGCGGTGTCCAGTTGATGTTTTGAGATGGATCTTTGATGTCACAAGTCTTACAGTGAAGACAGTTTTGAGCATTAATTTGAAAATAGTCTTCACCTTCCTTGTCAATGATCTCATAAACGCCTGCAGGGCAATACCTCTGAGCTGGCTCATCAAAGAGCTCTTTGTTTCGAGTGAGAGGAATCGACGGGTCAGTCAGCTTAAGGTGAACAGGCTGATCTTCTTCGTGATTTGTTCCGGATAGGAACAAAGACGAAGTGATATCAAAACTAAGAACGTTGTCAGGAGCAGGGTACTCTTTCGCATAAAGAGGATTGTTTAGGTTCAAAGAATCACAATCTCTTTGCTCATCTTTAATCGTAAAAGGCAATGCGTTTCTAAAGATATTAGACTCAATAAAATTGTATGCAGCACCCACATAAAAACCAAATTTGTGCATTGCGGCACTAAAGTTTCTAGATTTATAGAGCTCCTGATAAAGAGAGCTACCTTTGAACAAATCATCAAAATCACAGATTTCTTCATTAAGGATCTTATGGATGTATTCTGCAGCAAGAATTCCTGACTGAAGAGCGCAATGACTACCCTTTATTTTGCTAGGATTGAGTGTTCCAGCATCACAACCAATAATCATCCCTCCATTAAAGTCCATTTTAACAAGAGAATTGATTCCACCCTTAGTGATAGCTCTAGCTCCATATGAAACCCGCTTACCTGAATCTAAAAACTGTTTAATCTTTGGATGCTTCTTGAATTGTTGAAATTCTTGGAAAGGGCTGTGACTTGGATTTGTATAGTTCAAATCAACAATCAAGCCAACTGCCACTCTCTTATTATCAAAATGATATAGAAAGCCACCACCAGTCGTACCTTTATTTAATGGCCAACCCATTGTATGAACGACATCTCCTGGGCTGTGATTATCATTATCTACTTCCCAGACTTCTTTAAAACCAATAGCAAAGTGTTGTGGCGTTTTGCCTTCATCAAGATTAAACTCTCTGATTAATTGTTTTCCAAGATGACCTCTTGCGCCTTCTGCAAAAATGGTCTGCTTAGCAAGAATGTCCATTCCAGGTGTGTAAGTTCCTTTTTGATTACCTTCTTTATCAATTCCCATGTCGCCTGTGGATATTCCAATAACTCGGCCACTTTCATCTTTTAGGTAGCTTTGTGCAGGAAATCCTGGAAAGATATCAACGCCTAACTCCATTGCTTTCTCTGAAATCCATTGGCAAAGCTCGCCTAAAGATATAATATAGTTTCCTTTGTTGTGAAGGCTTTTAGGCATGAGCCATGAAGGCACTTTGATGCTTTTATTTTCTCCTGTTAACCAAAAGAGATCATCTTTTGCAACCGGAGTTTTAAGTGTGGGGCAATCTTTAGCATCATCAGGAAAGAGATCAAAAAGTGTTTTAGGCTCAAAGACTGCACCTGAAAGAATATGAGAACCAATTTCAGACCCTTTTTCAAGAAGACAAACTGAAAGGTTGGGGTTAAGTTGTTTGAGTTTGCAAGCAGAAGCAAGACCAGAGGGTCCGCCTCCAACTATCACTACATCATATTCAATAGATTCTCTTTCCATTAACTACTATTTTATACCTGATAGGCGTTTAGCTCATTAAGAGCATCAAATAAATCCACTTGCCAAACTAAATCTGCCATTCTAGACATTGGAGCATCAGGGTCATTATTAATCACCACGATAACTTGGGAGTCTTTCATGCCTGCAAGATGCTGTATAGCTCCAGAAATACCAACTGCAAGATAGAGTTTTGGAGCAACTACTTTACCTGTTTGCCCAACCTGATAATCATTCGAGATGAAACCAGCATCTACAGCAGCTCTGGAAGCGCCAACTGCTGCATCTAGTTTGTCAGCTAGCTGTTCAATCAGGGTAAAGTTCTCTTTAGAGCCAAGGCCTCTTCCACCAGAGACTATTCGCTCTGCTGTGGTTAACTCAGGTCGCTCAGACTCAGACTCTTGTAAAGAAATAAACTCTGAATTAGATCCTGGCATTGAGGCAGAAATTGTTTCAACAGATGCTGAACCACCATCTCCAGAATGCTCAAAAGCAGTTGCTCTGACAGTCATTACAATTGTTTCGTCAGATGACTCAACCGTTGCCATAACGTTTCCAGCATAAAGAGGACGAACAAATGTATTGTTCGATTTAATTTCACAGACGTCTGAAATTGGTTGAACATCCAAAAGGGCGCCTACACGAGGCAAAATATTTTTACTGTATGTTGAAGAACCTGAAATCAAGAAGCTATAGCCACTCATGACATCCGCGATAAGTTTGCTAGCCACTTCAACGTTAGCATTCTCAAGCGAGTCATCCACAATCATCTTTACTGTATTGATTCCAGCGAGCGATGAAACAGACGAAGAATTCGAAGCGTCATTCGTAAGAACTATTGCATCAATTGTGTCCGACAGTTGAGAGGCGGCCGTGATAGCTGCTCTACTATTTGCGCTAACTTCTGAGCCATTAAGCTCAATTAATATGAGTGCTGACATTAAAGAACTCCCATTTGATTTAATTCATTAAAAAGCTCTTCAGCAGAACTAATCTGCTTTGAAGCTCTGTCCTTAGTACCAGATTCCTCAACGCTAACCACTTTAATTCGAGGAGCTGTATCTATTTCAAGACTTGATAGCTCAATTGTTTCTAGAGGTTTGGATCTGGCTTTCATGATGTTGGGTAGTGAAGCATACCTAGGCTCGTTTAGTCGAAGATCAACAGTCACAATAGCAGGTAGATTCAGTTTTCTTGTTTCAATGCCTGAATCTATTTCGCGACACACTTCAACGCTACTAGCATCAGCGCTCAAATCAAACTTTGAAATGAAAGTACCTAGAGAATAGTCAATCAATCCAGATAACATTTGCCCAGTTTGATTATTATCATTATCAACAGCTTGCTTGCCCATGATGACGAGTTGTGCTTCTTCTCGTTTAATGATGTTTGCCAAAATCTTAGCAACATGAAGCGGCTGCAAGTCTAGTTCTGAGTCAGTCTTCACAAATATAGCGCGGTCAACGCCCATCGCTAGTGCGGTTCTCAGAGTATCCACTGTCTTGTCAGTTCCAATGCTCACTGCAATTGTCTCTGATGCTGAGCCGCTTTCTTTTAATGTTAGGGCCTCTTCGACAGCAATTTCACAAAACGGATTCATCGCCATTTTGGCATTGGTTAAGTCGACTTGTTGAGTTTGGTTGTTAACTCTGGCTTGAGTGTAAGGATCAAGAACTCTTTTAACTGGGATGATTATTTTCATATTAGATTATAAAATTCATTACAAAACCCGCGAATAATACCATATTAAAAACTTTTGTCTATAAGTTGAAAACACTATTTTTAGGTGCAAATTATTCATGGCCTAATGGTTTGATTATTATTGGGAATTTTCATTTTAAAGGAAATCTTAGTTTGGCCTCTGCGCCTTGCTGTATAAAGCGGTTTTGGAGACTTACTTCCCCGCCATGAAGCTTCATTATCTTGCGAACAAATCTGAGTCCTAGGCCATTACCCCTGACTCCAGTATCAGGTCTTGAAACTGAGAAGAACCTTGTAAATAGTTTGTTGATGACTTGAGGAGGAATTCCTGGCCCATCATCTAAAAAAATGATTGAAATAGCAGCGTTTGTTTGAGATGCTTTAATGGTAATCGTTCCAAAAGAGGGGCTAAAGTCCAGAGCATTATTTACAATGTTTCCAATTGCCTGTTCAAGAAGAATTTTTTCGGCCTTCAGAGATGCACTTGAATTAATTTGAATATCGATCTTTAACTCTTTATCATCGATAGTTTTTTTGCGACTTGGCGCTTTTAAAACAGTATTAACAACTTCCCTGATATTTAATGTTTCAACGTTTTTGAGTGCCTCTCGACGCTCAATCCTTGACAGATCTAAGAGCCTATTTACTAATAAATCCATATGCTTATTTGATTCTAGAATGTTTTCAACAAAGCGCTTTCTTTGTTCATCCGACATTGGGCTTAAGAGGTTTTCAGCGGTAAGTTGTATACCTGTTATTGGGGTTCTTAGCTCGTGTGCAAGGGTATCAATGTATTGCTCTACATCGTCCTTAAGCTCAACATCTGCTCGAGCATCTCTTATAGCTCTGGCAAGCTTGTTGAACTGGTTATTTAGATCAGGCATTAGAACATCTTCGCCACTAAAAAGGTTTGATGTATATTTTTGAACTCTATTAATATTTCTTGATATTCGATAGCTACCTAAAAAACCAAAAAGCAAGGCAATAACAAATATATAGAAAATAAATCTCAAAAGATAGTTCTCGCCCATTAGGTCGATTAGGGGTGCAACAACGACAACAGCGCCTAAAATTTCACCTTTGTCACCATAAATTGGATTGGAGGCATTTAAATATCTAGATTTAATGAAATACTCTATCACTGCGCCTCTAGCTTTTCGGCTACCTCGAGTCTCTTCAATAATGATATTGGTTGTATCTGAAACGCCACTGAGTGCAGACTCTACCTCATTTATATCTCTCATATCTGTACCAAGGGTCAGCCCTCTTGAGTCAAGGACTAAAAGGCCATCCTTATTAGTCACATAAATTGCAAGATTTTCTAATTTTTGAGGGTTATTTTTATCAATTGTGTTTCTCTGAGAACGAAGATAGTTCACAATCAGGGTTTCAAAAGTTTCTAAATCAATCTCGCCATCTTTGTTGTTCTGCGAGGCAACTCGACTCATAAGACTAGAGACCTCAATCACTACCGATTTTGCAGACTCAAAGGTCATTCTCTGGGCAAAAACCCATAGGAGGCTAGAAGTTACAATAAAGTAAAGAAGAAATAATTTTGTACCAATATTGAGCCGAAAGCGCTTCATTCAATAAGGCTGTATCCTATACCTCTATGAGTTTCAATGTATTCATTGTTTTCGTCTAACTCGTGAAGGCGTTTACGTATGGATTTGATGTGAGTATTTATGGTCTTAATATCTGAGCCATGAGGCCTATCCCAAATAATACTCATTAGATACTCTCTCGAATGAACTCTATTTGGGTTCTTGACAAGATGCGATAGTATTTTGTACTCTGCAGGGGTGAGAATTAAGTCTTGGTTTAAAAAGACAACTCGCTGCATAGCATGATTTATGCTGAACTTAGAATCACCACTTTTAACTTCAGGCTTGACCATTCTGAGCTGAGCACGAACATGAGCAACCACTAGCCTTGGGCTTAGAGGTTTTGTTACGTAAGCATTTGCTCCTAGCCCTTCAAGCCCAAGAACTTGGTCTGATTCATCGTCTCTTGCAGAGATAATGATGACAGGTATATTGGATTTTTCTCTAACTTTTCTGAGCAAATCAAAGCCACTCATATCTGGAAGTCCTACGTCTAGAAGAATGAGATCGACTTCATTGTCTTTGTGAAATTCAAGTGCATCCTTACCATTGTCATACCACTTACAATTAAAGGAATCTTTTTCGAGGATAAAGCAAATACTCTCTGCTATAGTTTTATCGTCTTCTACTATCAGAATTGTTTGCATAATAAACGTTTAAAAGTGTTATAAAAAAGAGCATTGTAAATCAAAACTTTCTAAAAGAAAGAATCTTCATTAAGTCTTCATCAAAACTCCATATAGAAAACATTTGACTACCCATTTTGCAGCCTATTATGTGCATATTGTTTTAGTTTATTAGAGACTTGTTTGGTAACTACTACCCCTTTAAGTTACTAATTAAACAGAGCGTTATCATTCTCTATGCATTAGCTTAGATTATACATAACCATTTTGTGAGTCTCTAATACCTAAAACAATATTTAGTTTATTTAAGTGTGATTTTTAAGAACCTCGAATACCTATGCCATTCTCTCTCCGTTTGGCTCTTGAGGTACTAGCTTTGGTTGGCAGGTTACTCCTACCAGCCAACCAAGGCAACTTAATAACAAAAATGAAAAAAACAATGACAAAAAATACGCTAAAAAAATCAACCATATCATATTGTAGAAGAAACAATATTGATGAAAAGCAACTTTTAAAGGCTATGAACTGGTATCTAAGTGCTAAACAAAGCAGCAAAGATTACTCAGATATGGCTTCTTTCACAAAGTAATAGATAGCTTAAATAAGATTTTTTTACAGATGCGAAAATTCACAAAACAATTATTTGTTTCAGTCATCACTTTGTCTATCTCTTTGTGTAGTTTTGCCTCACTCAGTGTTGGAAACCAAGCACCAAACTTTATACTTAATGATCAAAACAATATTACTCATAACTTAAGCGACTATAGGGGAAGCTGGGTAATTTTGTATTTTTATCCTAAGGATGACACGCCAGGTTGTACGACTCAAGCCTGTGATTTTAGAGATGCGGTTGAAAAAATTATTGCTAGCAGATCGACTGTGTTTGGCGTTAGTTTGGATAGTGTTGAATCCCACAAGCGTTTTGCTGAAAAAAATAATTTGCCTTTTTCACTTCTATCTGATGAAGGTGGCGTTGTATCCAAGGCCTATGATTCGTTAAGCAACTTCATAAGTTTCAAGGCTTCCAAAAGAAATACATTTATTATTGATCCTGAAGGAAATATCGCAAAAATATATCTATCGGTTAAGCCCAGCACTCATTCACAAATGGTTCTTAATGACTTAAATCAGCTTCAGAATTAATTCTATCTTCAATTAATTGAAGTTTAGCGTTTCTCGTCAATTTTTTTATAATCAGCTCTCTTTTTAGCGCCTCGCTTCTTGAGCCGCATTTTTCCCTATATACAAGCTTTAATGGAGATCGAGAGCGTGTATACTTCGCACCGCCTGGGATTTCACCTCTGTGTTGTTTTAATCGATTATCTAAGTCATTAGTGATTCCACAATATAGTGATTGATCAGCACATTCTAGAAGGTATACAGTCCAATTTTTTTTAGGATTATCAATCATTAAAAACATTTTTGTATTTTTTTAAATTAGAATCATAAATTGCTCTATAATTCGCGTTTTTTTAAAACCAATCTTTAGGCAATAGAATATGTTAACAGTTGTTATGCGAACAATTTGGCCTCTATTTCTAGGCATCCTTTTTATTGGACTGGGTAACGGTCTTCAAGGAACTCTGAGTAGCTGGAGAGCAGACTATGAAGGTTTTTCAGTTTTGACAACTGGATTGGTTATGTCGGGTTATTTCATAGGCGCCTTTGTGAGCTCTATGATTTCTCCAAAACAAATTAAAAAAACAGGGCAAATTCGAACTTATGCTGCCTATGCATCGATCGCATCAACAGCAATCCTTATGCAAATATTATTTATTGAGCCACCTGTTTGGTTTGTTTCTCGTTTTTTATCAGGGTTTTGTATTGCTGGCATTATGATTATTGTGGAGGGTTGGCTTAACTCGATTTCTTCAAATGAAAATAGGGGTCAAATTTTCTCAATTCATATGGGTGTTGTTTGGGGTGGACTTGCTCTTGGTCAAGGCCTGTTTGCAATTGATGACCCTTCAGGCTTTCAGCTATTTCTTTTGGCCTCAATCTTGCTTTCAGTTTCGTTAATTCCCATTCTTTTAACGGAAATCAAAGCTCCAGATACTGAAGTACAGGAGTCTCTTGGAATTGGTGCGTTATGGAGGGCTTCTCCATCAGGCTTGGTTACAATTGGAGTTTCAGGTCTTGCTTCCGCTGGTTTCTTTGGTGTAGGTACAATTTATGCCATTAAATCAGGACTGAGTGTATCCGAAACTGCTCTGTTTATGACCTTATTTATTGGTTTTGGGGCAGCCTCTCAGTGGCCTCTTGGGTGGTTGTCTGATAAGATTGATCGTCGTAAAGTTATTTTACTTTGCTGTGCTTTGGTAACAGTGATCTGTATTTTGCTGTCATTATTTGAATTTTCAAAAACTGTTTTTCTGATTCTAAATGGACTCATCGGGGCAAGTACACTGCCTTTATATTCTCTCGGTGTTGCTCAAACAAATGATCGCTTAAGGCCCAGTCAAATGGTTAGTGCGAGTGGAACCATTGTGTTGGTATATAGTGTCTTTGCATCATTAGGGCCACTCTCAATGAGTTACTTTATTGACTTATTTGAAAGCTCAGGGTTTTTAATTTACCTGATTTTGGTTCACTTGCTGATTGCAGCTATTGTTTTTTCAATGATGTTTATTACTGATGATGTAGATGAGTCTGATCAAGCTAACTTCCAGGTGATGACGCAAAGGCCAAGCGTCGTTGGAATGGAGGTTATCGCTGAAGAGGCTTTGGAATCTCAACTGGATTCAGAGAATTAGTTGTTAGACGCTAGCTGGATTATCTAAATCGTGTCCTAAATCCTTAAGGTCTTGATAGCGATCACCAATTCTATGATGCGGTCTGCCACCAATTGAAGCTCCCAGTGCAACTACAATTTCATCATCATTTGGTGCATCTGGAATAGCCAGCTGAATAGTTAAGTAGTGAGACCGTCTTCCAGCATCATTCTTATCCATCAGTGGGATCATAATAGGAGCATTGGCACCGGCACGCGTGTTACAAAAAGAGAGGTAAGACTTTGCTCCCACCGCCTCCCGATAAAAATTGCCAAAACGAAGCGTATGGATAATGCCTGAGGCATGCTCAATTTCGCCTTTTAATCCTACAACCGCTGATTTTCCATAACCCTCTACATTTTCACCTGAACCAGCCTCTTTTATAATCATAGAGGTAAGTAACTCTCCAAGGCCTGGTGCAACATCTAAAATCCCTGGTTTAAGGTCTTCAACAAATATATTTGGACTGTGCAAGTCGACCCATGGATTTTTAATGACTGCAACTGCAGCAATTAGCTTGAGGGGCTTAGTAGCTTTTTTATTACCCTCAACTATAGTTTTTTCAACATGTAAAAGCGTTTTTCTTATCTCTGCTGGCATTATCTGACTCCCTTGAGTTTAATCTTGATCGATGGCTTGATTGAGACCTCTTTGAAAAACTACAATTAAAGCCCCAGTTTTGGAAGATGAGGAGTGCTTACTCCCAGGCTCAAAGGAAACAAATTCACCTTTTTTAAAGATAGTCCCATCAGCATCAATCAGTTCACCTTCAATCATTAAAAATTCTTCAAAGCCCATGTGCATGTGCGGTACGGTCTGAGCCCCTGGCTCCATTTTAAGGACATAACTCCCTTGTCCACTTGTTTGATCGTAGCTTATGATGTGCCAGCTCATTTTTGGAACGGGTGAGCCATACCTATCAAACGGCTTAAATTCTATATTATGTATATCAATTACTTGTCTATCTTTCATGTTTTGGCAATAAATTGTTATTGTTAGATTTCAGATTGCAACCAATTGTCTTCTGCATAATGACAATTTGAGTCTACCAGATGAATGCTGTAAGCTTGTCTCGACTTGTTTGAAGTATTCTCAGCACTGTAGTGTGGCAGCTGTCCATGAAGAATAATAAGAGTTCCCGCTTTAACCTCTAAAAGGTCTAGCTCATGATCTGGCCAAGGACTTTCATCTAAAATTTCGAATTCTGTGCCGCCTGACTGAGCCAACTTAAAGCGCTTTTTAAGAGGCAATGTGTGACCTCCTGTCATAGCTTGAAGGCAGCCATTTTCAATGTTTGCATCCTCTAAAGCCATCCAGAAACCAATACAGCTCATTGGTGAGGTGTAAAGGAACGTTGAGTCTTGATGAAGCCCAACTTCGCCACCAATATTGGGCTGCTTAAAAATGTGCATGGATTGAAGCTGTCTAGGCTTTTTTATACCAAGCTGCTTACCCATCGAGGGTATATCAAGTGAATTGATGACTCTCTTGTATACAGGGTCTAAAGCATGCTGCGCATGACCAATTTTATTAATTGATTGTTGTTTTGGGACTGTAAAGTTTCCACTACTATCTATCGCCTTTTCTTCAAAGAAAAACCTAATCTGATCGCCAGACTTTAGAAAATACTCATCGCTTGCTCTCTCTTGTTCGTTTGTAGTAAAGATGGAGCTTGTTGAGGAAGAGTCAAAATCATCAATCATATCTTTAGCTCGATTGATAAGTAGTTCTCTCTGTTCTTTTTCGAGAAAATTCTCTACAACGAGATAGCCATCTTTATTGAATGAAGAAATTTGAGTTTTCGACAACATGCCTAATTTATGAATTGAAGAATATGACTCGAATTATATTAGTATTTAAAAACTATGACACATAAGTTTTATAAACTCGACTTGTAATTTGAGTAAAAATCTCATAGGAGATTGTATCGCAATAATTTGCAACTTCGTCGATTGAAACGTTTGAACCAAAGAGCTCTAATCGATCTCCAATTTTTGGATTTTTAATGCCTGCGAGGTCTACGGTTATCATGTCCATTGATACTCTTCCAGCAAGTCTAGCGATACCACCATTAATAAATAAAGGGGTGCCATCTATTGCGCTTCTTGGGTAGCCATCAGCGTATCCAATTGCAGCGACACCAATTAAAGTGTCCTGCTTGCAGACATACCTCCCACCATATCCAATTTTATCTCCTGCTTTAAATTTTTTTAGAGAGATTAGTGAGGTTTCGAGTGTCATAGCTGGAGTTAATTCATTTAATCGCTCATTAGATGGAAATGGAGATGACCCATAAAGCATAATTCCAGGTCGAATATATGTACTGTGGCTATTATTCCATGCCATTATGGCGGCAGAATTCGCTAGTGATTGATCGTTTTGTTTGTTTCCAACGATATTGTTAAATTTGTCAATTTGAACCTCTGTAAAGCCGCTATCATGATTATCTGCACTGGAAAAATGCGTCATTAAAGTTATTTTATTTATATGGTCACAATTTTCTAAACCATTTATGATTTTAGGAGATTCATCTTCTTTGAAACCCAGTCGACCCATACCAGTGTCTATCTTGAGAAAAATATTATATTTGTGAATTGGGCTACTTTCAAGAATCCATTCGATTTGCAGGTTATTGCTGACCACCATCCAGAGCTCGTGCTGGTCAACTAAGGCAAGTTCTGACTCTTCAAAAGCCCCCTCTAAAAGCAAAATAGGTGTTCGAGAGATGCCTGCACTTCTTAATTCTAAAGCCTCTTCGATACATGCCACTCCAAAGCAATCCGCTAATGGCTCAAGATGACTGGCCACTTTGACTGCACCATGTCCGTATGCATTACCTTTAATTACAGCTATAGCTCTAGATTCTGGAGCTAATGATTTAGCATAAAGGTAGTTACTAGTAATTGCATTAAGATTAATTGAGGCAACACAATTCCTAGCCATGATTTTTTCTTATTTTGTTTGAAAAACTATAACGACTCATGTCTATACCCTCTGTAGAGATATCAGGATTAATCCCTGAGATCAGGTTTGCTATCAGTTTGCCAGAACCAGCGGACATTGTCCATCCGAGGGTTCCATGGCCCGTATTAAGAAATAAGTTAGCAAAGGGAGTGGGGCCTATAATAGGTGGGCCATCAGGAGTGCTAGGACGAAAACCAGTCCAAAACTGAACATCTTCAGATGAGACATAACTTTTTGGAAATATTAAATCAAGCCCTCTCATCAATGAATCTAATGACTTTGTTCTCAAGTTTTTATCAAAGTCCGTTAAATGAGCCATTCCAGCAACTCTTATTGTATCTCCAAGCCTTGTAATTGCAATCTTATTCTTTTCATCCATAATGGTTGATTGAGGCGCATCTCCATCATTCAAAACTGGGAGAGTAATTGAATAACCTTTGACTGGATAAATGGGCGTTTGAATGCCTATTTTAGATAGAATTCTTGAAGAGTAGCTTCCGAGTGAAACTGAGTAGGCATCTGCATTAAATTCGCCTCGGTTTGTTGAAACTGAAGAAACCTTATTGTTGTTAATTTGTATCGATTTAATATCCGTATTGAACTCAAAATTAACACCTATTTCAACGCATTTTTTATAGATTTCATTAGAGAACATGTAACAATTTCCGGTGAAGTCGTCCTTGAAATGTATACCACCTGCAAGCTTATTTTTTACATACTTGAGACCAGGTTCAGTTTTGACACAGTCTTCAGTACTCAGGAGTTCAGATTTGATATTGAACTTTTCTAAAATTGCAATATCTCTGTTTGATTTCTCAATCTCTTTTGTATCCCAAAAAAGTTGAAGAGACCCTTGCTTTCTTTGCTCATAATTAAAATCAAAATCGGATTCAATCTCGATTAATGCTTTTTGTGAGTATTTAGCCATTCTAAGCATACGACTTTTATTAACTTCGTAGCTTCGAGCGTTGCAGTTTTTATACATGCGATATAAAAACTTGATAGTCTCAATACTCATGTTTGGATTAATGATGAGTGGAGAGCGACCAGTTAGAGTCCATTTCAAGATACTTAATGGAAGTCCAGGGCCAGCCCAAGGCGAAGTGAAGCCGTAAGATAGGCAGCCAGCATTGGCATGACTAGTCTCCATTGCAACGCTATTCTGGCGTTCAATAACAGTGACTTCATGCCCCTGTTTTGCTAAAAAATAAGCGGATGTGGTGCCGATTACTCCAGCACCCAAAACAACTACTTTCATCAAATATATACTAGGTTAAAGCGCAAATTTTACCACCTCAAATGATTTATTTTATTCTTATAAATCTTCTTAAATAATAGATGATATTTTTTAATTTCTTCTTATCAGTGATGCGATTGAAAGATGATTTTTATTATTCAAAAAAAATTAAATAAAACCATAGAATTATCATCCAAAATCATTTAGAATGAGAGTAACTATAAGGTATATTCTTGCTAAAAAAAATTTACATTGAAATACCATTTTTTATCTTTTCTAGGAAGTCTCCATGTTTAATAAAAATCTCACACTAAATGACGTAGATTCTGACATAGCAAATGTTGTTGCGGCAGAGGAAGCAAGACAAGAAGCGCATATCGAATTAATTGCATCTGAAAACTATACTTCACCTGCAGTCATGTCTTTACAAGGATCTCAGCTTACTAATAAATATGCAGAAGGTTATCCTTCAAAGAGATACTATGGAGGTTGCGAACACGTTGATGTTGCTGAAGACCTGGCAATAAGCCGTGCAAAAGAGCTTTTTGGCGCAGCCTATGCCAATGTTCAACCCCATTCTGGATCAACTGCTAACGCAGCTGTATTTCAAGCACTATTAGTTCCTGGCGATACTATTTTAGGAATGAGTCTTGCACATGGAGGCCACTTGACGCATGGCGCAGGACCATCCTTTTCAGGTAAGCATTACAAGGCTTTTCAGTATGGTCTTGATGAGGATACGGGCGAAATTGATTATGACGAGGTTGAGAGATTAGCACTAGAACATAAACCAAAGATGGTGATTGCTGGATTCTCTGCTTATTCAAGAATTATTGATTGGCAGCGCTTTAGAGATATTGCTGATATGGTTGGAGCCTATCTTCTTGTTGATATGGCTCATGTAGCGGGTCTTATAGCTACTGGAGACTATCCATCACCTATTCAAATTGCTGATGTATGCACGACAACCACTCACAAGACTCTCAGGGGACCAAGAGGTGGATTAATCGTTGCAAGGGCGAATGAGGAAATTGAAAAAAAATTAAATTCTGCTATTTTTCCTGGTATTCAGGGAGGCCCATTGATGCATATTATTGCAGCAAAAGCGGTTGCTTTTAAAGAAGCAATGAGTGACGACTTTAAGTTATACCAAAAGCAAGTAGTTAAAAATGCAAGAGCAATGGCTAGTGTCTTTATGGAAAGGGGGTACGATGTAGTCTCTGGTGGTACGGACAACCACGTATTTCTTGTTAGCTTTATTGAGCAAGGACTTACAGGAAAAGCAGTTGATGCAACCTTAGGCTCAGCCCACATAACAGTCAACAAAAACTCTGTACCTAACGATCCTCAATCTCCCTTCGTTACAAGCGGCATCAGGATTGGAACACCTGCAGCTACTACTCGTGGTTTTGGCGAGAGTGAGTGTAAAGATATTACTCATTGGATATGTGATATTTGTGATGACATCGAAAATCCAGCTGTTGTTAACGAAGTTAGAGCTAAAGTTGAAGAACTTTGTTCAAGATTTCCAGTCTATAAATAATCTAAATGCGCTGTCCTTTTTGTCAATCTGATGACACCAAGGTTTTAGATACAAGGCTACTTGATGATGGCTCTCAGGTTCGAAGAAGAAGAGAGTGTATTGCTTGTGGAGAAAGGCATTCTACGAGAGAGATAGTTGATTTAAACCTTCCTAGACTCATTAAGAGTGATGATTCAAGGCAAACCTTTAGTGAAGACAAGCTTCGCTTGGGACTCTTGAAGGCCCTTGAAAAAAGACCTGTAGAAATTTCAAAAATAGAGACTGCAATCCAAAAAATTCAAAGAAGATTAATGGCACAAAATGACAGAGAAGTGCCGTCGTCAATTTTGGGTGAATGGGTTATGGAGGAGCTCAGAGCACTCGATGAAGTTGCATACATTCGTTTTGCATCAGTTTATAGACAATTCCAAGATATTGAGGCGTTCAAGAGTGAAATTGACAAATTAATGAATAAGTAATCTTATGGCAAAAACTAAAGTCGAGTTTGTATGTCGAGAGTGTGGTGCTTCTCATCATCAATGGGCTGGTCAGTGTCTAGATTGCAAAGCATGGAACACGCTTGAAGAGATTGTTATATCCCAGGCAACAGCTTCTAAGCCTGAGAGTCTTAAAGATCTTCCAGCATCTAAAGTCCAGCACCTGTCAGAAATTAAATCTCAAAACAAAGACAGACTATCAACAGGGCTCACTGAGCTAGATCGAACTCTTGGAGGAGGACTCGTTGATGGATCAGTTGTACTTATTGGTGGTGACCCTGGAATTGGCAAATCGACATTGATTCTTCAAGCCTTATCAACCCTAAATAAAGAAAACACAACACTCTATGTGAGCGGAGAAGAATCTGCAGAACAGGTGAGTGAGAGGGCAGTTAGACTTGGAATCAAGGAAGATGTTCTTTTTATTGGTGAAACGCATTTAGAAAAAATTCTTAAACTTTCGAAAGATGTTCAGCCTAAAGTTATTGTTATTGACTCTATTCAAACCATGGTCACTGATTTATCTACCTCAGCCCCTGGGTCAGTAACTCAGGTTAGAGACTGTGCAGCACAGCTCACTCAATACGCTAAGCAAACTAATACGGTATTACTCATGATTGGCCATGTAACAAAGGGTGGGGCGCTTGCGGGACCAAGAATACTGGAGCATATGGTTGATGCAGTTCTTTATTTTGAGGGGGATGCAGGTGGTCGATATCGAATCATTAGAGCAGTAAAAAATCGCTTTGGTGCAGTGAATGAAATCAGCGTATTCGCGATGGGTGAGAAAGGGCTTCAGCAAGTGAGCAATCCATCCTCAATTTTTTTATCAAATCAAGAAAATCCATCCTCAGGATCTATGGTGATGGTCACAAGAGAGGCCACAAGACCACTTTTAATTGAAATTCAAGCCCTTGTTGACCAATCTAACGGCACTCCTAAGCGAGTCAGTGTGGGTCTTGATCAGAACAGACTGGCTCTGCAGCTAGCTATTCTTCATAAACATTCTGGAATTTCAACATTTGACCAAGACGTCTTTATTAATGTGGTTGGAGGAATTAAAGTAAGCGAGACTGCATCAGACCTGGTTGTTATGCTTGCTATTGTTTCAAGCCTAAGAGATAAAGTAATTCCGAGTAATTGGATTGCGTTTGGTGAAGTAGGGTTGACCGGCGAAGTAAGGCCAGTCTATAACGCACAAGAAAGGCTCTCTGAAGCTCAAAAGCAAGGATTCGAGGTTGCAATTATTCCTAAGGGTAACGCGCCAAAGAATAACTTAAAAGGAATGAAAATTGTACCGATAGGTTACTTATATCAGGCTATTCAATATTTGCTTGAAAATAGCTAATTATCTATAGATCAATTCCTTTTTGAGCTCTGATGTTAGCTCTAAAAGCGTGCTTTATATCTTCAACCTCGCTCACTGTATCTGAAATATCAATTAAGCCCTGACTGGCAGCTCTACCAGTGATAACAACGTGTTGATTTTCTGGCCTATTATGTAAGGCTTCCAATACATCAGATTCTTCAAGATATTTATAGTTAATCATGTAAGTAATCTCATCAAGAACTATAACTGCAATTTCTGGATTAGATAGAAATTGCTTTGCTTCATGCCAAGTCGCAGTAGCTTTTATCTTGTCTTGTTCCTTATCCTGTGTATCCCAAGTAAAGCCACTTTCCATATGGGCGGATACAATATTTGGGTGCCCCTCTAAAAAAAGATCCTCCCCTGTTTGCTGATCTCCTTTCAAGAAACGAACAAGGCCAACATTCATATCATATCCTAAGGCTCTACAAATCATCCCCATTGCTGAGGATGATTTGCCTTTTCCATTTCCAGTTAATAGAACAGTAATACCTTTATCAATATTTGCAGCATCGATTCTAGAATCAATATATTCCTTTTTGCGCTGCATGCGTTTTTTATATGTAATGCCCATACTGAATGTTTTGCCTTATGATTGCACTCTAAAAATTATATGTTAACCCTAGAGTTGAAGTTTTTCCAAGAGTATTGTAGCCTTTAGCCATCTCATATTTTTTATCTAAAGCGTTATTCCTATTCAAATAAACACTCAAGTTTTCAGTAAAATTATAACTAGTACTTAGGTTAAGTAAGCCGTAGCCACCATTTTTTCCATTTGAGTGATCGTCTTTATCCCAGGCCCAAGATCTTGCTGTCCAGTTAATATTTCGTTCCCACTTGCCTGAAGATTTAGAAAGATTTAATGCAATTGAACGATTAGGCCTTCTTCCCTTTTGCAAACCTGAAGATTTTGCAATTGCTTTATTAAAGTTGAGAGTACTATCAATATCCCATCCCATAAAATCAGTTTCTAAAACTATTTCAGCACCTTGGATATTGACAACTCCATCATTTTCATAATAATCTAAAGGATAATTATCTCCATTATATTTAAATGCATCTTTGAGTTTGCTTTTGTAAATTTTTAACTCAATATTTCCCCAATTATTTGATGAATTCAAACCTAACTCCATGTTTTGAGATAATTCCGGCTTTAGAGCAGTTTTTCCAGCTTTAACATTGGCATTATTCGCATAATGATTTGGTAAGTTTGTAGCCGTACCATAGGATCCATTTATTCTTAAATTGGCACTTAAGTCCTTAGCCCAATTAAAGTTATAAGTTGTATGAGAACTAAATTTATCATGATCGATAACTCTTACTCCTATCGATAACTCATTGTCCAAGATTAACCCTTGCCATTGACTAAATATATCAGTATGTTTAATTTCTTTTAAATTTCCTAAATCTTTGTCAATCGAATTCATTAACCCCACTGATAATTTGCTTGAATCAAAATCAATCTCATTGATAATCGACATTGTGTTTAATTCATACTTACTTCCATGACGAAGAATATTTTGGTCATTAATATCAACTCTTGTCTGAATTCTATCGCTAAATTTTTGAGTTACACCCAATCCTATCTGTCTTAAATCATTTTCATATTTATCAGCAGGGTAGGGGTTGTCATACATAATATTGGCTTTTGAGTCAATCAAATTAAGACTTACGGATGTTTTTTCACCAATATCTCCACCAATATTTAAACCAAATGACTGCCTATCACTTGGGTCTAAATCTCCATCACCTTTAGCATCAATACCATCTGTTATAAAGTCTGAAAAAGTAAAATCAATATAACTATTTTCATTTTTATAATATGAATTAAAACTTGATTGCTTCGTTCCTTTTGAGCCATATGATGTATCAATCGTATTACTTGTAATAGCGTTGGAATCTTTATCAGTAAAAACATTAATCACTCCACCTATAGCGCCAGGTCCATATAAAGAAGAAAAGGGCCCTTTTAAAATTTCAATGCTACTAACTTGATTAAGAGGAATCATTTTAAAATTCGGCTGACCACCAGTAATATTTACTTTTTGGCCATCAATTAAGAGTAGTGTATGTGATGATTCGTTTCCTCTTAAACGAACAGAAGCCATATTACCTGTACCACCCTCAAAACTAATTGACGGAATACTTTCCAATAACTCAACAAAAGTTGAAGCACCAGTTTTTTTAATATCTGATTTGTCAAGTTTGATTGAAGTAGCAACAGCCCCTATTATTGGAGACGCAGTTTTATATTCGTTATTTAATGTAATTTTGATTGGTCCAATTACGGCGCTAGCAGAATTGGAAATAAAGATCACTGACAAGGCAGCAACAAAAATTGATTTTTTAAAAGACATTTTTAACCCCTAATAAATAAAATTAAAAGAGGGATTTAGAGAAAAGGAATTCGCACATAAGGTCCTATAACTCACCACCCATCGTAGTATTAAGTAACAACAAATTTGTGATGTATCGGACTAATCAAGAGAAATACCGTTGCGAGGGCAGCGTTGGACTCACACCAACTTCCATCTTCAAATTCGAATGAATTATATCTTTTTTTGCTAACTGTACAATAGTTAATTCTTAAATTCTAATTGATCTTCCAGAAACTTAACATTAACAATACTTAAAGGGCAATAAGTCTTAGGTAAAATATGCCAAAAAGATTGGGTTAACTCTACACTTATGAAAGGTAATTCGCTTGAAAACTTGAGATTACAGATTGATGAACTGGACCAAAAGATTCAGCTTCTAATTTCTGAGCGTGCTGATCTTGCTGCACAAGTTGCTCTAGTTAAGCAAGAATCAAACACTCAAACTGCTTTTTATCGCCCTGAGAGGGAGGCTGAGGTTTTAAGTAGAGTCATTGAGAGAAACAAAAGCTTACTAAAGGACAAAGATATTGCGCTCATCTTTAGAGAAATTATGTCAGCCTGTCTTGCACTAGAGCAGCCATTAAAAATTGCTTTTCTTGGTCCGGAAGGAACATTTACACAAGAAGCTGCTCTTAAGCACTTTGGACACGGTGTCTCACCATTAGATTGCGGGACAATCGATGAGATTTTTCATCAGGTTGAAACAGATAACGCTCAATACGGTGTTGTTCCTATAGAGAACTCTTCTAATGGCGTGATTGGAACCTCTCTTGATATGCTCTATAGTCATGATTTAAATATTTGTGGTGAAGTAGAGATTGCTGTAGCACATCACTTGATGATGCAAGATCAATCAAAGGAGATTCAAGTAATCTATGCTCATCAGCAAGCTCTAGATCAATGTCACAGGTGGCTTGCTAATCACTACCCAAATACTGAACTCAGGCCTGTAGCATCTAATGCATTAGCAGCCAGAATGGTTAAGGATGAGCCCAATGCAGCTGCTATTGCATCAAAAGTGGCTTTAAATATTTATGGACTTCAGAGGGTTGCCAAAAACATTGAGGATAATGCAGGGAACGTGACTCGATTTATAGTTATTGGTAAGGACGAAGTTCCAAAAGGTGGCAATGACAAAACCTCTTTGCTAGTAGTTACAAAACATGAGTCAGGCGCGCTTTTTGATTTATTGGAACCCTTTAAAGAAAACAAGATTAATATGCTTCAATTGGCAAGGCATCCAATCCCAGGAGTCAAATGGGAGTACCTTTTTTTCATTGATATAGAAGGGCATCAAGACGAAGATAACGTCAAACATGCCATCACAAAAATTGAATCTAAAGTTTCTAAGCTGGAGATACTTGGGTCCTACCCGGTTGCTGTTTTATGAACGCCTGTGAATCAATCCTTGGCTTGAGTCCATATCAAGGAGGAAAGCCGATAGAAGAGCTTGCTAGGGAGCTTGGTCTTTCAAAAATTTCAAAATTGGCCTCCAATGAAAATCCACTAGGTGTTAGTGAGAAAGTGCAGAAAGCTATCAATGAGTCTTTGTCCAATCTAAACCGCTACCCAGATGGTAACTGCTTTGAGCTAAAAGAAGCAATTGCTAAAAAACATGGAGTTTCATCAAGCATGGTCTCTTTAGGGAATGGCTCAAATGAGCTTTTGGAGCTCATAGCGAGGGTGTTTGTTTCAGAGCATAGTGATGAGGTCATTTTTTCTCAATATGCATTCGTTGTATACCCTCTAGTGACTCAAGCCCTAGGGGCAACTGCTGTAGTTTCTCCAGCAAAGGAATTTGGCCATGATTTAGATGCAATGCTGAGCCTAATATCTAATCAAACAAAGCTTATTTTTGTTGCTAATCCTAACAATCCAACCGGTACACTTTTAAGTGATGATGATGTTTATAGCTTCCTAAAACAAGTTCCTAGCAATATTCCGGTCGTTCTAGATCAAGCCTATTTTGAATACTTGAATATAGATGATCAAGCCATTGGCTGGCTCAAAGAGTTTGAAAATCTTATTATCTCTCGAACCTTTTCAAAGGCTTATGGTCTCGCTGGTCTTCGCGTAGGATACTCAATTTGTAGCGCCCTAATTGCAGACTACATAAACAGAGTGCGGGAGCCATTTAATGTCAATCACACGGCCCAAATGGCTGCAATCGCTGCACTTGGTGATGGTAAATACCTTTTAGATTCAGTAAAAATGAATTCTGATGGCTATAGCCAACTAGTGAAAGGCTTTGAGGCGTTCAAATTAAACTATATCCCTTCTTATGCAAACTTTATAGCAGTAGAGTTTAAAGACGCCATGAGTACTTATAACAATCTTCTCAAAGAAGGGGTTATAGTTCGACCGGTTGAAATGGAGAATTACCTCAGAATCTCTATTGGTACGCCAAATGAAAATGATCATTTGCTTGAAGCGCTTGGAAAAGTCCTATGATTAACAAAATTACAATTATAGGTGTTGGACTAATCGGTGGCTCACTTGCACTAGCTCTCAAAGAGAGGAATTTAGCTAAAGTTGTCTTTGGTTATGGTAGAGACCAATCACGTCTTGAAGAAGCTCAAAAATCAAACGTAATTGATGCGTTCTCAACTAATATTAAAGAGGCTATCGATGAGGCTAATATTGTTGTCATTGCAACACCAGTGGGTACATTTAAGGACATTCTTGATCAAATTGAACCGTTAATCTCAAGCAATGTCATTATTACTGATGTAGGTAGTACTAAATCAGATATTGTTAATATTGTTAATGATGTTTTGAGAGATAAGTCAAGCTGCTTTATTCCAGCGCACCCAATTGCTGGAAAGGAAAGAAGTGGCTTTGAAGTTAGTGATTCAAAGCTCTATGATGGAAAGAAAGTCATCATAACTCCACAAGAAATGAATTCGCCTGAATCTATCGATGTGATAGATCAGATGTGGAAAAATGTAGGTGCAGATGTAGATTTTATGAGTGCAGAGTCTCACGACAACTTACTTGGAATGACGTCACACCTCCCTCATATGCTGGCATTTTCTTTGGTAAATTATCTTGTAGATCAAAATCCGAATGCATCGATTTATGCAGGTGGAGGATTCAAAGATTTTTCAAGAATTGCCTCAGGTGATGCGGTCATGTGGAGAGATATTTGTCTACAGAATAAAAATCAAATCATGGGCCACTTAAAAGGCTATCAGTCAACACTAGATGACTTGCTAGAGGCTATAAATGATGAGGATAGTGAAAAGTTAGGTCAATTATTCACTACAGCTAAAAAAACCCGAGATTCATGGTTAGGATAACTCTCGAATGTCAAACTTTGTAACGTCAAACTCTGACCCCTTAAGAGGAACGATTAAGGTTCCTGGCGATAAGTCAATTTCCCATAGGTCAATCATGCTTGGTTCTATTGCGGATGGTGTAACCAGAGTTTCAGGATTCTTAGAGGGTGAGGACAGCCTTGCAACATTAAATGCCTTTAAAGAAATGGGAGTTAAGATTGAAAGAGATGGCCCCAGTGTTGTGATTCATGGTGTTGGTATGAGGGGTCTAAAGAAGCCTAATAACCCTATTAATCTGGGTAATTCTGGAACCTCAATTCGCTTGATGTCTGGATTACTAAGTGCCCAAGAGTTTGACTCAGAGCTATGCGGTGATGAGTCTTTATCCACCAGGCCAATGGGAAGGGTCATTAATCCGCTTCGAGAGATGGGGGCAGATATTTCTGGAAATGACTCAAAGCCCCCTTTAACTATTATAGGTGGTAAGCAGTTAACCGCTATTGAATACACCTTGCCTGTGGTTTCTGCTCAAATTAAGTCTTGCCTATTATTAGCTGGTCTATACAGTGAGGGGATGACTTCGATTATCGAAAACGGTATATCGCGTGATCATACAGAAAGAATGCTTAAAGGCTTTGGGTATGATGTTACAACATCAAACAATAAAATTTCTGTATTGGGGGGTGGCTCGCTTAAGGGATGTAACATTGAAGTGCCGAGTGATATTTCTTCTGCAGCATTTTTCATGGTTGCCGGTTGTATCTCTAAAAACTCTAGCATAATTCTTAATTCAGTCAATATTAATCCCACGAGAACTGGTGTCATTGATATTCTGAAATTAATGGGTGGAAATATTCAACTACTTAATCAAAGACTTCAAGCTGGTGAGTTGATTGCAGATATCAAGGTATCCTCCTCAAACCTTAAAGGAATTCAAATCCCTGAAAGCCTTGTTCCACTTGCGATTGATGAGTTCCCTGTTCTGTTCATTGCTGCAAGCTGTGCAGATGGCGAAACAGTCCTTACTGGCGCAAAAGAACTCAGAGTTAAGGAATCGGATCGAATACAAGTTATGGCTGATGGGCTCAATTCATTGGGGATTAAGAATGAAGTTCTAGAAGATGGCATTCGAATAACAGGTGGTGAATTCACCAAACAAACCTCTTCAATCCTGTCTCATCACGATCACCGTATTTCTATGGCCTTTGCAATTGCTTCTGTCAGATCTAATTTTGATATTGAGATTGAAGGAGTTGATAACGTTAAAACCTCTTTTCCAAACTTTGTTGAATTAGCAAACTCAATTGGAATGAAGATTAAGCAAGAAGGTTAAATACTATAGCAAGCAGTAAAATCACCAGGTTGTTATAATACGCCCTTTAAAAAAACACTAATTTATGTCTATATACGAAGCAGTATTAAAAAACGCAGAGCCTTTCTTCGCCTGGGACGTACTATCTTGGCTCTTTATTGCGATGATTCTTGCAATTTTAATTGTTTTAATTGACCTTTTTTTATCTAAAGAAAATATAGATTCGTCTTCAGATGTCATTGAAGAAAAATCAAAATTTAGAAAAATAGCCTACTTTATAATTTTTTTAAAGTTTTCTAAAGCAGAAAAATACAATCACAGACCCAAGCTTGTCCAGTGGTCGATTGAGCTGTTTCCAGTTCTGCTTTTGGTATTTGTTTTTAGGGGCTTTATTTTTGAGCCTTTTCGCGTTCCATCAAACTCTATGATGCCTACACTTTTGACTGGCGACTTTATTGTCGTTAATAAATTTGACTATGGCTTTAGACTCCCAATTACAAACACCAAGCTTGTTGAATTCTCAAAACCAAGTAGAGGAGATGTCATTGTCTTTAGATATCCTAATTATGAAAAAAATCCTGGGTACTCAGGGGTCGATTTTATTAAGCGCATTGTAGCATCTCCGGGTGATATTATTTCTTATAGTAATGACCAACTGGTAGTTAATGGTGAGCCATTAAATATTAAAAGTATGGGTAAATATCTTGGGGTTGACTCAGGGAAAGCAATGAACAATTATTTGCTTGTTGAGGAATTTAATGAATCCACGCCTCATCAAATACTGATCAATCCAAAAGGTCACTCAAAAGGCATTCCTGAAATTACAATTCCAGAAGGTCATTATTTTGTCATGGGTGATAATCGCGCACACAGCAGTGATTCTCGTTTTTGGGGGTTTGTCCCAGAGGAATATATTATTGGAAGAGCAATCGGAATTTGGATGCACTGGGACTGGAATTACAACACTATGCAGTTTAGCAGAATAGGTGGATTCAATTAAGAAGGCCCTCCACTTATTAGTTAGAGGGCTTTGATGTTAATTCTTTTTATATATCTTTAAAGCTTTCAGTACGTTGACCGCTTCGTGAACATAGTAATCTTCCATTAACAAGTCTACATACTCCTGGTCACGTGCATCCGTAATCTCATCTTGAGACTTTAAAATTTCTTCTGGAGTAAGTTCAGTTGGGTCTTCCGAAGTTGTCTCTTCTTCATCCTGAGCTGATAATGAATTCTTGAGGTCTTTCTCCTGGGAGCTGAAATCAATTGACTCTTCCTCATCCTCGCTCTTTAGAGATATATTATCAAGCGCAATGTCAGGTGAAATTCCTTTGGCTTGGATTGACCTTCCAGAAGGAGTAAAGTATCTTGCTGTGGTTAATTTAAGGCCATAACCATCTTGAAGGCCCATCATTGACTGGACAGACCCTTTACCAAAAGACTCCTCTCCAATAATAATTGCACGTTTATGGTCCTGAAGGGCGCCTGCTACAATCTCTGAAGCAGATGCAGAGCCTACGTTCATAAGCACCACAATAGGTGCACCATTCAAAATATCTCCAGGTTTGGTTGGGAACGACATGTTTGAGCTAGGGGTTCTGCCTTCAGTATAAACTACGATACCCGGCTCATCGATAAACAGGTTCGATATGTCGATTGAAGAATCTAATAAACCTCCAGGGTTATTTCGCAAATCAATAATAAGTGAATCTAGGTCTGATTCATTCTTCTCAACTAAATCTCCAATAATCTTTTCTACCACCTCAGCTGTAGGTCTTTGGAACTGAGCAATTCTAAGGTAGCCAATACCATCCTCAAGGAGAAGCCCCTTTGCAGAAGTAACCGTGATTATCTCACGCGTGATTTCAACAACAAATGGAGCAATATTTGGCCTTCCTATGGTCAGTTTAATTGTTGTTCCTGGCGCTCCTCTCATTAACTTTACGCCTTCTTCAAGATTAATTTGACTCACATTTTGATCGCCAATTTGTAAGATAATGTCTCCTGCTTTCAGACCAGCTCTATATGCTGGAGTATCATCTATAGGAGAAACTACCTCGATATAATCGCCTTTGGTTCCAATTACTATGCCAAGACCTCCAAATTTGCCCATGGTGCTCTCACTTACCTTGGATTGATCCACAGGTTCAAGATAGCTGGAATGAGGATCTAAACCCTCAATGAGACCTCTTATAGCGTTATTAAATAAAGTTTCATCATCGATTTCGTCAACATACATCTGTTTAATTTGTGAAAAAACAGCAGTAAAAGTATTTAGCCCTTCGAAGAAAGAGGGAGAATCTAGAGGGGAGTAGTTGTCTTCATCTGCTAGGGATGGTGAAGAAAGTAACAAGAGTGAACTTAAGGCAAAACATAATATTTTGGAAATTGACTTTAAATGATTCATCTGATGATTGATAAGTTTATTAATTAAGTGTGAATTGTAATAATATATTATTTCTCAATTATGAAGAAATAATAGAGTTTTTATGAAGAGCATTGTAACTTTTATAGAGTTGGATAAAATCACAAAAATCAAAATATTTTTTAAATAGATGAATGATTAGAAAAATTTCGATATTGATAGCTTTACTTCTTTTTGGGCAGTCCACTCTGTCTGCAACTCAATACGGATCTGTAATCGTTTCTAGAGTTATAAGTGTCTATGATGGTGATACTTTTAGAGTTGATATTGATTCGCTCTCACCCATTGTTGGCAAGAATATAGCCATCAGGCTAGAAGGGGTTGATACGCCTGAAATTAAAGGCCAGTGTCAATATGAGAATGATTTGGCACTTTTAGCAAGGGATTTTGTTAGAGATAAACTGAGGAACGCCAAAGAAATTAAACTGAATGATATCCAAAGAGGTAAATACTTTCGAGTTGTCGCCAAGGTATTTGTTGATGGAGTGAGCCTTGAAAAAGAGCTCCTAGAAAATGAACTAGCATACAGATATAACGGCGGCAAAAAAACAAGTTGGTGCAAATAAAATGAAAAAAATATTACTATTCGTTTCTTTATTGATATCTTTCAACGCTTATGCCGATTGGACCAAAGTCCTTCCAGGTAATAATGCCTCCCTATATATCGACTTCGATACGCTCATTGAAAAGGATGGGTATATTTTTTGGTGGTATATAGATTCTTGGGGAAAGGGGAGTGAAAAAACGTATGCTCAAGGTGACTGCAACTTGAAAGGCTTCAGAGTTGAAAGACGCATTCGATATTCCTTTCCAATGGGTGAGGGAGAGGGTGTAGAGAGAGAAATTAATGGCGCTTGGGAGTACTACCAGCCCAATACTGGTTTCGAGGTTCTGCTGAACTTTATTTGCCAAATGTCAAGGCTTGATTCAGAAGAGAAAAGCCAACGGATTGAGTCATTAACAAAAAGAAATGAAGCCCTTGAAAAAGAGAGTGGCCTGAGTGTAATTCAGACAAAAAATGCAGAGATCACTCCTGAATTAAAAGCGCTCAAATCAGATTATATCAATACTGTTCAAGAAAAAGTTAAGTCGTTTTGGAGTTATGAAGATGCTGATGAATCCTGGTTTTGTGATGTTTTAATTAATCAGGCTAACAATGGTGCAGTAGAAGCGGTTAAGATTTTAGGCTGTGGCTCAGGTAACAGTTCAAATAAAGTAATGCCCAAAAGTGTGGCTCAACCCTTTGGTAATTCGATTAGAAGAGCTGTCTTTAGATCGTCTCCCATTCCTTTGCCACCAGATGAGGCTTTGTTCGATAATGAGTTAATGATTAGATTTACTTTAGATTGACTTAAGAAATAAATCTTCAGATTATTACCTTGACATAATGCATAAAATACAATTTATTAATGAATAGATACTGGACAGAAGAGCAAACAAAACTATCTGTTACAAAGCAGAAGAAAGCTCTGTTTATTCTCTTGCCAGTCATTGTTGCTTTATTCCTTTTCATAGGCAGCCTGAAAAACAATTACTTTGCCAGCAATATGCAAGATAACATAGAAGAGTTTTGCCATGACGCTGATTACATTAAATTTCATTCATTTAGTTTTTGTGACATTAACAGCATAAAAATAGAAAATCAGGGTGAAATATATGTATTTAGCTGCGAGAATGAAGAGACTTGTTTGTCTTAAATATTATGAAAAGAATTTTATTAATCATGAAAAAATTCATAGACAACATTAAAAGCACATTCAGGTCTTTTGAAAGATGAACTATAAATTTATTACATGCTTCTTTTGCTTTGAAGAGTTTGAGGTTTCATTAGAAGTTGATTCATCTTTTGCTGGGAACAATACCGAAATTTATGATTGCGAGATTTGTTGCAACCCAAATAAGTTAGATTACGAAGCTTTTGATGGCGAAATCTCAATCACGCATGTTAGTGATGGAAACGAATGAGTTTTTTTAAACTTTACCAAATAGAACTCTTATTAAAATATGGAATATCTGCATTATTTAGGTCTATTATGAAACTTATGAGACGAATCATTACTTTTCTATTTTGTTCTATTTTTATTACGCATACCTTTGCACATAAGCCGGTTCTTAATGAAAATTCTACCTATCCTGCAGATGCGCCTTATGAAATTGAGGAGCCTGAAATTTCAAAAGCAATTTACTCAACCCTGACTGGTGATCCTCACTACTATCGAATTCAATCTGAAATAGATTTTGACTTCTATGCGGGAATCCTGGCTGCTAAAGTTGGAGAATGTGCTTTAGAGCAAACGTTTTCATTTGAAGTCTTGGATTCTGAGTTTCATAGAATAAGTCTTGCTGATGGTGAAAACTTTGAGTGGACTCCTTGGTATGAAGAGTATGGAAAGCAGTGGTATTGGAACGGCCCAGAAATTGGTGAAAACTTCCTGTCTAATCGAGTTTATGATGCAGGAACATACTTCATAAGAGTCTTTAATGAGTCTAACACAGGGCAATATATTATGGCTGTTGGAGATATTGAAAAGTTCTCATTTACTGATATTGTTGGACTGTTGTTTTCGATGGGGGATATCGAAGATGAATATTGGGACCCAAACCTTTGCCCCTCTAGCTCATAGTGATTCAATCAAGACTTCTGTCATTGAATAAACTATTACTCTTATCCACATTAATTTTATTGGTAGGTTGTAGTCCTGAAGAAAAAAATAAAAATTCAAACTCTATGGCTTCCTTAGGTGAGAGCGTTTATGAAAAAAACTGTATAGGTTGTCACGGCCCTAATGGCCAAGGCCTTGCTGAAGACTGGAAGGTTAAAGATGCAAATGGTAACTATCCTCCACCACCACTTAATGGCACTGCTCATACTTGGCATCATTCGCCTGAACAGTTGCTTTATACCATTAATAAGGGTGGAACTGAAATGGGTGGACAAATGCCTGCATTTGAAAAGAGGTTGTCGAAAGAAGAAAAGCAGGCTTTAATTGACTATATGTATAATCTGTGGCCAAAAGAAATTCAAACAAGATATGATCAGAAATTCAAATAGGAGGCAAAATGCAATTCATTCCAGCAATTAATGATGGTTTTTGGCTTTGTAAGCATACCTGGAAACGAAGCAGAGTAAATACATTGTGGTGCCTGCTTGGCTGCTCAATTGGTGATTTTGGAACTATCTTTGCTTTTCAGAATATTGAGCATAGCTGGTCAGTTTGGCAAGTAATGGCACTCGCAATAGTTAACGGGTTGATTACAAGTATTGCATTAGAGACCGTAATTCTTAGTAAACAAATGGCAATTAGATTGGCGTTTAAAACAGCTATCGGCATGAGTTTTATTTCAATGATTGCTATGGAACTTGCAATGAATTTGACAGATATTCTGCTTACAGGTGGTGCAGTGCTCACTTGGTGGGTGATTCCTTTTATGCTATTGGCTGGATTTGTTACACCTCTGCCATACAACTACTGGCGCTTAAAGAAGTATGGCATAGCTTGTCATTAAATATGAATAGAGCATTAGAAATTGAGAGAAATTACTTGATAACAATTGAACTGCGGCGAATCAACTAAACATTGCGCTCGTAGCTCAGCTGGATAGAGTGTCGGCCTCCGAAGCCGAATGTCGGGTGTTCGAATCACCTCGGGCGCACCATTTTTTAAGATTAGTTTAATAGACTATGAATAATACAAATCTAGATAGCAAATCGAATTTTAGCTCTATAGCTAAGTTCATGCACTGGGGTTTTGTGCTTTTGTTTATCTATGGTTTACTTAAGCAGATAGATGAACTTAATCAATTAGAAGACAAAGCACTTCTTCAATTTGAAGTAATTTTTGCCACAGTTTTTGTGTTATTGCTTTTGATTCGATTTATTTACATGAAAAAAACACAAAAATCATCACTTCCTGATTCTACTCCAAAGTCACAACTTTTAGCTGCTAGAGTTGTTCATTACGGAATGTATGCTTGTCTTGCATTAATTCCTTTAACTGGGTTATTAATTGGTTTGCTATTTTGGCTTGGATTTGAAGATGGCTTTTTAATTAACACAGTGGTGGAAGTTCATGAGTTTTCAGTCTCTGTTATCTATTGGCTTATTGGTTTGCATATTTTGGCTGCGATCTTTCACCGCTTAAAAAATGACGGAGTATGGTCTTCGATGGTGCCATTTTTGAAGGAAAAAAGCCATGAAAAATAACTCAATAAGCTTTATATTCTAATCAATTTATGAATCCTACCGACGTTGTTGCTGCAATTATTAAAAAGGGAGACCACTATCTCCTTGCTAAAAGGAGTAAAGAAAAATACATGGGACTTAAATGGGAGTTCCCTGGCGGCAAAGTTGAGCAAAATGAAACCTTTAAGGATGCCTTATCTAGAGAGATTCTTGAAGAGCTCAATGTCAATATAGAGATTCATAATAAAGTCGCAGAGGAGAGGTATCAGGATGAGGAAATAAATATTGTTTTGCATTACTATCTTTGTACACTGATTGATACCAATATTGTTTTGTCAGAGCATGAAGCAATTGAATGGGTCAAAAAACAAGACTTTTTAAAGTATGAATTTGTGCCTGGAGATGGCGACATTACATCACTTATATAATTCTTTCCCTGAAATACCTTATCATTTAAGCTTATGAAATATTTATCTTATAAAAAAATAGGAAAAGGCAAGCCATTTGTTTTAGTTCATGGCTATCTTGGTGGACAACACATGTGGCGTTTTCAAGAGGACTTAAATAATAATTTTGAATTAATTATGCCTTCCCTAGCAGGTTATGGAGAGAGCGCTGTAATGACTGCCCCTTCAACAATTAGGGAAAATGCTGAGCAAGTATTTGATCTCCTTGATCATTTAAATATTGATACTTTTTATTTGCTTGGTCATTCTATGGGCGGCATGATTGTTCAAGAAATGGCAGCAATGAGCACTAATAGAGTTGAAAAGTTAATCTGTCTTGGTACAGGATCCATTGGCGTCCTACCAAATAGGTTTGAAACTATAGAAGAATCCAGAACTAAAATCAGAACTATAGGTATAAAAAAAACGCGTGAGAACATAGCGAAAACTTGGTTCATTGATCACCAGATAGGTGATGGATATCAGCTATGTCTGGAGGAAGGTGCCAAAGCTACAACACAGGCTGCCCTTGCTAGTCTTGACGCATGGGACTGCTGGGATGGGAGAGAGCAGTTAAAAGATATAAAATCATCAACACTGATACTCTGGTCCAACAGAGATCGCTCTTATGATAAAAATCAGCAAGATATTCTTTATAAGGGAATTAAAAATTCAAGACTAGAGATCATTGAGGGTTGTGCTCATAATGCTCATATGGAAAAACCTCAACTAGTCAATAATGCCATTAGAAAGTTTCTTTTGGAGTAATTTCCTGAGATAAGTTCCATTTTGAATTACATTTGATTTTTAATGCACAAATAGTGTTGAAACATATATATTAATTGATGTATACTCGATATCTTCAATCTGCAAAATTTTATGATACTCAGGTTGAAAAATTACGTTTATCAAAGGAGAAAATAATGAAAATAATGAAAAAAACAGCTATTGCAGCTGTTGTTGCTCTTTCTGCCTCAATGACAACCTATGCCGAAAAAGTTAATATTGGCGATCCGGGTTGGACAGGTGCAACAGCAATTGCAAATCTACTTTCTGCTGTTATTACAGACAAAATGGGTGGTGAGGTTGACCTAGTTCCTGGTAACAATACAGCCATCTATGGAGCAATAGACAGAAGTAAAGGTGAGATCGAAGTCCATCCAGATATTTGGCTTCCCAATCAACAAGCCTATACAAATGATCTAGTTCCTAAAGGAACTTTAAAGCTTAGTGATAAGAGCTATGAGGGTAACCAAGGTTACTGCGTTTCTCAAGCTTTTGCTAACGAAATGAATATTACATCAATTTTTGATCTTGGACGTCCTGAAGTAGTTGCCGCTATGGATAGTGATGGTAACGGAAAAGGCGAATTTTGGATTGGTGCAGATGGATGGGCATCAGCAAACGTAAATGAAGTAAAAGTTAGAGACTATAAGTTGTTAGATGCCGGTATTGAGCCAATTAGAGCTGCTGAAGCTGTGAAGAATGCTCGTGTACTTGACTCTATCAAAAAAGGCGAAGGTTATGCGTTCTATTGCTATAAGCCACACGCTATTTGGGGTATGGCTGATGTTGTAATGCTAACTGAACCAACTCATGACCCAGCTGCATATAAGATGATTCAACCTTCAGAAGACGCTGACTGGTACGAGAAATCTTATGTTGCATCTAAAGACGCATTAAAGAACATTCAGATTGGATGGGGCACTTCACTTGAAGGCAAGTCACCAGCAATTGTTGAATTCTTTAACAATTTTCAGTTGACGTCTGACGACGTATCTTGGTTAGCTTATGAAGTATCAGTTAATCAAAGAGATCCTGCTGAAGTAGCTAGAGACTGGATGTCTCAGAATGAAGAAACAGTTGATGGCTGGTTAGGACTATAATCTAACTAGTACATCCTAGAACCGGCGTTTTTTTTAGGCGCCGGTTTTTTTTCAAATAATTAATTTACCATGTCTACAGAAAATTCAGGTAGCTCTATACAGATTCAAAACGTTTCAAAGATCTTTGGAAATACCTCTAAAGAAGCACTAGATGCTATTAAAAATAAGCTTGTTACTAAGCAAGAGGCTTTAGAAAAATACAACTCAGTAATTGGTGTTTCTGACGTTTCATTTGACATTAATCCTGGCGAAATTTTCTGTGTTATGGGTCTTTCTGGAAGTGGAAAATCAACCCTTGTAAGGCATATCAACAGACTCTTAGAGCCGACTATGGGAAAGATTCTCATTGATGGACAGGATGTAATGGCGCTTGAAAAACAAGACCTTCAAGATTTCAGAAACAAAAAGATAGGTATGGTTTTCCAAAACTTTGCATTGATGCCTCATAGGTCTGTGATAGATAATATCGCTATGCCACTTGAAATTAGGGGTATCAATAAAAACAATAGATACGGCAAGGCTAACGAAATATTAAATATTGTTGAGTTGCAGGGCTGGGGAAATAAGTATGCACATGAGCTGTCTGGAGGAATGCAGCAACGCGTTGGCTTGGCAAGGGCTCTTGCCGCGGATCCAGAAATCTTATTGATGGACGAGCCCTTTAGTGCCCTTGATCCACTAATAAGAAGACAGCTTCAAAAAGAGTTCATTAAATTATCAAAACAACTAAAGAAGACAACGGTATTTATTACTCATGATTTAGATGAGGCTGTAAAGGTGGGTCACCGAATAGCTATCATGAGAGATGGCATGGTTATTCAGGTTGGAACTCCTGAAGAGATAGTTATGAACCCTGAGGATGACTATGTTGCTGACTTCGTTAAAGGCATCTCAAGGCTTGAGGTAGTTAAAGCAAAATCAATTATGAAGTCAATTGTTGAGTTTACTAATGATAACGGTGAGATTCCATCTGATGCTGTAAGGATGAATGAAAATGATGATTTAAGTAGTCTTATAGAGCATTCCGTATCTAGTAATAAACCTATAGTCATTTGTAACAAAAAAGGTAATGAGTTGGGCGTGGTTACCCAAAAAGACCTCCTTGTATCAATAGTAGAGGGTCAAGATGAATAAAGACAAATATATCAATTCTGATCAAATTAAAAGCTTTGTAAAAACAAGTCATGATTACTATATCCATGAATTTGAGAAAATAAACAATAACTCTAAGTTTGTCTTATCTTTCAATCTTTTTGCGTTCTTGTTTGGCTCTATCTGGTTTGGTATTAGAAACATCTGGAACTGGGCCCTAGCATTCCTCATTATTGAAACATTTGCTATCGTTCAAATAGTTCGAGGTTTCTTTGGCAATATTAGTGCAGAGGCCTACATCAAAATAGAAAAGATTCAATCGACAATAGATTTTCGTGAAAAGCAGCTTCAAGCAGCAATTGAAAAGAACTCAGACAAAG
Source organism: uncultured Gammaproteobacteria bacterium (assembly GCA_902509905.1). GTDB lineage: Bacteria > Pseudomonadota > Gammaproteobacteria > PS1 > Pseudothioglobaceae > Pseudothioglobus. Next base: position 42,475 of record CABWZI010000003.1, on the reverse strand, counting down.
TTGAAATGTTTAAGAGAACTATTAAGTCTCTTGAAGACTCTATTGACGGGTATTTGCAGGAAGCACAGGCTATTGAAGCCTCTGGTGTTTGGATTGCAATAAGTGGTATTGTATTGTTTCTATTGATTAGGTTTGCTCAGGGCATACTTGCTAATTCAATTTTAGAAAAACGGTTCTCTGAGTGGCTGTCTAATAAATTAATTAGTCCTGGAATGCAGTTTAAGAATTATTTATTGAGTATCTCTTTTGCTCTAATTATTATTGTTTTTTCAGCCATTCACTATAGCTTTCCCACACTCATTCAAATGTTTGCTGACTTCCCAACACATCCCGATATTAGGCTTGCATCCATTGATGGAGTTGAAAGGACTTTTGATTACGCAGTTATCAAGGGTGATGTCCTCTTTAGTGCAATAACTGTTGGTATTCGCTCAGTTCTTGACTCTCTAGAAATGCTCTTTGTTACAACTCCGTGGATTGTAGTAATAAGTGCAATTGTTTTGATGACAGGGCTTTCGGCTGGACCTCGAGCAGCACTTTACTCTCTATCATTTTTAGCCTACATGGGTTTTTTAGGCTTCTGGATTAAAGCAATGACCACACTTGCTCTTTTAGGTACAGCAGCAATCCTTAGCATATCCATAGGAATACCATTGGGGATCTATTGCTCTACAAGACCAAGGTTTTATGCTTTTATTAGGCCGATTATGGACTTTATGCAAACAATGCCTGCGTTTGTATTTATGATTCCAGTGATTGCTTTTTTTGGAACTGGAAAGGTATCTGCAGTCATTATTACGATGATCTTCGGAGGAACTCCAGTTGTGAGACTTACTGTACTTGGATTGAAAGGAGTTCCCGAGTCAATTAGGGAGGCTGCAATTGCTTATGGCGCCTCTAAATGGTATTTACTAACCAAGGTTGACTTGCCTTTAGCAATGCCTACTATTCTCGCAGGAGTTAATCAAACCGTAATGCTGAGCCTTGCGATGGTCGTAGTTGCTTCACTAATTGGCGCCAAAGGCTTAGGCCAGGATGTCTTAGAAGCCCTTCAGTACGCCAATGTTGGCCAAGGAATCCTGGCTGGGATTGCAATCTTATTTTGCGCTTTAATACTTGATAGAGTGATACAAGGAAAGAAAAAGGACTAAGTTAATTTCTTATTCAAAAGCCCATTCAAATGCTGGAATCGCGGCAGATCCTCCAGTATGAAGAAACAGAACCTTGTCAGAAGGCTGAAAGAAGTTTGACTTGATTAATCCAATAACCCCATCGAAAGCTTTGCCAGAGTATACAGGGTCCAATAATATCCCTTCTTTGGTTGCCATCAAACTGAGCGCTTTTCTCATGCCGTCCGTAGGCTCTGCATACCCAGGACCAACGAATTCATCCATGATAATAACATCCTCTTTAGAAGGGGAGGGGCCACTAACGTATTCTAGAGAATTAATAGCTAATTGAAAGACTTTCTCTTCTTGCTCTTTTTTAGTACCTTTAATGCTTATTCCAATTACCTCTATATCGCTTTTAAAAATTGTTTTACCTGCAATTAGACCAGCATGAGTTCCGCCACTTCCGGTTGCCAATATGATGTGACTAAACGACTCTGAATTTTGATCATTAGTAATTTCTCGGAAGCATTCAATATAGCCAAGCTCTCCAAGATGATTGCTTCCACCTACTGGAATAAAATAAGGGTTTTCGCCACTTTGTCTTCTTTCTTCAATAATTTCATCTGCATAGTCTTCGATAACTCTATTCTTTGGGCACATAATCATCTCTGATCCAAAAACTTTATTTAAGAAGACATTTCCAGAGTTGTTATAAATTTCTGGAGCGCCTTTTAGCCTGTGTTCAAGGATTATAAGACACCTTAGACCTAGCTTTGCGCATGCAGCCGCTGTTTGTCTAGCATGGTTTGACTGAATTGCTCCAACGGTCACAACAAGATCAGCATTCTTATCAAGAGCATCAGCAAGGATAAATTCAAGTTTTCTTGTCTTGTTTCCACCAGTTGCCAGGCCAGTACAGTCATCTCTTTTGATATATATCTGAGGCCCGCCTAGAAAGGCAGAAATACTCTTTAAATGCTCAATTGGAGTGGGGAAGTGCCCTAGGTTTACTCTTTGAAAATTTTCAATCATATTAAGAGACTCTTTGGAATAACTATTTTTTAAATTGATTTTATAGTTAAACTTTTTAATAAATGAAAAATATTATAAAAAGTGCCGTTTTCTCACCCTGTCGGAAATACAGATATTCTCTATCAAGAACATGGGATATCAATCAAAAAATAATTTTATTTATTGGTTTAAATCCTTCAACGGCAGATGAGACATATGACGACCCAACCATTAGAAGATGCCTCTTCTACTCATCTAGATGGGGGTTTGGGGGTTTGATCATGGTCAATTTATTTGCTTTTAGGGCAACTCTGCCAAAAGATTTAAAAAATTCAAAGCATCCAGTAGGCAGGGACAATAATCAGTTTATTATTCATGCTCACAAAGATGCTTCAATGACTATAGCAGCATGGGGTAATGATGGAGATCTTTACAATAGGGACCAAGAGGTACTAGAAATAATTTCTAATCCAATGTGCCTTAAAATTAATAAAACTGGGCAACCAGCACATCCGCTCTATCAAAAAAAAGACATCAAACCAAAACCTTATAGTATTTGATTAATTATCTATATCTATTGAGTTAGGTACATTAATTTAATAATAATGCATATAATTTATTAATCCTTAAACATCTGATTTATCAACTTAAAATTAGTGTCAATCTTTAATCTATGAAATACATTGTTATTGACCCAATAATAGCTGACTTAGGTTTTGTTAAAGTGTATTGGTATGGAGTGATGTATCTTCTAGCTTTTCTCTCTGCATACTTGCTTGCAAGATATCGAATTAAGTCAGAATCTTTATGGAATATCAAGCATGTCGATGACCTTATTTTTTATGGCGCCTTAGGAGCAGTTCTGGGAGGCAGGTTTGGGTATTTAGTGTTTTATAACTGGTCAATCTTTATATCCAATCCATTAACTTTTTTCAATTTTCAAAATGGTGGAATGTCATTTCATGGAGGATTTCTAGGTGTTTTAATAGCCATGATGGCTTTTAATAAGAAGCATCAGTTTACTTTCTTTCAGACTACAGATTTTATAGCCCCTCTGATTCCTCTAGGTCTTGGGTTTGGAAGGATAGGTAATTATATTAATGGTGAGCTCTGGGGAAGGGTTACTGAGAGTGCGTGGGGCGTATTTGCGCCTGATCAGAGTGGGTTTTGGGAAAAACGCTTCCCATCCCAGCTGTATGAGGCTTTCTTGGAGGGTTTGGTATTATTTTTTATATTATGGCTCTTTAGCAATAGAAAGCGACCACTCATGGCAATATCCTCGTTATTCCTAATTTTTTATGGTGCTTTTAGATTTATAATTGAATTTGTTAGGGCTCCGGACTCTCATATTGGATACCTTGCATTTGATTGGCTTACTATGGGACAGCTGCTGAGTCTTCCAATGGTTATCGTTGGAATTTATTTTTTATTTAAATCTTATCGATTAGAAGGAAAAACATGAGGCAATACCTAGATTTTTTAAAACTTGTTAAAGATAACGGGTCAGAAAAAATGGACAGAACTGGCACTGGCACCAAAAGTATTTTTGGTCACCAAATGCGCTTTAAACTCTCAGAAGGTTTTCCAATTGTTACAACGAAGAGGGTGCATGTTCCCTCTGTTATTCATGAACTTCTTTGGTTTTTAAAAGGAGATACTAATATTAAATATCTCACTGAAAATAAAGTTAATATTTGGAATGAATGGGCTGATAAAAATGGTGATTTAGGGCCAGTTTATGGTGCCCAGTGGAGAAAGTGGAAAAATGCTGATGGTGATGAAATTGACCAAATTAAGCAGGCCATTAATCTCATCAACAACGCTCCAGACTCGAGGAGAATTATTGTGTCAAGCTGGAATGTTGGTGAGCTTGGAAGTATGGCTCTTCAGCCTTGTCATGCACTTTTTCAGTTTTATGTTGCTGATGGCAAGCTTTCCTGTCAGCTATATCAGAGAAGTGCCGATATTTTTCTAGGTGTGCCCTTTAATATAGCATCCTATGCGCTTCTCACACACATGATTGCTCAGCAATGCAACTTAGGTGTTGGTGATTTTGTTTGGAGTGGCGGTGATTGTCATATTTATACTAACCACTTTACACAGGTTGATACGCAGCTTACAAGGACACCAAAAAAACTCCCAACTCTATCAATTAAGAGAAAACCCAACAGTATTTTTGACTATACATTTGAAGATTTTGAGCTCATTGACTATGTACATGATGACCCTATCAAAGCTCCAGTTGCAGTTTAATTAATGGACAAACTTCAAAAAAATCTTTCTTATCAATTTAGTGACATTGATTTGCTTAAAAAAGCGCTAACACATCGAAGCGTTAGCAAAAGTAATAATGAGCGACTTGAGTTTCTAGGTGATAGCGTTTTAGGCTCTATCATCTCTGAAGAGCTCTACTCCCGGCATGCAAACATCGATGAAGGGCAATTATCAAGACTTCGATCACATTTAGTTAGAGGCAACACCTTGGCAAATTTAGCTAAAAAACTAAATATTGCTGAAAACCTTAGACTAGGCCAAGGTGAGCTTAAAAGTGGCGGATTTAGACGTGAATCAATCTTGGCTGATACATTTGAGGCGATCTTAGGGGCGATTTTTTTAGATTCCGATTATTTGACCGTTAAAAAGGTTACTTTGTTACTGTTTAGTGATCTTTTAAATGAGGCTAAATCAGAAGACTCACTTAAGGACTTTAAAACTCAGCTTCAGGAGTTACTTCAAAAAAAAGGTTATTCTCTGCCAAAATACGAACTATTGCAAACCAAGGGCAAAGATCATAATGCTGTCTTCTATGTCAGCTGTCACATTGAAGAACTAAAAATCATGGTAGAGAGAAATGCAAAAAGTATTAAGAGAGCAGAGCAGGCTTGTGCTCAGTCAATTTTAGAAGAGATCAAAAGCTAATGAATTTTCAATCTGGCTCTATTGCAGTTGTAGGTCGTCCAAACGTTGGAAAATCAACACTCGTAAATGAATTAATTGGTCAGAAACTATCCATTACCTCACATCGTCCTCAAACAACCAGACACCGTATCAATGCAATTGATACTCAAGAGTCCTATCAAATGGTCTTTGTAGATACACCCGGAATCCACATTGGAAACAACAAAGCTATCAATTCTTACATGAATAGGGCGGCTAGCTCAAGCTTTAGTGAGGTTGATATAATTATTTGGATTGTTGAAGTCTTTAAATGGACTAAAGAGGATGCAAGAGTCTTAGAACATCTCAGCAAGGTAAATATTCCAGTTTTATTGTGCATTAATAAGATAGATAAGGCTAGTTCAGTCGAAAAAATCCTCCCTTTTCTTGAATCTTTAGGTGAGAAATTTAAAGCAAATGAAGTCTTTCCACTGTCGGCTTTTGATCGACAAGATATCAAAAAGTTGAGAGGGTTAATACTCCAATATTTACCCCAGCAAGAGGCAATTTATGATGAAGATTACATAACAGACAGATCTCAAAAGTTTGTCATCTCTGAATTTATCCGAGAAAAACTCATGAGAAACTTATCAAATGAGTTGCCGTACGATATCACCGTTGAAATTGAAAAGTTTGAGCTTGACGGCAAGCTTTACAGAATTGCTGCGCGCATTTTTGTTGACAAAGCGTCTCAAAAAAGCATCGTTATTGGTCAAAATGGAGAAATGCTCAAGAAAATTGGTCAGGAATCAAGGCAGACAATTGAGGGATTTTTAGAGGCAAAAGTTTTTTTAGAGCTATGGGTCAAAGTCAGGCAAGGATGGTCTGATGACAAGAGAGCTTTAGCGTCTCTAGGCTATGACTAGAGTTGACAATACTCAAGCTTTTTTGATTCATCGCAGGATGTACCAGGGAAGCTCTCTGCTACTGGACTTTTTTACAAAAGACTCTGGAAGATTGAGACTCATTGCTAGAGGCGCAAGGAAAAGTAAAACATCATTACAAATGTTCCAATGCCTAAGTATCTCATTCAAAGGGAAGGGTGAGCTAAAAAGCCTTTCACAATGGGAAGTAGATGACCAACCAAGGCGATTACTTGGGGATGACTTAATTTTAGCAATGTATGCAAACGAACTCATTCTTAGACTTCTTCCAGAAAATGATGAGTATCCAGAGACTTTTAATTCATATTGGGCTTTCTTAGCAAATCTGAATGCTTTAGATTCCAGCGAAAAAGAATACGCGCTTCGAAACTTTGAAAACCAAATGCTGGAAGATTTGGGATACGGTTTAGATTTTAGTTTTGATATCAATGATGAGCACATAAAAGAAAACCTGCAGTATGAATTTATTGAGCATCAAGGCTTTAATAAAAACAGTAATGGGGTGGTTTCAGGAAAAACTCTTGTCAGCCTTTCAAAACAGGAAACAATTACTGATCCAATTCAGTTAACTATTTTAAAAAAAATGAATCGAAAAAGACTAAAATCACTCCTTGGAGACAAGCCACTCAAAAGTAAAGAGTTATTTTTTGTTAAATAGGAATATTTATGAGTATATTTTTAGGTGTAAATATTGATCATATAGCTACATTAAGACAAGCCAGGGGTACCAAATATCCAAGCTTAATAGAAGCAGCTAGAATTTGTGAAGATTCAGGTGCTGACAGCATCACGCTTCACTTGCGAGAAGATAGAAGACATATTCAGGACTATGATGTTGAGGCTTTAAAGCATTCACTCACAACAAAAATGAATCTTGAAATGGCGGCTACAGATGAAATGCTCAAAATAGCTTCTAATATATCACCAGAGGACTGCTGCCTTGTTCCAGAAAAAAGACAAGAACTGACTACAGAAGGGGGGCTAGACGTTGTATCACAGCTACCCAGAATGAAAGAAGTATGTGCTGAACTTAGCTCAAAAAACATTAAAACCTCTTTATTTATTGATGCCGACAAAGATCAAATTGATGCCAGTGTTGAGAGCGGCGCACCAATCATCGAAATTCACACTGGGCACTACGCAAATGCTTCTAATATTGAACAGATAGATGCTGAGCTTAAAAAAATTATCACTGCAAGTGAGTATGCACATAGCCTGGGATTACAGGTGAATGCTGGTCATGGATTAACCCTAGAAAATACAAAAGCAATTGCTTCTATTGATACCATGGTTGAGCTTAATATTGGACACTCAATCATTGCTAGATCTTTATTTGTTGGTCTTGCAAAAGCGACGTCAGAAATGAAAAAACTCCTCCAAGAGGCAAGAAACTTGTGATTTATGGTATTGGTACAGATATAGTAAACATCGAAAGGGTTCAAGAAATCCTTAAAAAAAATAGGGATGGGTTTATCAATCGAGTTTTAACTCAACATGAGAGAGCTCTATTTGCAAACAAAGCTGACAGTGCAGCTTTCTGTGCCAAGAGGTTTGCGGCCAAAGAGGCATTTTCTAAGGCTTTGGGGACTGGCATTGGAAGGGTTGTAAGCTTTCAGGACTTGACGGTAAGAAACAATGAAAATGGCAAGCCTTACTTTATGCCGAGTGAAAAGCTAAGATTATATCTTCAGGAAAAGGGAATAAAGCAAGGACATTTAAGTATCTCTGACGAGAGCTCAAATGCACTAGCTTTTGTTGTTCTAGAAACTGAAGATATTACTAAAGAATAATCTTTTTAATTCAGTTAGAAGGGAATATCATCCTCGAAATCATCGGAAGCAACAGGTGTGATGGCTGGGGCCGGTTGATTTGAATTTTGAGTTTGAGGCTGTGCTTGCTGAGAAACAGTATTTGAATTCATATCATCACGACGATCTAACATTTGCAGAGTTCCACTATAGCCACTAATTACAACCTCAGTTGTATAGCGATCTTGACCATTCTGGTCTTGCCATTTTCGTGTTTGAAGCTTGCCTTCTACATAGACCTTAGAGCCTTTATCTAGATACTGTCCAGCAATTTCAGCCACTTTACCAAATAGACTGACTCTATGCCATTCAGTTCTCTCCTGTTTTTGACCTGTGCTTTTGTCAGTCCAAGATTCACTTGTTGCAATGGATAAATTACTAATAGCGTTTCCATTTGATGCATATTTAATTTCTGGTTTAGCGCCTAAATTCCCTACCAAAATTACTTTATTTATCCCTGCCATTGTAATTATCTCTCCTTTAATGTTATAGTTTTCAGTGGCATTAAGAGTATCAAAATCAACCAGATTAATGCAACAAATATTGTGAATAAGAATACACTATTTAGATCGTAAATGTCGTAAATCAAACCCCCAATTGCCCCTCCAAAAAAAGTCCCTAAAAATTGAGATGTGGAGAAAATACCCATAGCTAATCCTCTCTTTTCAGCATCTGCTGTTCTGGATAATAGTGAGGGCAAAAGTGCTTCAATTGAATTAAATGCAATAAAAAAAATTGTTAGTGTAATTAGAAATATTTGAAAGTTTAATGAGGCATTTAAAAAAACAAACTGACTCACAATCAATAAAAGAATACAAAGCAATAAAATGTATTTTGTTTTATTAAATTTTTCTGAAACTACAATTAGTGGAATCATTCCTAAAAAAGATAGAAAAATAGCTGGAAGATAGAGGTGCCAGTTATCAATCATGCTTACAATCTGATTTTCTACTATCAAAATTGGCATAACAATAAATCCAGCTGCAAGAATTAAATGAAGGCTAAAAATACTTACATCTAATGTTATTAATTCTTTTGTTAAAGACTCTTTAAGAGACTTAAAAGAAAGCTTGTAGTATGTAATAGGTTTTGATTGTTCAAGAGAAAACACAATGAGCATTGCTAATAAAGACAAAAAAGCAATTGTCCAAAAAACTCCTTCAAGACCTACTCTAGAGCTTATTATTGGTCCAATCAATAAAGAAAGCATAAAAGCTACTCCTATCTGAAAACCAACAAAAGCATTTGCCTTTGCTCTATTTTCTTCATGTACCGAATCAGCAAGAAATGCCATCAGAACGGCAGATATTGCCCCTCCTCCTTGAAGCGCTCTTCCTAAAACAACTATGATTAAATTTGAAGTATTCGCTGCCAGAACACTCCCTAAAAAAAAGATTGCAATACCGATGATTAAAATTGGTTTTCTTCCAAATCGATCAGAAAGATAACCAAAAGGAATTTGTAAAAGCGCTTGAGTTAATCCATAAATACCAATTGCCATGCCTATTAGCAAAGCTGAAGCGTTCTCATATTCAGCTGCATAAACGCTCATGACAGGGAACAGCATAAACAACCCCAGCATTCTAACTGACATGACTAGGGATACCTTTAAAGCAAAAATCCTCTCTACAGAATTCATAGATTAAATGCTTAAACTGTCTATTTAAGAGAGTAGTTAGGAGAGTAGTTTGGATAACTCGAGTTTAATATCTCCATAGCATCAGTTGCTAGATCATTAGCATTAATTAGGTTGTAGTTGAACGCCATAAGATGGAGCGCATCTGGTATTGGCGCACTATTTGGATAATTTTCAATGATATATTTGCAGCGATTAATGGCTGCAACATTAGAGTTTATATCAGTATAGTATAGAGCAACATAAAATTCATGTCTGGCAAGTGTATTTCTTAAGACTGCTAACTTTAATTTAGCGTCCTCAGCATACTTTGAGTTAGGGAAAGTCTCTATCAGTTCAACAAAATACCCATATGCATCTCTGACACTCTCGACGTCTCTTTGTGCACTATCAGTTATTAGTTTATCAAGAATTGAGCTTGATTTTTTTTCTGCAGCAACACCTCTGAGGTAGTAGGCATAGGGTGTAGCAGGAATATCAGGATATTTATTAATAAATTGATTAAGTGTAGTTATTGATCGATTGTATTTTTTTTGCTTAAGAAGATTGAAGGCTATATCAAGTCTGGCTTGAATTGCATACTTTGATCCAGGATAGGAAGATAAAATCATTTCATACTGATCAATTGCTTGCTCAATTGATCCTGCATCAACCTTATCTTCAGCTTGCTCGTAAAGTTCTTTTGGTGTTAAGCCATCGGCAACTAGATTTTTAGTATCTTTGTTGCCCCCAAAAACCGAACAGCCTGACAAAAAACATACTAAAGAAAAAGCAAAGAGTAATCTAAATTTCATTTTAAGTTCTGATTTATAACTAGGAAGCAAATTATACTATCGTGCACTTTGTCTGGAAACCTTTATATAAAGAACTTAAAGGTAGCATCAGCATGATTATATAATTATAAATATTTTTTATAAAACTGACTAATAAACATTAATGGCAACAAACTTATTTCAAATTAAGTCTCAAATATCCTATCTTTGCGGTGTTTTAGAGGAATACATGTCTGATGATGAGATTGAATTAGTTAAAAAAGCATACAAGATTGCCGATAAAGCGCATTCTGGTCAATTCAGGAAATCAGGTGAGCCCTATATCAGTCATCCACTATCAGTTGCCTTAATAATTGCCGAACTAAAGCTAGACTATTTATGTATTGTCGCAGCTATTCTTCATGATTGTATAGAAGATACTTCAGTCACAAAAGATGATGTTAAAAACCAATTTGGAGAACAGGTTGCTCATATAGTTGAAGGAGTATCAAAGCTTACAAACCTTGAATTTACTTCTAGCTCACAGAAACAAGCTGAAAATTTTCAAAAACTCATTCTTGCCATGTCAAAAGACATGAGAGTCATGATTATAAAACTTGCTGATAGGCTGCACAATATGAGAACTATCGACTCAATGAGCGAAGAGAAAAAGCTTCTTAAGGCCAAGGAAACTTCTGAGCTTCATGCGCCAATTGCTAGAAGATTAGGGCTTCATAGCATTGGTGTAGAGCTTGATGATCTGTGCTTTAAAACACTTCACCCAAGAAAGCATTTAGTGATTGAAAGAAAAATAAAAAAGCAGTATGGAAACCAAAAGAAAACAATAAACCTTATCAAAACTGAAATAGAAAATAGATTAAAGTTTGAACAGATCTTTGCAACAGTTGATGGAAGGCAAAAGCAACCTTCAAGCATCTATAACAAAATGAAAATCAAATCACGTAAGTTTTCTGAAGTTCTTGATATGCATGCTTTCCGAGTTGTTGTTGAGAATACCAATGCATGTTATCAGGCTTTAGGTCATATCCATAGCCTATATAAACCAATACCTCTTAAGTTCAAGGATTACATTTCTGCACCAAAACCCAATGGATATCAATCACTTCATACTGTTTTAATTGGGCCAAGAAACATGTTTATTGAGGTTCAAATTAGATCTCAAGAAATGGACTTTATTTCAGAATATGGTATTGCAGCTCACTGGCATTACAAAAATACCGATAAGCCATCTAAAAAACTTGCTAGAAACTGGATGGGGTCATTGCTAGATATTCAGCAGAATACAGATACTTCAATTGACTTTTTAGAAAGCACAAAGTCAGACTTATTCTCAGACGAGGTCTTTGTTTTTACTCCGGCTGGGAAAATTATTCAACTCCCTCTCAGATCAACAGTGCTCGATTTTGCTTATGCAGTCCATACAAATATTGGTAAAAAAGCTCAAAAAGCAACAATTAATGGGAATGAATCAGAACTTTCTACACGTCTCAAGTCAGGTCAAACCGTTGAAATTATAACTGGTAGATTTGTCAAACCTAAGCCTGGATGGCTTGACATTGTAGTGACTTCTAAAGCTAAAACTGCCATTAAAGCCCACTTAAAAGACAACTCTAAGGTTGAACTAGCAAGACTAGGAAAGCTTTTAATATCAGACGCTCTCAAATTTCAAAAAATAAAAATTAATGATGTTCCTTTAGATAAATGGAATAAATGCTTTAGAGAGCTTAATTGTGCTGATTTTCAAGATTTGTATATCAAAGTCGGGTTATCAGAGATTTTTGTTGCCGTAGTTGTTAATAAGTTATTACAAGACATCAACAATGAAACAGTCAATACTTTGACTATTGGCCAAACTAAAGGCATGGCAATTAATTTTGCTCACTGCTGTTACCCTATTCCTGGAGACGAAGTTACTGGTGTTTTGACCTCTATGAGGGGCTTAGTACTTCATCGATCTAATTGCACTCAGCTAGAGCACATAAAGGAAAAAAATGCTCAGTGGATGGAGGTTGATTGGCATTCTGATGAAAATGAGCAATTTGAGGTAGGAATTAGTTGTTTAGTCGAAAATCGAAGCGGAAGATTGGCTGCAATAGCAAATACTGTAGCTAATCTTGGAGTCAATATTGAAAACATTGAACAACAGAGTAGACCAGATTCATCAAGACTTTTTCATATAGTCGTTGCCGTGACAAATATCATTGAATTAAATAATGTTCTAGACAAGTTAAACAACCTTCCACATGTAATATCAGCTGGAAGACTTTAATTAAAAAAAATTGTTTAATTCAAGCCACTGAATTGATTAAAATTAGACCATTAAAATAACTGACCTATTTTGATAATGATTTGTTGGACCGACACTTTAGAAATAGCAATCAATCTATCTGACAAATACCCTGACATAGACCCAAAGACTATCAACTTTGTTGACTTAAGAAACATGGTGATGCAACTTGATGAATTCGAAGAAGGTGATAGTAAATGTGGAGAAAGGGTTCTTGAGGCAATTCAAATGAACTGGATTGAAGAGGTAGAATGAAATTAATTAAATTATCGATACTTCTCTCTGTTTTTATTGCCTATTCAGCTCATGCGCTTCTCGAGGTTAATATTATTAAAACACGTGAGGCTGCATTTCCAATTGTCATAGCCCCCTTTGAAGTAGTAGGAAGTTCAAATGAAGTAGATATAGCAAAGATTATTAGAAATAACCTAAATCGCTCTGGTCAATTCAATGCTTTAAGTACTGAAGCCCTTATAACGAATCAAATTGACTTTAATTTTTGGCAAGAGCATAAAAAAGATGCTGTTGTTTTTGGAAAAATTGAGCAGGTTAGCACTAACGTCTACAATGTTTACATCTATATCTACGATGTGTTTTCAGAAAAAAGCCTCTATCAAAAGAAAATCAGAGTTCATAACAGTGGATTTAGAAGAATAGCACATTTCTTAAGTGATAAGATTTACTATGTACTTCTTGGGCAAAAAGGGTCATTTGACACCAGACTCTCTTATGTAACAGTATCAGATAATAGTTCTGGTGGAAGAACGTATAAACTTCAAATTTCTGACTCTGACGGATTCAACCCTCAAACAGTTGTTAGATCTTCAAACCCAATTCTATCTCCTGCATGGTCAAAAGACCAACAAAAATTAGCTTATGTATCATTTAAGAATAATAGATCAGAGGTTTTTGTAATGACGCCATTTATGAAAACTGTTCCAATCAAATTACCAAAATTTGATGGGATTGCTTCTTCTCCAACATGGCATCCAAGTGGAGAAAGTATTGCTTTAACAATCTCTAAGCAAGGCAATAAAGATATTTATCTTTATGACTTTCAATCAAAGAAATTAGAAAGACTAACTAAGAATATTTCAATCGATACAGAGGCCAGTTTTTCTCCTGATGGAAATAAAATAGCATTCACATCAAACAGAACGGGTCAGGTTCAGGTTTACATTAAAGACTTAAAATCAGGCAAAATTTCTAGAGCCACCTTTGAAGGAAGGTATAATGCAAAACCAGTTTTCTCTCCCGATGGAAAAGATCTAGCATTAATCCATCGCGTTGGAAAAGACTATCGACTTGCTCTTTTAGATATTGCATCAAGAGATCTAACTGTAATGACTCAAAATAAATCTGATGAGTCACCCTATTTTTCTCCAAATGGTGGTATGATTATTTACTCAACTAACAGAGATAACAAAGGAATTTTGTCTATAATTTCACTTCATAACAATCAAGTTGTAGAATTGATGCAAAAAGAAGGTGAAGTTAGAGAGCCAAGCTGGTCAAACTATTCAAATTAAGGAAATCAAAAATGTCAAAAAAAATTCTATTATTGTCGAGTGTAATTTTTCTCAGTTCTTGTGCAACAACAAACATTTCTGAACTTGGAGATAAATTTCTAGACTTAATCAATCCTTCAGATGCTGCAACAGAAGAAGCGGTTCTTGGTGGAGAAGAAACCTTGGTTGCAATGGATCAAACTGGAGGCTTTACCATTGATGAGCTAGAGGCACTATCTAATGATGAGCTCATAGCAATTGCTCAGGAAAAAGGGCTTGAAGACCTCATCTTACTTGATGAAGACGGAAATCTTCTAAATAGGGATCAAATTATCAATGCTATAGTAGAAAGTGCCGCTCTTCTTGAAAGTAAATCTGATGAACTTGAATCAATGTCTGATGATGAATTAATTGAAGTTGCAGTTGCTAAAGGACTTAGTGAAGAGATTGTGCTTGATGCAGATGGTAACCTAGCTAACAGGGATGAGCTTATAGAAGCCTTGGTTGAAAACGCTGCTGCAACAGAAGCTGCAATTAGTGAATTTGGTAATAATGCCGATTCATTTACACTCTATTTTGCTTATGATGACACTGAGATTGATGAAGTTGCAACAAGAATTATTATTCAACATGCAAACTTCATGCAAAGCAATCCATCAGTTAACCTTCGCCTAGAAGGGCATGCTGATGAAAGAGGAACTAGGGAATATAATTTAGCTCTTGGTGAAAATCGCGCTCTAAGTGTTAAAGAAGTACTGGGTCTATACAACCTTGACGATAGAATCATTGTAGTGAGCTATGGTGAAGAACAACCAATTCTCACCGGAAGTAATGAAGAAGCCTGGGAAAAAAATAGAAGGGTAGAATTCGTCTATTACTAGATAATAGGCTTTAGGCTGCTTTATAAATTATTTTTTTGTGTCGCCTAATGATAAAGACATTTTCTAGATATACTTTTATATTACCTCTTTTATTTAGCTTTAATGTAATTGCCAATGAAGGGTTAAATCTTGATTTGGCAATTCTCAAGATTAATCAAGAAGTAAAATCACTTAATAATGAAATTCTTTCGTTAAGAGACGAGATTGAGCTATTAAGAGAAAATCAAAGAATAAACACAGAAAAAATTACTGAACTACTTCAAATGATTGAAATAAATCAATCTGGAAATACAAAATCAGTTCAATCAAATTCAATAGAGCAATTCACCAAATCTTCTAGATTCTTTAGTGATGGTAAAAATGCATTTGTCCTTGGCAATTATGAAAAATCAATTGAACTCTTTTTAGATCATCTTAAAACCTCTCCAAGCTCTTTGAGCATAACAGACACTATGCTTTGGCTTGGAAGGGCATATTTTTATAGTGAATCTTTTTTAGACTCCAAAGTATCTTATCTGGAATATCAATCAATGGGTCAAGATCACCCCAAGTTTGCTGACTCTCTATACGAGTTGTCTAAAGTTCTCATGAAGCTAGATGAGGGCGATCAGGCAAAACTATTATTGAATGAATTGATTACTGAATATCCAGACCATCCTCTATTAAGTAAAGCTTCTGCATTGCTTCAAAACCTTTAAAAAGTGGTAGTTCATGAGATACAAAAAGTTGACTTGGCTTCTTTTTGTTACAAGAATAAAGATAGATACCCATTTTTGTTAGAAAGCGTTAATCATAACGAAAATAACAGATACTCTTTATTGTTTGCCTTTCCGGGGGAAAAAGTAGTTTTAAATAATCTTTCGGACTTTGATTTCCTAAGTAAGCTCAATAATCTTTCTATTCAAAACAATATCAACCCAGAGCTTCCTTTTACTGGTGGTTGGTTTATTTATCTTTCTTACGAATTGATTGGTCAAATTGAGCCAATATTGGCACCTATAAATCATCATTCTAATCTGCCAATTGCCTATGCTGTAAGAGTGCCCACAGTAATTTATACTGACCATAAATTAGGAAAGACTTTCCTATATGATGAGGAAGATGACCAATCTCGTATCAATCACATATTAAATGACATAAATACCCTAGAAAGCGCACCAAGTCAGCCTATTAAGGGTAAGATTCAGGAAGAAAAGGAAGAGAAGTTTATTGAAGGAGTTAAAAGTAGCCTAGACTATATTTTTGCTGGAGATGTATTTCAGGTAAATTTATCAAGAAAATGGAATTATTACCTTGACTCAAACCTTGATTCTTCGATTATTTATAGCAAACTTAAAAAAGCTAATCCAGCGCCATTTTCAGCGCTTATCCAATACAATGATTTCAGCATTATCTCATCATCTCCAGAGAGGCTTTTTAGTCTCAGTGAAGGCGTCCTAGAAACTAGACCAATTGCTGGAACCCATCCAAGAGGGAAAGGGGATTCTGACAAAACTCAAAAGGAAAATTTAATTAGTCACCCTAAAGAAATTGCTGAACACGTTATGCTTTTAGACCTTGAAAGAAACGATATGGGAAGGGTTTGTGAATATGGTAGTGTTTATGTTAATGAAATCATGACATTAGAGACATACCCTTATGTTCACCATATTGTGTCGAATATAAAGGGTAATCTTCGAGATAATATTGGCATTAAAGGAATTGTTAAAGCCTTATTTCCTGGTGGGACGATAACAGGATGCCCCAAAGTCAGGTGTATGGAAATAATCAGTGAGCTTGAGCAAATGCCAAGAGAGGCATACACAGGCTCAGTAGGCTATATGAGCAACAATGGAAAAATGGACTTCAACATCCTCATTAGAAGCTTTATTCAACAAGACAAAACTCTTTCATTTAGGGCAGGAGCAGGTATTGTCTATGACTCTGATCCAGAAAATGAGCTGGCAGAGACAAGACATAAAGCCCAAGGCCTCATAAAAGTTTTTCAAGAATAGGCTATTTATGGCTTGAACTTTGAGGTCATAGGATATCGTCTCTCCCTTCCAAAGGCGTTACCACTAACCTTAGGACCAGGAGCTGATTGGCGCCTTTTATATTCATTCTTAAGAATCAAAGAGGTGATTTTATTGACGTCCTCTGAAGTATGTCCCTGTAAAATAATTGAATCAACAGACTGTTTTTCCTCAACAAATCTTTTTAAAATATCATCCAGTATGTCATAAGGCGGAAGAGAGTCTTGATCAACCTGATCAGGAGCAAGTTCGGCGGAAGGGGGTCTGGCAATAACTCTTGAAGGGATAACTTCTGATAAAGTATTACGATATCTAGAAAGTTTATAAACCATAGTTTTAGAAATATCCTTGAGAGGAGCAAAACCTCCACACATGTCTCCATAAAGTGTGGCATATCCCACAGCCATTTCAGACTTATTTCCAGTTGCGAGAACAATTTTATGATGTTTATTGGAGAGAGCCATGAGTAAAGTCCCTCTAACCCGTGACTGAATATTCTCTTCAGTCGTATCAATAGAATTATTTTCGAATACATCAGACAAAGAAGCATTAAAAGAATCAACCATCTTATGGATATCGATACTTGAAAAATGGACACCTTGAGTTCTTGCTTGCATCTCAGCATCAGTCAAGCTAATTTCAGATGTATATTGATAAGGCATCATTACAGCATGTACATTCTCTTCACCAATTGCGTCAACAGCTATGGCAAGAGTTAAGGCTGAATCGATACCACCAGATAGCCCTATTAAGGCGCCACTAAAAGAATTTTTATTGATATAGTCCCTTGTAGCTAATACTAAAGCTGAATAGATAGAGGACTCATCACTTGTAACGACTGGCTTTAGGTTAGAATCACTATAAGACATGGAAATCTCTTCAAAAGCAGGCATTTCAAAAATCAATTCGCCTTGTTTATCTACAACAAATGAGTTTCCATCAAAGACTACCTCATCTTGACCACCAACCATATTAATGTAAATGAATGAAATACCAAATTTAAGAGCATATTTTTGGCAAATAGACATTCTTTCAGATTGCTTATTAAGCTGAAAGGGCGATGCATTAAGAGAAATGACCATGTCAACATTTCCCTGACAAACCTGATTGATAGGCCCCTCAACCCATTGGTCCTCACAAATTAGCACTCCAATCCTAGTATTTTGACATTCAAAAGAAAAAGATTCTATACCGCAAGTGAAATACCTCTTTTCATCAAATACACCATAGTTAGGAAGTTCTTGCTTGTTATAAATGTTTTGAATTTTGTTATCATGGATTAAATAAGCACTGTTATATAAATTTTTATCAATTTGGCTAGGCGCACCAAAAAGAACAAAAATATTAGAGGGAATCAATTCACATAAAATATTGATTTCGTTTTTAACTTGATCAATAAATCCATTTCTCAATAAAAGGTCCTCTGGAGGGTAACCAGTTAATGCAAGCTCTGGAAAAACAACAAGATGTGCACCATTTTCATTAGCCTCGATAGACAAAGCAATAATTTTTTCCGCATTTGATTTTATATCTCCAACAATAGGGTTAATTTGGGCGATTTGGATTTTAATTGGTAAAGATTCAGAAAATATTTTATCTAGCTGTTCTTGCCAAAATTTCGCCTTCGAATTATTTCCCGTAGAAATTGCATGCTCTAATTTAGTATTGGCAACAATTTCAGCAGGATCAATATCAAGTATATTCGCAAAGAGCCAGGCATGCGTTTCACTCAAAGCAGCCTTACCAGAGCTATATTTACTGAGATTTGACTGATTAATCTCATACTCTTTAGAGATCTTATAATCAGAAAAACCAGTTTTATTTCGCACCATAGCTAGGTATTCGGTTGTTTTTATATACATAAACTTCATTAATTTAACTCAATATTAGTTATTTTATACCACTACAGGTAAAAAATAACTAAATATTACGATTGTAAAAGAAATAAATACATGTAATAAATAACTATAAACTGTTTAACTTATTGATTTAAAACAATAAAAACAATTATCAGAATTGTTAAACTATTGTATTTTGATCTTGCTATTCGTAACTTTAATTCCTAATATTAATCTATATTTAAAAAATAGTAAGTTGAATCTAATTCAACTAAGGTTAGAGTAAATACCCGAAATATATTGTATTGTTAGGATAAGTTATTCTTAGAAGGTTGAATTGATTTAAATTATTTTTTATAAATTAATTAGTATTCTTTATTGAACTAGTGATAAAATTTCTGTAATCCTCATTCAATTGTGAAGGATTGTTATACTTTGAAACTCATTAAGGAGATATATATGAAACAATTATTAAAATTGTCTGCTGCTTCATTGTTAGTTGTTGGCGCTCTTAGTGTCCAGGCTTCTACTTTAGGCGACGTTCAAGCAAAAGGCTACGTTTCTTGTGGCGTATCTAAAGGTCTTGCAGGATTTTCATCTGCCGACTCTTCTGGTACTTGGACTGGTGTAGACGTTGACGTATGTCGTGCTGTTGCAGCTGCAACGCTTGGCGACGCACAAAAGGTTAAATTTGTACCTTTAACAGCTAAAGAAAGATTTACTGCGCTTCAATCTGGTGAGATCGATATGTTGTCAAGAAATACTACTTGGACAATTACTCGTGATGCCTCTTTAGGATTGAACTTCGCTGGTGTTAACTACTACGATGGTCAAGGATTTATGGTTAAGTCTTCACTTGGCGTATCTAGTGCTATGGAATTAAGTGGTGCTGCTGTATGTATTCAAGCAGGTACAACTACTGAATTAAACCTAGCGGATTGGGGTAAAGCAAATGGTATCGAATACAACTCAGTTGTTTCTGACACAAATGCTCAAACTCTAACTAACTATGATGCTGGACGTTGTGATGTTTTAACAACTGACGCTTCTGGACTATATTCAATGCGTGCTGCTGCATCAGATCCTTCTGAGCACGTGGTACTTCCAGAAATTATTTCTAAAGAGCCTTTAGGTCCTGTTGTGCGTCAAGGTGACGACCAATGGTTCAACATCGTAAGATGGTCTCTTAATGCTATGATTACTGCTGAAGAGCTTGGTGTGACTAGTGCGACTGTTGACGAAGTTACTAACAACCCTGAGCGTGAGCGCTTAATGGGTCGTTCTGGCAGTACTCATGAGTATGTCGGTCTGACTCCAGATTGGACTTACCAAATCGTTAAGCAAGTAGGTAACTATTCTGAAAGCTTTGAGCGTAATATTGGTATCAATACTCCAATTGGTATTGCTCGTGGTGTTAATGCACTATGGACTGACGGCGGTATCTTATACTCACCTCCATTTAGATAAACAATTATCTTGTCAGATCTTAAACCAGCCTGCCTTAAAGCAGGCTGGTTTTTTTTATACTTTTTTTTATTCTCAAAAGCTCATTTTTAGTAAAATAAGTTGATTAGTATTTTTATATCTTTATGAAAAAAATTATCCTCGACTCTTTAGGTAAATCTCAACACAGAGGGTTAAACTTTCGTGACATGCTTTATAACAACGAGGCAAGAGCATTTTTCTTCCAAATTGTTACCTTTGTCCTGGTAGTAGGGCTTTTCTATACCGCTATTGGAAACCTCTTTCAGAATATTGAAGAGAGAGGAATTAACACGGGCTTCACGTTTCTTAAAAATAGAGCTGGATTTGATATTCTGCCATTTCTTGGCAACTATGTTGTTGACTACACCCCTGAATCCTCCAATTTTAGCGTTTTTTACGTCGGACTGATCAATACCCTTGTAGTGGCATTTGTTGGCATTATTTTGTCTACCCTTATCGGTCTCTTCATTGGTATTGCTAGACTTTCAAATAATTATCTTGTTGCAAAGCTTGCAGGTGGATATATAGAACTTTTTAGAAATGTACCTATACTTCTTCAAATTCTTTTTTGGTACAACTTATTTATTAATCTTTTTCCTCACCCTAAACAGAGTTTTGCTTTCTTTGACATAATGTTCCTTAATCAAAGAGGACTTTATCTACCAAAGCCTATCCCTGAAGACGGCTTCTTGCTGGTTGCACTTTCTTTGTTAGTAGGCATTATCGCTTCTTATTTTGTTAAACAACATTACAAAAAGAAGCATGAGTTGACTGGGATTCATACTAGTACTTGGCCGTTCTCAGTAGCTCTGATTCTTGGGCTCCCAATTATCATTTTTCTAGTTTTAGGATCTCCACTTCAGTTTGATATCGCAGTCCTAGGAAAATTTAACCTAAGAGGAGGGATGAATGTTGTCCCAGAATTCTTGGCATTAACCTTTGCCCTAAGCGTTTACACTGCAACTTATATTGCAGAAGCAATTAGATCAGGCATTGAGGCAGTAGACAAGGGTCAAAAAGAGGCCGCAGCTGCAATTGGACTTACACCAACGCAATCACTAAAGTTAATTATTCTGCCGCAAGCCCTTAGAGTGGCAATACCTCCAACAATTAATCAGTATCTGAATTTAACAAAGAATTCATCCCTAGCTACCGCTATTGGTTATCCAGAGCTAATGAGTGCATTTGGAGGGACAGTTCTTAATCAAGTTGGTCAGGCTGTTGAAATTTTAGCAATGGCTATGTTAGTTTATCTTGTGATATCACTCTTTATATCCTTGTTACTAAACTATGTAAATAATAAAATGGCCATCCAGGGAAGATAACTATGCCAGTATTCGATCAACAAGAAACTAGGAAGCCACCAATATCTCAAATTGGGGCTGTACTTTGGCTTAAAACAAACCTCTTTTCAAGCTGGATTAATTCTATCCTTACTTTTGCTTCTCTCTATTTACTTTATATCATGATTCCACCGTTGCTGAATTGGATGATATTTGATGCAAGCTTTAGCTTTGGTACTATTAATTTCTTTGGCTTTGAAATAAAGTTTAGTGAAGAAATGGCAACAAATGATAATTGCGGTAGGGTGGGCGCTTGTTGGCCGTATATCTATGAAAAGCTATACATGTATACCTATGGTTTTTATCCAAGAACAGAGACCTGGAGACCTAACACGGTATTCGCTTTAACTGGGCTTCTGTTTGTTATAGTTCCACTTGTTAAAAACTATAAATACAAGAATAGGGTGACCTTGTCTCTAATCATTCTATACCCACTCATTTCCTATGTTTTAATTGCAGGAGGGTTTGGACTATTGACACCGGTTGCAACTGACCAATGGGGAGGTTTATTGCTTACATTGATTATTGCTTCAGTTGGGATTATCGTTTCTTTTCCTATTGGCGTTCTTTTGGCGCTTGGAAGACAGTCAAACCTTAAAGTAATTAAACTCTTTTCAACTCTTTTTATTGAGTTTATTAGAGCAGTTCCATTAATTACAATCCTATTTATGGCGTCTTTTGTTTTGCCGCTGTTTTTAGAATCAGGTAATTATTTTGATAAACTCTTACGGGCACTCATAGGAATAGCACTTTTTCAGGCCGCATATTTCGCGGAAGTTGTTAGAGGAGGATTACAAGCAATCCCTAGGGGGCAATACGAGGCTGCAGATGCAATAGGGCTGAGTTATTTTCAAAAAAATGTTCTAATAATCCTGCCTCAAGCTTTGAAAATATCGATACCTAATATTGTTGGATCCTCAATTTCATTATTTAAAGATACAACACTTGTACTTATTATTGGACTATTTGATATGCTAGCAATGGTTAATCTAACAAGTAATGACCCATACTGGCTTGGTAGAGAAACAGAGGGCTTTGTCTTTGTAACAATGGTTATGTGGGCTATACTATATACAATGTCCCGTTATTCAAGGAAATTAGAGTTACGCTTTAATACGGAAAACAAAAACTAAAGGTTGTTAAATATGAGTGGTAAAAAAACAAATATCATTGAAATATCAGAATTAAATAAGTGGTATGGCGACTTCCATGCACTTAAAAATATTAATTTAAATATTAAAGAGGGTGAAATAATCGTTGTATGTGGACCATCAGGAAGCGGAAAGTCCACACTGATACGCTGTGTTAACTTTCTTGAGAAGTTCCAAGAAGGGTCAATTTTAGTCTCAGGAACAGAGCTGACAGACGATGCCCAGAAGATTAGAAAGATCAGAAGTGAAGTCTCCATGGTCTTTCAGCACTTTAATTTGTTTCCTCACCTAACAATTGTAGATAATTTAACCCTGGCTCCAATATGGGTCCACAATGAAACAAAGCAAGAGGCCAGAGAGAAGGCGTTAAAACTACTAGACAGGGTAGGTATTAAAGACCAGGCTGAGAAGTATCCAAATCAACTTAGTGGTGGCCAACAGCAAAGGGTTGCAATAGCAAGATCACTGTGCACGAATCCAAAGATAATGCTTTTTGATGAGCCCACCTCAGCACTTGATCCAGAGATGATATCGGAGGTCCTAGATGTAATGATAGAGCTAGCTAGGGAAGGCATTACAATGATTTGTGTGACACATGAAATGGGATTTGCAAGAAAAGTTGCGAATAGAATTATATTTATGGACGATGGGCAAATTGTCGAAGAAAATGATCCAGAAAATTTCTTTAATAATGCAGAATCAGATAGGTTACAGCTGTTCTTAAATCAAATATTAACGCATTAAAAGATATGTTAATAGCTTGTTTGAATGGTTAAATTGAAGAATCACTAATACAAGATTCTGAATTAATTTATAATTTAGTGTGTCAATTATCATATAACTCAAATGTTTAAATTCTTAAAAAAAGAATCTACACAAGAAGTAAAACAAGAAAAAGTCACTTCATCAGACGATTGGACAAAAGATATTAAACGAAGCAAAAGGATTGGTAATGAGGTTGAACAATTATCATTCTTATATGATTCTGAAGGTATAAATGAAGATATAGGGACTAAGAAGGGACTAAGTGGGGACCATCTTAAAATTCTAAAAAATTGCAAAGAAGAAAGTTCGGCGTTAGAGTTAATGAAAATTTTAAAGCGCACAAATAAATCTAAATTTAAAACAGCAATTATTAATCCACTAATTGATCATCGGTTTCTAGAACTTACAATTCCTGGAAGCCCAAGAAGTCCAAGCCAAAAATACAGGCTTACAGGTAAATTTGTAAGAAGAAGATCAAAAGACTAACCCTAATAAACTCAATTCTAGTAATTATTAGCCATAAAATACTCATTTACTTTAAATTTTAGATTTAAGCGACCTTCTCAATTTTTGCTACAAAGTATTAAGATATATCATTAATAATCGCTAAATCAAAGAATTTCGAGTTCAATATGTAAGTCATTGTTTTATATAGGTTTATTTACTATTTTAACAGTTTTTAGCATTATTTAATTCGTATAATTTATATTATGTTAAATAATAATATTTATGATTTATAATCATTTTCGTTAATCTATGGATAATATAATTCTTAGTCCCGCCCTATTTTGTTATTTATTGGGTCTTTATTTACTTGGTCCCAATAATCTAATATGACCGATATCAAAAGAAATTACCTGCTGCTTGCTTCTTTAATTATGATCTGGGGGTCTTCATTTGTTCTCACTGATCGTTCTTTACTATTTTTCTCACCAGAACAAGTTGTTACTTATAGATTAACCATAGGTGCTTTATCGATGCTGCTTATTTCTTTAATTTATCGTAAACGATTATTTGTTTCTATTCGTCCCTGGTTTCATTTTAGCTTTTATGCTGTCATTGGCAACATCTTGCCCTACCTGCTTATATCCACTGGTCAAATGTCGATTACTTCTGGTATGGCAGGCTTACTAATGGCAGTAATGCCCTTAGTTACTTTACTTTTAGCTCATTTCTTTCTACCAAATGATAAGCTCAATGTTTACAAAATCCTTGGTTTTATTCTCGGTATCTCGGGAGTTCTTTTTATACTTGCCCCCTCTATTAACAATGGTTCTAACTCTACCTTTGGTATTCTTCTTGTTCTAGCTGCTGCTTGTTCTTATTCTGTAAATACTATTGTTGCTGCACGATTAACCTCTTATGACCCTATTGTATCAAGCACTTGTGTCTTAATATTAGCTTCTTTATTTTCTTTTCTAATTTGGCCTGAATCTTTATCTATAGCTTTTAATCATATCCCACTAATTAGCTTATCTTCTATAATCTTGCTGGGAGTTTTACCAACAGGTATTGCGGCTTTTATTTATTTCATAATTATTAATTCAGCTGGTGCCACTTTTTTAGCTAATATTAATTATTTAATTCCTGTGGTTGCTTTTTTTCTTGGTGCAATATTGCTCGGAGAAGAGATACTTATTCAAAATATTATAGCTTTGATTTTTATCATTTCTGGAATTTTTATTTCGCGTAAAAATTCCTAAAAAATTAAAAAAAAATTTAATTAAATTCTCCTTTTTTTTCAATTGGTTAGACTCAATTTCCAATAAGGTTTTAAAATTACAATTGCATCTAATTTAATTATATTCTATATTTAGTGTATATTTACCTACGGAAGCACTAAATGTAGTGTAATTTTAGGAGTCGGGTTTGAACCAGGAAATACAGACAGTAAAAGACAATGCTGTCGATCAAGAAATTTTAGTAACCAAAAGAGATGGTTCGAAAGAGTCAATTGACTTAGAAAAAATTCACCGTGTTGTCCACTGGGCCTCTCAAGATCTCGAAAATATTTCCGTATCTCAGGTTGAGATTAATGCCCAACTTGCTTTTTTTGATGGCATTAAGACTGAAGATATTCATGAAACCATCATTAAATCTGCTGCAGATTTGATTTCAACTGATGTGCCTGATTATCAATATTTAGCTGCTCGATTAGCGATTTTTCATTTAAGAAAGAAAGCGTTTAAATCTTTTACACCGCCTCCACTAATTGATCATGTTAAAAAACTAACCGATTTAGGCATTTATGATAAAGACATTCTCAAGAAATACAAAGAATCTGAATTTATAGAGCTAGATAATTATATTGATCACTGGCGTGATATGAACTTCTCTTACGCAGCGGTTAAACAACTTGAAGGCAAGTATTTGGTTCAAAACCGGGTTACTGGTGAAATTCATGAATCACCTCAAATGCTCTATATGCTCGTTGGTATGTGCTTATTTCAAGAGTACAAGGGTAAGTCTAGATTAAATATTGTTAAGCGTTTCTATGACGCAGCATCAAACTTTAAAATTTCTTTGCCTACACCAATTATGGCTGGTGTTAGAACCCCTACTCGACAATTCTCGTCTTGTGTATTAATTGAAACTGATGATGATTTAGACTCTATTAGTGCAGCATCAGGTGCTATTGTCAAATACGTTTCACAACGTGCTGGAATTGGAATCAATGCTGGAAAGATTCGCGCTTTAGGAAGCCCAATTAGGGGTGGTGAGGCAACACATACTGGATGTATTCCATTCTTTAAACACTTCCATACAGCTGTTAAATCGTGCTCCCAGGGAGGTGTTCGTGGGGGAGCTGCTACCCTATTCTATCCTCTGTGGCATCTAGAGGTAGAAAGCTTATTAGTCTTAAAGAACAACACAGGTACTGACGAAAATAGAATCAGGCATTTAGATTATGGTGTTCAGTTCAATGGTCTAATGTATGAACGTTTTTTAAAAGATGAATATATTACTCTGTTCTCTCCAAATGATGCCCCTGGACTTTATGATGCTTTTTTCGCAGACCAGCCTAAATTTAAGAAGCTTTACGAAAAATATGAGAAAGATGACTCTATTCGAAAGCAACGCATCAATGCGCGTGAACTATTCGCATTATTTATGAAAGAAAGGGCTAATACAGGCCGTATTTATCTTCAAAATGTTGACCATTGCAATACACATGGTGCTTTTGACCCTGAACAAGCTCCAATCAAACAGTCCAATTTATGTATGGAAATTACGCTTCCAACAAAGCCGCTTTATTCCGTGCAAGATGATGCTGGCGAGGTTGCTTTATGCACCCTTTCAGCGGTAAACTTAGGCGCTCTAGATAGTCTCGATGAGTTAGAGGATATTACAGATATTATTGTTCGATCGCTAGATTCATTGTTAGATTATCAGGACTACCCTTTGAAATCTGCTGAAATTACAAGTAATAACAGAAGAACATTGGGCATCGGTATAACTAACTTAGCTTATTACTTGGCTAAGAATGATGTCAAATATTCAGATAGCTCAGGAAATGATTTGATTCATAAAACTTTTGAAGCACTTCAATACTATTCATTAAAGGCTTCCAATGAGATTGCTCAAGAGTTTGGCCCCTGCCCTCTTTTCTCAGAAACACAGTATGCAAAAGGAATAATGCCAATTGATAGCTACAAAAAAGATATTGATGATTTTTGTGATACAAAGCTTGAACTTGACTGGGATACTTTGAGAAAAAATATTCAAGAGAAGGGACTTAGAAACTCTACTTTAACAGCACTTATGCCTTGCGAAAGCTCGTCTCAAATCTCTAATTCTACTAACGGTATTGAGCCGCCAAGAGGCTTTATATCTGTTAAACAATCCAAAGATGGCATACTTAAACAAGTAGTCCCAGAGTACGAAAAGCTACATAAAAAATATGAGCTTCTTTGGGATATAAAGGACAACGAAGGCTATCTGCAATTGTGTGCGATTATGCAAAAATTTGTTGATCAGTCTATTTCGACTAATACTCACTATGACCCTTCTCAATACGATGGAAATAGAGTTCCAATGAAGCTCTTCCTTATGGACCTTCTAAAGGCTTATAAGTATGGCATCAAAACACTTTATTACCATACAACTAGAGATGGAGCTAGCGATGATCAGAGCGTTGAAAAGAAAGGGGATGATGATTGTGAAGATGGAGTTTGTAAACTTTAATTTGTAACTAATTATGGCCTATAGTATATTTAATCAAGAAATAAATGACACTCTCAAAGAGCCTATGTTCTTTGGTGACTCAGTGAATGTTGCTCGCTTTGATCAACAGAAATTTGAAATGTTTGAAAAGCTTACTGAAAAACAGCTTTCATTTTTTTGGAGACCAGAAGAAATTGATGTATCAAAAGATAAGATTGATTTTGGAAAACTACTGCCAAATGAAAAACATATCTTTGTTTCCAACTTGCAATATCAAATTTTATTAGATTCTGTACAAGGCCGCTCGCCTAACATTGCTTTTCTCCCGATTGTATCTCTACCTGAGCTAGAAAATTGGGTTGAAACTTGGGCTTTCTCAGAAACAATTCATTCTCGCTCATACACCCATATTATTAGGGCTATTGTTAATGAGCCTGGTGTTGTTTTTGATGAAATTATGAAAACTGAAGAAATTATTCAGAGAGCTACTAGCGTTTCAAAGCACTATGACAAGTTAATTAAGCATACTCAAGCATACCTCTTAAATGGCGAGGGTGAGCACAAAATCGATGGAAAAATTCTCATCATCAATATGTACTCTCTCAAGAGATTGCTTTATTTAACTTTAATGTCTGTCAATATACTAGAAGCAATCCGGTTCTATGTCAGCTTTGCCTGTTCGTTTGCATTTGCAGAAAGAAAAGTGATGGAGGGTAATGCTAAGATTATTAAGCTAATTGCTAGAGATGAAGCACTTCACCTGACTGGTACTCAGCATATGCTCAATTTGATGCGTGATGGTAAGGATGATCCTGATATGCAAGCAATTGCTATTGAGTGTGAAGCAGAAGTTATTCAGATGTTCAAAGATGCAGCAGAGCAAGAGAAGGAATGGGCTGAATACCTGTTTAAAGATGGATCAATGATTGGTTTAAATGCTCAAATCTTAAAGCAATATCTTGAATACATTACAAATATTCGTATGTCCGCATTAAATATGCAGCCAATATTTGAACAGACTACTAACCCGCTGCCATGGTTGAATCATTGGCTTGATTCAGATAACGTTCAAGTTGCTCCACAAGAAACTGAAATTACTTCTTATCTAGTGAGCGCTATCGACAATACAATTGACTCTGAAGACGAAGATTTTAGTGATTTTAAGCTCTAGTTGCTTAGCGTCAAATGTTCAAGATTGATGTTGATAATATTAACGGTAAAACAGAGTCACTCTATGTTTATGGTGAAGCCTCTATACTGAGCGAACTTGAGGCCAACAATGTACTGGTCAATCATAGCTGTAGACAGGGGCATTGCGGTAGTTGCATTTTAAAACTCGTCAAGGGAGATGTGATTCATCAGGAGTGTCTAGTGCCCTTATCTCAAGGGGAAATCCTGGCATGTCAATCGAGACCAGTCTCAGACATTGAGATAACAACTAAGATTTAAATTCCTGCAAAAAATTCGTAACCTCATGGAAGTTACCTTCATATATAACTCTATGTTTTTTATTACTAATTTGAAAGTCATACATAGGATCGTAGTAATCAACAAGGAGAGACTCAATCAGTGGAAAAAAGTCACTTAACTCATTGTTTTCTTTATGATTTTTAAGCGCAATATTTAACTGATCTAACAGCAAATCGTAGCGCACCCCGCCAAGTCTTTTCTTGATTTTGAAAAGACTGCCAAGCCAGTAGTTTGAAAAATTATCAGCACCATTTATTGGGTCTTGATCGGTAAATCTTTTAATCATATCAATGACATAAGCCTTCAGACTAATTTGAACTCTCTCTTCAATTGAGGCTCTTAGAATAATAATTTTTGATTCCTTGGCTTTAGCTTTAATCACTTCAGGAATATAGATTGTTCCTATATTGTTACCCTCATCTTCAATCAATAGATTTTCGTTGTGTTCTTTTTTTATCAAGTCTACAATCAGATGGTTCTCAAAATCAATTTGCTTTGGCTGCGGTGTGACATTATTTCCAAAGGCGGAACCTCTGTGATTCGCATAACTCTCAAGGTCCAAACTGTTGTCAAACTTATTTAACAAAATGGTTTTTCCGCAACCTGTTTGACCTCCAATAACTAAGAAATTCATTTTGGAAGAAATACGTTCGATTTCGCTCAGAAGAAAACTTCTAAGCGCTTTGTATCCTCCTTTAATTCTTGGGTAGGAAACACCAGAATGCTCATAAATCCACTCTTGAGATATCTTTGAACGTAGACCCCCTCTAAAACAAAAAAGCGCTCCATTTGGGTATTTTTTAACGAACTTAGACCACTGATCAATCCTTTTTGCTTTAGTTTTTCCACTGACCAGCTCATGACCAAGGCTAATTGCAGAGTTTTGACCATGCTCTTTGTAGCAGATACCAATTTGATGCCTTTCACTATCACTCATTATTGGATAGTTATAAGCATGAGGAAAGGAGCCTTCTTTGAACTCTATTGGTGCCCTTAAATCAAGTAATGGAATATTTGATTTAAAGATTTCTGAAAAATTATCGATTTCTTTTAAACGATTCATTTAATGACAATAGTTTTACTTTCATTTGAACGATCTAAAATTTTTCCAATAGGTTTGAGATCAAAAGAATTAGATCTCATAAGTTCATAAAAGTCTTTCAAGCCTTCGCCAGAAACTGAAACAAGAAGCCCACCACTGGTCTGAGGATCACAAACAATAGATTTTTCAATTTCTGATAAATCGTTTAGATGACTACCATAACTCTCAAAGTTTCTATCAGTACCCCCTGGAACACAGTCATTTTCAATATATTTAAGGATGTTAGGTAATAAAGGTAAACTTTCAAAATAAATCTCAGCAGACACTTCACTCCCCTTGCAAACCTCCAAGAGATGCCCCGCTAAGCCAAAACCTGTA
Source organism: uncultured Gammaproteobacteria bacterium (assembly GCA_902509905.1). Classification (GTDB taxonomy): domain Bacteria; phylum Pseudomonadota; class Gammaproteobacteria; order PS1; family Pseudothioglobaceae; genus Pseudothioglobus. Next base: position 11,990 of record CABWZI010000003.1, on the reverse strand, counting down.
ACGTCAGTGACCGCATTTACGGAACTAATAGTGGAAAGCTTGGAGCCAATATCATTTAGTGCACACATTTGATTTACTGCACGATTATGGTCACTTTCAGTGACAACTTTCTTTTTTTGTGCGGTGGATAGAACCCCTATTCCTAGGGGTTTAGTCAGGAATAAAGTGTCACCAGGCTGGGCACCAATATTTTTTTTAAGATTTTTTATTTCAACTATGCCAGAAACCGAAAGACCAAAAATTGGCTCTGGAGAATCAATGCTATGCCCTCCGGCAAGTGTAATGCCTGCACGAGAGCAGATTTCACGGCCTCCATTGATTACTTTAGCTCCAATTTCAGCCGAAAGCATATTTATAGGCCATCCAAATATTGAGATCGCCATGAGTGGCTTTCCGCCCATTGCATATACATCACTTAGCGCATTACTGCCAGCTATCATTCCAAAGTGAAACGGGTCATCAACGATTGGCATAAAGAAATCTGTAGTGCTGATCAGAGCCCTTCCATCTCCAAGGTCATAGACAGCAGCGTCATCACTAGACTCATGCCCCACCAGCAGTTTTGAATCTAAATTTTCGTAACTACTTCCTAGAATTTCTTTTAAAACTTTAGGAGATATTTTGCATCCACAGCCAGCACCATGGCTAAATTCAGTTAATTTAATATCATTAATACTCATCAGGTTTATTTAAAATTAGAGTACTCAGAGCTAAGTTCTCTGTATAAGTCATCAGGAGAGATTCTAGGGTTGTTATCCATAATTTTAAAAGCAACTACATTATCTTCAACGCCGCCCCAATTCTTTCTATAAGTTCCATCTTTATAACCATTTTTTTGTCTGAAAGTATTTAATTGATTCTTGACAACATATCGCTTATATAAATCTTCAACATCAATACCCAAATGAGAAATAATTTCAAAAAAGAGATCTGTAATTTGCCTAATATTACTGATCTCTGGATTAATGTTTGAGGTGACTGCTAATTGGAGCATGTTTTCGAGCAATGAAACCAATATATTACTATCAAAGCCTCCCTTTGCAGTTATCTCAAGATGCTTATTTGCATAGGCCTGGTCATCAATTCGAATGGACTCAGACATAATAAAGTGCCAAATATCAACCAATTCAACTTTGATGTTATCCCAATCTGACTGATCATTAATATTTTTCCAATGTTTCCAATTAAAGGAGTCAATGGCCTCAGCAACCTCCATATATATTCCTCTATACCAAGAAATTTTTCTATTCTCTTTTGTGACTCCTGTTATCCAAATTTCCCCATTGGTCTGGTCATTTAACTGCTTTTGGAGGGCAAACATTTGTTCAATTTGATTCATTTGATTATTTTTTTAGAAAAATTCAAAATTGTAGAGATAATGTAAAAACTAGAAATAGAACTTAATACCTTTCAACTAAGTCATCTATCTCTCTGGACCAGGCATCTATTCCACCTCGCAGGTTAAAAAGAGATTGAAAGCCATTAGATAACAGGAAGTTTGCCACCTGCATCGAGCGCATTCCATGATGGCAATAGATAGAATAGCTTGATTCTGGATCTAGTTCAGAAAATGTTTCCATAATCGAGCTCATAGGCATATTGACCGCACCCTCAATTTTGCAGATATCGAGCTCCCATTTTTCTCTGACATCAATCAGTGTGTTGCCATCTTTGGTTAAATTATCTTGAAATTCTTGAGGATTAAGGTCTTCTAACATCTTCTAAATTCATTATTAAAAACTGTATTTTATTATTAACAATTGCTAATGAGTAAGTTTAATGGGTAAAATTTAGTTTGTGAGTGAAAGTAATGACGACATCTTCAAATTCCCCTGCGAATACCCAATAAAAGTTTTCGGTTTAAATCAACCCAAAATCGAAGAATCAGTCTGCTCAATTATAGAAAACTATGTGGGGAAACTTCACAAAAATCAAGTTTCAATCAAGAATAGCTCTAAAGGAAAATATATTTCGATCACCATTAGAATTATTGCGACTAGTCGCCAACAATTAGACTCAATAAACGCCGATCTTCAAAAATCCCCTCTAGTGTCTTACCTTTTATAAATCCTGATGATGAAAATAAAAGAAAAGGGTCTTCAAGATTACAACTCAACTTGGCAGGAGATGGTCTCTTTCACTGAGAAAAGAAACAATCATACTGAAGATGAGTTATGGACTCTAGAGCATAGGAGTGTTTTCACTCAGGGGCTCAGTGGAAAGCCAGAGCACCTACTCAAAGATACTGAGATAGAGGTCATTAAGTCCGACAGAGGTGGTCAAATTACCTATCATGGCCCTGGTCAATTGATAGTTTATTGCTTGATTGATATTAAAAGACTCGGTATCGGAGTCAAACAAATGGTGAGCATTATTGAAAAGTCCATTATAGATCTATTGAGCGATTACTCAATCTCGTCTCATAAGATTCCTGGCGCGCCAGGGGTATATGTGGATGGATCTAAAATTGCCGCACTGGGGCTAAAAGTCAAGCGTGGCAAAACCTATCACGGCCTCAGTCTAAATGTCGACATGAATCTTTCACCCTATAGCCTTATTAACCCCTGTGGATACAAGGATTTAAAGATAACCCAAATGTCTAATCTCACGGATAATAAACCTGATTTAGATAAAATTAAAAAACAATTAACTAAAAATCTCACTAAATATGTCTCAAGAAGTTGAAATAAAGACCCTTAAAGGCGAGTCTAAGGTTAGTCGACTCAAGATTAGGCCTGATTCAGAGAGAAAACCAATAAAGAAACCCAACTGGATACGAATTAGGCACGCAAATTCAAGCAAGGTCAATGAATTAAAAAAAACACTCAGAAGTCAAGACCTTTTTACAGTCTGTGAAGAGGCGCAGTGTCCCAACCTGAGCGAGTGCTTTAATCATGGAACTGCAACCTTTATGATTATGGGTCAAATCTGCACTCGAAGATGTCCTTTTTGTGACGTAGCTCATGGCCGGCCGAAGCCTTTAGATAAAAATGAACCTGGACACTTGGCAGATACAATTGCAAAAATGGCCCTAAAGTATGTCGTCATAACTTCTGTTGACAGAGACGATTTGAGAGACGGAGGGGCAAGCCACTTTAAAGACTGCATCGACAACATTAGAAAAAAAACTCCTCTTGTAAAAATTGAGGTATTGACCCCTGATTTCAGGGGTCGAGTAGATAAAGCACTCAACATTTTTGATGATTGTGCGCCAGATGTTTTTAATCATAATTTAGAGACTGTTCCGAGCCTTTACCCTAAGGTGAGACCGGGGTCAGATTATGAGCAGTCACTTGATTTGCTAAAAAGCTTCAAAGAGAGGCACCCACATGTTAAAACTAAATCTGGACTGATGCTTGGGGTTGGTGAGACGAATACTCAGGTCATTAATGTGCTTAAAGATCTTAGAGAACATCAAGTAGATATGCTAACTCTAGGGCAGTATTTACAGCCCAGTCGACACCACCTTGCAGTTGAAGAATACATCACTCCTGAACAGTTTGAAAAATATAAGATGATTGCGATTGATCTAGGCTTTTCTCAAGTTGCTAGCGGTCCAATGGTTAGGTCTTCTTACCACGCTGATCTTCAAGCCAAGGGTGAGCTAGTAAATTAAATCAAACTTTTAAAGTATCATAGATAAAATATTCTTCAACAAAAATAAAAAGGCAGCCAAACGTTATGATTAAAACTTTCTTTATCGCCCTTCTATTCTTTTTCATTATTGACGTTTTTTGGATTTATTTTGTAGCAACGCCGATGTACAAGCAGGAGGTTGGCTCACTAATGGAGCTCAAAGTTCCACCAGCCCTTATTTTCTATGTTGTTTTCTTGCTCGGCCTAATCTTTTTTGTAATTAATCCTAACCAGAGTAATACCCTTTTTAACGTCTTTTTAATTGGTGCTTTTTTTGGTCTAGTTACTTATGGAACCTATGATTTAACTGTTTATGCATCTATGAATATTTTTAGTTTAAAGCTGGTCATTGCTGACATTCTTTGGGGCATGTTTCTTTCAGGATCTGTAGCTGCTTTAACCGTATTCACTATCAATAAAATTAACTAAAAATTACTTTATGTCTATTGCATATACCTCTGGCGAACCGTCTGGAATTGGTCCAGACATTGCTATCATCTATGCACAGAAAGAAAGAACTGAAAATCTGCAAGTTTATTGCGATCCTGATGTCTTAATAAATCGGGCTAAAATTCTAAACTTGCCTCTCACTTTAACTGAAAACTCAACAAAGAGCTCAGGCGAATTGTCAATCTTTCCTGTGAAAACCTCACATAAAGTAATGCCCGGAAAACTTAATCCAGACAATGCTGAATATGTACTTTCACTCTTAAAGAAAGCCACTAAACACAGTTTAGAAAATCGCTCAAAAGGTATTCTGACTGGCCCAATTAACAAATCAGTTATTAATGACGCTGGGATTGAATTTAGTGGCCACACTGAATATTTTGCAGAACTATCAAAAAGCTCTAAAACTGTAATGGTGCTGGCAACTTCAGGCCTCAAGGTTGCTCTTGCAACAACTCACCTTGCGCTGAAAGATGTCCCTAAAAACATTACCAGAGAATCTCTTATTGAGGTAATTTCAATTATCAATAATGACTTTGAATTTTTTGGCACCAAAAAACCAAATATTTTGGTTTGCGGGCTTAACCCTCATGCAGGTGAAAATGGATATCTTGGAGATGAGGAAATTACAACAATTGGCCCTGTGATTGATTATTTGAATCAAAATGGCTTTAGCCTCTTTGGACCAGTTCCTGCTGATACAGCCTTTACCCCTGATTCTTTAGAGAATATCGATGTTGTTCTTGCTATGTATCACGACCAAGGTCTGCCCGTTCTTAAAGCAAAAGGCTTTAAAAATGCTGCTAACATTACTCTTGGTCTTCCATTTATTCGCACCTCTGTAGATCATGGGACTGCGCTTGAACTAGCTGGAACGGGCAAAATTGATTTAGGCAGCTTTTACTGTGCGTTATCTTTTTTTGAAAAAATTAGTAAAAATGGCTCACACGCCTAGAAAGAGATTTGGTCAGAACTTTCTGATTGATGATCAAGTTATAAATCAAATTATCTCTACTATAGCTCCAAAGAGTGATGATAGTATTGTTGAAATAGGCCCAGGAAAAGGCGCCTTGACTTTTCCACTTGCTGTATATCTCAATAATCTTAACGTGATTGAAATCGATCGTGATTTAATTTCAATTCTGAGTTCTCAAAACAATACAAAAATTACTATTTTTAATGCTGACGCTCTAGAATTTGACTTTAATCACTTTTCAAAAAAAATAAGAATTGTTGGTAACCTGCCTTACAATATTTCATCACCTTTGCTATTTCATCTACTTAAATATAGAGAAAATATAATTGACATGACATTTATGCTTCAAAAAGAAGTTGTTGAGCGCATTGTGGCCCCACCAGGAAACAAGACATATGGAAGGCTTAGTGTTGTAATTCAGGCTTTCTTTGACACCGAACTCATGTTTATTGTGCCAAAAGAGTCTTTCAATCCTCAGCCTAAAATCGAATCTGCTATACTTTATTTGAAAACAAAAAGTAGGCCTTTAGTGCAAGATCTAAAGCCGCTTGAAGAAATAGTTAAATTAGCCTTTTCGCAAAGAAGAAAAACATTAAAAAATTGTTTAAAATCTGTGCTTGATCAATCACAAACCGATATTGATTTATCGCAGCGAGCCGAGATGCTAAGTCTTGATAATTTTGTAACCCTGATGAATGATTATGAAAAACAATATAGAAATTAATGTCGAGGTCACCTATCTGTCTGATCAATCAGACATAATTAACAAGCAATATGCTTACGCCTATACTATTACAATAACCAATCAGGGCGACGTAGGAGCCCAACTAAGAACTAGGCGTTGGCTTATTCAAGACGAGTCTGGCCAAACTGAAGAGGTGATTGGAGAAGGAGTCATTGGTCAACAGCCTCACCTTTCGCCCGGTGAGAGTTTTCAGTATAGCTCAGGAGCAATCATTAATACTGAAACTGGTACTATGAAAGGCTCTTATGGGATGATTAGTGACTTAGGTCACAGATTCGATGCAGATATCCCAGAATTTACTCTGAGTGAGCCTCGAACTCTGCATTGATCAAACCCGATGGATTATGCAATTGGTGACGTCCAGGGTTGCTTTAAAACTCTAGTAGCTTTACTCACTAAAATTAAGTTTAACCCTGATAAGGATCGCATTTATTTTCTTGGAGACGTTGTTAATCGAGGAAGTAATTCCCTTGATGTTCTGAAGTTAATCTACTCAAATAGAGACAACATGAAAATGGTTTTAGGGAACCATGATTTTCATCTTCTTGTTTGCGCTCTAACAGAAAGAAACCCAAACAAAAAAGATACATTTCAAGACATACTAGAAGCCCCTGATAAAGTTGTAATGCTTGACTATCTTCTTCAAAGGCCGCTTGCAATAGATTATAAAAACGCCCTGCTTGTTCATGCTGGTGCTCCACCAAAATGGGGCATGACTGATGTTTTAGAGAATAGTAAATTAGTTGAAAAGAATCTTCAGTCAGCAGATGCTCCTATTTTTTTATCTAAGATGTATGGAGATAGTCCTTATATTTGGGATGAAAAGCACTCAAATGAAGAAAAATCACGCTACGCTATAAACGCCCTAATGCGTATGCGTTTTTGCAAAGAAAATGGTGAGCTTGAATTTAATCATAAGCTTAATACTGACAAAAATCCTAAAGGCTATAGGGCATGGTTTCTTCACTCAAAAAGAGAGATGGAAAATCACAAGATTTTTTTTGGACACTGGTCTACTCTTCAAAATGTAAAAAAGGAGAATATTTATCCTATGGATCATGGCTGCATCTGGGGAGGGAAGCTTTCTGCCTATAATTTAACCAAAAATGAAATTATCTCTCAGCAATCCTTAGAATCCTAAGAAGAGCCGCTCCTTAGATTTATAGAGCCCTCATAAACAAATTCACCAGGACCTGTCAAAAAAACATTATTCCCATCATAGTCTACGACTGCATCACCGCCATTTAGATGGACAATTACCTTAGAATCAAGATGCCCTCTCTTTATACCATAAATTACTGCAGCGCATGCTCCAGAGCCACATGCAAGCGTTTCACCAACTCCTCTTTCAACCACTCTTAACTTGATTTCTTCTCTATTTATTATCTGCATAAAGCCAACATTCACACCTTCAGGAAAGGCGTCACTGGACTGAATCTTTGAGGCAGCTTGCTCAATATCTTTGATTTCATCCTGAATTACTATAGCGTGCGGATTTCCAATCGACAAAGAGCCGACTTTAAGTTCTTCAACCAAATATTCTGATGACTCATTTTCAAAGTTTAACGGTATTTTTGAAGGTTCAAAGTTAGGAGCCCCCATATCTACAGTCACCGAGCCATTTCTATTAATATTTAGAGTCAATACGCCAGCATTTGTTTCAACAGTCAAGGTGTTCTTATATGAAAGATTTTTCTTTTGAATATAGAGTGCAAAGCATCTTGCTCCATTACCGCATTGACTCACTTCTGAACCATCGGCATTAAATATTACGTAGCGGAAATCAGCCTCTTTAGAGATTGCGCTTTCAACCATCAATAATTGATCAAAGCCAATACCAAAGCGACGGTCTGAAAGTTTACGAATTTCATCAATAGATAAAGAAATGTCTCCATCTATGTTATTCATAACAACAAAGTCATTACCTAGTCCATGCATTTTTGTAAAATTAATCATTAGTACATTTTAACCTTTAGTGTATGGCTTTATCTAATTACTGATATGTTAAAATTTATCAAATCAATAAATCTGAACTCTAAATGACACCTCCAACAAATATAACATTAAGCAAAGATAAAAAATTACTCACAGTATCATTTGAAAAAAATGATTTTGCTCTTAGCAGTGAATACTTGAGAGTTTATTCACCATCTGCAGAAGTTAGAGGACATGGTCCTGGCCAGGAAACTCTTCAATTAAATAAACAAGACGTTACTATCAGTTCTCTTGTGCCAATGGGAAACTATGCGGTAGCAATTCATTTTAGTGATGGTCACACAACTGGCATTTATTCTTGGAGTTATCTTCATCACCTAGGTAATGACAAAGAAGAGCTTTGGAAAGATTACTGTGACCGCGTAGAAAAAAATAATGTTAAAAAGCAAAACTTCCATGAAGTTTCTATTTAAATTTATTATCGAAAGAGTATTATTTATTGTTAGTTCAACAACTAATGAATTTATTTTGTTAAAATGCACATAAACTTCTTCAGTTAATTGTATTAATGGTTTTTTTGGATTAAAAAAATTAACTACTATAGGTGAAAAAATGAAAAACATATTAAGACTTCTATTTACCCTTCTTTTCTTCTTTTTTACTTCACAGTCCCTCTCAAACCCAATTAGCAAAATTAATTTTATTGGACTAAATAATGCACCTGAAGAGTCTCTTTTGCAATTAATTCCTTTTAAAGCTGGCCAAGAATATACGAGTGATTTAAGCGATGACATTATAGAATCTCTCTTTGAAACTGGGCTTTTTTCTGACATAACTATCTCTAATAATGAAAATAGCTTAAATATAACTCTAAAAGAAAATCCAATAATTAAGTACGTTGATATTAGTCTAGACTCAGGCTCAGGCTTTACAAATTGGCTTAAAGGCGAAAAAATGCTAATGAGCAAAGACCTCCTTGACGAAAAGCTTATCAACAATATGCTTTCTGCTGGAAACCCATATACTCAAAGAAAGCTTGATAATTTTATTCTTATGCTTGAATCAAAGTATGCAGAATCTGGCTATTACAATGCGAAAATAAGTCCTAATGTTGTTGTTGACCCCCAAAACCGTGCTGGTATAGATCTCTCTATCCAACAAGGCGATAGAGTTAAAATTGAGAGTTTTAAAATCTCAGGTACTGAGAAACTTTCTGAGGCATCATTATTAAAATTATTCAAAATTGGTGAAGCTGACATGTTCATAATGAATTACTTCACAAATAAAGACCTATTTACGGAGGCCGAATTCAAGCAAGGAATAGACTTAATGACTAATGCCTATTTTGATTCGGGCTACTTGGACTTTCAAATTCTCAATGTAGACTCTAAACTAAATGACAATAAAGAAAAAATTTCAATTGATATTAGTGTTTCTGAAGGTATACAGTATCAATTAGGAAAAATCACTTTTGAAGGTGAGACTGAAGTTATTGGTATTGAAGTTTTAGAAAATGCCATCAGTATGAATGAGGGAGATGTTTTTAATCGTAATTTAGTCATTAAAAATATTCAAATATTAACTGATTTGTTTGCTGACAAAGGTTATGCTTTTGTGAACATTAGTCCTGTTACCTCTGAGTTTTTAAATTCTGTAAATATTAATTTTGATATTTCATTAAATAAAAAGGTTTATATAAACCGTATTTCTATTTCAGGCAATACTCGCACTCAAGATGAGGTAGTTAGAAGAGAAATTGGAATATCTGAAGGAGGTTTGTACTCAAGAAGCATCCTTAGAAATTCATTAATTAAACTAAGAAGACTTGGCTATTTCTCTGATGTGCAGATTGCCACATCTGAGGTTAAAGGCATGCCTGATAAAATTGATATAAGCTTTGAAGTTGAAGAAACTCAAACTGGCTCAGTTAGTTTTTCAGTTTCGCATAGCAACAATTATGGTATTTCCTTTGGTGCAGGCATTGAAGAGAAAAATATTTTTGGCTCAGGAAATACTTTAAATGCCAACTTAAATGTTTCTGAATCCTACAACAGGGTTAGTTTTTACTTTATGAATCCTAATTACAATGATCAAGGCCATAGTGTTAGTTTAGGAGCTTTTAAAAGTGAAATCAATGATGATGATATAGCTACGGATTCATACGAAATTGATACAACTGGATTTTCTTTTGGCTATGGAATTCCGCTAAGTAACGATTCAAGAATCAATACTGAATTTGAATACTCTAGTAATGAAATCAAATGTAGCACACTTTTCTCTGGCTCTGGATATGAATCTATTCAGTGCTCCAACAAAGAAAGAGATGAGTTTAAGGTTAATGCTAATTGGAGTAGAAATACGCTAAATGATTACCTATATCCAACTAATGGTGTAAACAACTCATTATCAGCTAGCGTTTCCGTTCCACCTGGAGATTACAAATACTTCAATGTGAATGCTGATCACAAGAGCTATAGACCTTTAAACGATACTGTCACTTTAAAGCTTACAGGCAATATTAATTTATCTAAAGGTTATAGTGGCGAAGAACTGCCATTTCACAAAAGGCATTTTGGAGGAGGTAGTGGCTCTGTCAGAGGCTTTGGTAACAAAACATTGGGCCCTTTGTATCCCAATGGTAAGGCTAAAGGTGGTGAAATTTCAATACTTGGCAGTGCTAACTTAATTACGCCAGCATTCTTTTTTGATAATAATGAAAAAATGAGAATGAGTGCTTTTATTGATGCAGGTAATATTTTTGAAAAAAGTTCAAATATTAAGCTTGATGATTTAAGAATGTCTACCGGCCTTGGATTTGCTTATCTAAGCCCAATTGGTTCTATTGGTGCATTTATTTCTACACCAATACTTAAAAAAGATGGTGATATTATTGAAGATTTTGGTTTCTCACTAGGAACTGGCTTCTAATACCTCTATGAAGGTTTTAGTAATACTGTTTTTTTGTTTTCTGTGCTTATCGACCAATGCTGAAAATATCAAAATTGGTTTTATTGATACTAATCAAGTTGTAACTAGCTTATCTCAATACAAAACAAGCCTTGATCAAATTTCAAGTGAATTTGAACCTAAGAAACAGGAGCTATTAGATTTATATAATCATATTGAATTAGTTAGAACAAAAATTGATGAAATTCTAAAATCTGATTCAAACAAATCTATTGAAGATGAATTAGCAAAACTTTCAAACTTAGAGCAAAGCTTTAGGAAGGAAACGGAGTTTTGGCAAAATACCATGAATAATAAAAAAATTGCTTTACTTAAAGAAATTGAAATTCTTGTAAATCAAACGATTAATGAATATGCAAAGAGAGAGAATTATGATCTCATTCTTTATGAAAATATAGCTTTTGTAAGTGACAAGGTAGACATATCAAAAGAAATAATTGCTGAAATTGAAAAACTATGAAACTTACACTAGAAGAAATTGCTAATTTGATTGAAGGCTCAATCGAAGGTGACAACACTAAAGAAATCTATGGACTCAACTCTCTAGTAAATGCAGACATAAATGAGATTTCATATACCGTAAGTGAAAAGTACAAAGACGCTATGATTAACTCACAAGCTGGGGCAATTATAGTTAACCAGGAGCTTAAAGGTTATTGTAAAACTAATGCAATTATTGTTAAAAATGTTTATCTAGCATATTCATTACTTTCTCATAAGTTTAAACAAACTCAAGATATTGATGATTTATCTTTTGGAAATGAAGTCAGTTATCCAAATACCGAAATTGCTTCGAGCTCTTTAATTGGGAAAAATGTTGAGATTGGCCCTGAAACAATCATTCATCACAATTGTGTTATAGAAGACGACACCAATATTGGTCAAGGTTGTCTGATTGAATCAAACGTTATAATTCAACGTGGCAGTATTATTGGAGATAATTGCATCATATCTCCGGGAGCTGTAATAGGCTCAGAAGGTTTTGGAAATGCAAGAAATAACAAAAAATGGAACTCCATAGCTCACTTGGGAAATGTATTCATTGGAAACAATGTATCAATTGGTGCCAATACAACTATTGACAGAGGTTCTATGTCAAATACTGAAATTCATGATGGTGTAAAGATTGATAACCTGATTCACATTGCCCACAATGTGATTATTGGAGAAGATACCGCTATTGCTGCAAAAACAGGTATTGCTGGATCAACAAAAATTGGTAAAAGATGCATGATTGGAGGCGCTGTAGGTATTGTGGGTCATCTAAACATTACCGACGATGTT
>CABWZI010000002.1 GCA_902509905.1 uncultured Gammaproteobacteria bacterium | reverse complement strand
TATTTAATTAATTAAACATTTTTAAGACTATAAAAACCTTAAAACATTCAACTTAAAAATGATTTTTATAACAAATATAGTCCTAAAAATCACACTTACAATCTCAAATACAATTACTTATCTGAGATATTCCTTTACTGAAAAAACTACATCCGAACTCTAGTTTTTTCAGGGTCATAAAACGGAAAGCGAACAACTTTTGCGGCTAACCTTTTATGATGTCCATCTAATTTTCCTACCTCAACTTCAGTACCAATCTCGGATTCTGAAACTGAAATTCTGCATAGTGCAATGTTCTTTTTAAGAATTGGCGAACGCGTTGCACTGGTAATTATTCCAATCTGTTGCTTTCCAATATACACCCCATCTCCATGGAGCGCAACCTCATTACTATCTAATTCTAACCCAACCAATACTCTTTGTGGAGAATTCTTGCGAAGAATTAAAGATTCTTTTCCAGAAAAATCATCCTCTTTAGTCTTGAGCGGAACTGTAAACGAAATACCAGCCTCGAATGGATCTGTCTGGTCACAGAACTCATAACCTGCAAAGATTAAGCCGGCCTCAATGCGAAGCATATCAAGCGCATTAAGCCCAAGAGGACAGATACCAAACTCCTCACCAGCCTCTGCGATTGCATCCCAAACGGCCTCGCAATCTTTAGGATGAGCGAATACCTCATAACCAAGCTCACCAGAATAACCCGTTCTGGAAACCATCACAGGTATACCAAACTCACCACCAATTCGTCCAATCGTGAAACGAAACCATTTAAGGTCTTCTATCGTGGTCTGTAATTTGGGTGTCCAAATAATTTTAGATAGGGTCTCTCTACTTTTTGGCCCTTGAACTGCTACGTTATGAAGTTGGTCTGTAGAGGACTTGACTCGAACATCCAGACCCCTATCCTCTGCAATCTTTCTGAGCAGTTTACCACCATCATCAGAACCGCCAATCCAGCGGAAGTTATTTTCATCCAGTCGGAAAAGCGTTCCATCATCTACCATACAGCCGTTGTCATAGCACATTGCTGAGTAGACCACCTGTCCAATGGCTAGCTTACGCACATCCTTAGTAATGGCATACTGCATCAAAGCCTCGGCATCTTGACCATACACTTCAAACTTTCTCAGCGGCGCGAGGTCAATCATGACCACCCCTTCACGGCACTGCCAGTACTCTTTGATTGCCCCCAAATTTTCATATTCAAGCGGTAACCAATAGCCGTTATAGTTGTCAAAGTTTTTAGTTAATTTAGAAGTATTTTTGTGAAAACCAGTTTCTTTTGTCATAGTCGGAATGGATTGTGGGTCAGGCCTAAAAGCCGTTGCCGATGAAAAATTATTAGATTCGTCATAAATCCTAACATGAATATCAGTTGGATTCCAGCCATTGGCTGAGGTTGTGTCATCTGGACAAGCTGAAGAGACGCATACAAGGTCGTCAACTGCTCTCAATAAAACGTAATCTCCAGGCCTTGACCAAGAGACATCCGAAGTCAATGAATGGCACTCTTCTATAGCGGTATTAAAGAAGAGATTCACTGCAGCCCAGTTTCTTCGCGGTTTAACTCCATACTCAGCCAGAGAAGAATTAAAGTTATCTGTACAACTTATGTGGCCTGGGAAGCCGCGATCCTCGTAATACTTAGCGTTACATGCCAGACCGAAAGTGTCGTGACGACAAACCGTATCTTGAATCACCTCAACTAGTGGTATCGAGTTTTGGTTATAAAACTTGTCGTGAGTCCCTGGGGCAGGATAACTGGCCAGCATTTGTGAACGAGTCACCGTCGGATCAAGACACAACTCAACATTATTATTTAAATCTTGAACTAAAAAAGCTTGAAAATCTGAACACTGTTGACCTTCGACATCTATGATTTGAATGTACTCTCCTGCTTTAACTTTATAAGCAACCGCAGTGGAATCTTTGACTCGAATCTCTTGTGATGGTTTTGCTAGAGCTTCAGGTAAACGCTCAGAAGGTTTTGTTGGATTTTTTCTGAGAACATTAATCAAAATCTCTGTTGGTGAATTTTGCTGATCGACCAGCATCGGACCACCCTCAGCATCAAACACACACATCAGGTCATTATCTATGTAAAAGGATTGACGCGATTTAGCCGGACTTGAATCTGAAAATAGCTCGGTGCTATTAAGCTCTTTTGAATTAATGTTATTTGAATTGAGAACCTCTATAAGAACTTCTGAGCAATCTTTAGAGGGAATTTTATTTGTTTTTTTGTTCGGCTTTGTTCTCCAATTTAAGGAGTTTAATGCGGAAACTTTTTTAGAGTCAAATGCTAAAACACTGCAATTTTGATCTCCTTCAACATCTACAACTTCTACTGAATCGCCTTTTTTTAAATCTATCGAGATCGCTTCACCACCATGGATTTGATAGGTTTCACAATCTCCATCATATCTAATATTTGAAACTCTCATTAATTAAAAACCCCTTTTAATAATGTTTGAGTATACATAGAATTATCTGTTGATTATTTTGAATAAATTCATTTTTAAGAATAATTCCATACTCAAAAGAATATTTTCAGTTTATTCAGCACCTCAGGGGGTGAGGTGCCGAAAAACCAAGGAGAGAGATTATTGAGAGTGTCTCTTTAAAATCTCCCCTTCTAATTCACTTACTATAATTAGAATTTACGGTAAGCGTTATTAAGATCTACCATTGGATGATTCTCTGACATTTGGAACTTAATCAAAAGCTCACGTGCAATCATATCCCTTTCTTGCTGATTATCAGGGAGTTTAATGGAATCAGGAATTGTGACCCAGCCGTTAATATTTCTATCAAATACAGCGGCTTGATCCTCTTCATAACCCATATGAACGTCCTCTAACCAGTTCAAATCTTTCCAACCCATCTTGTCAATATACTTCTGCAAGAAAGGAGTAATAAACTTAAGGTCAGGAACAAGGTTTACGTCATATCGATAACCAATATGCTGACCAATATCTTTTTCACGATCAGTGTCAAGACCATCAGCTCCAACAACAAACTCTTCTTCTTTATTGCTCATAATTTCTCCTATCTTTAAAAGCGTGTCAAATCTGGACGACCAACAGTGTGTTGTGAACCCGCAATAGGAACTTGAGCACATGCTGATGCTTCCATAGTTAAAGCAGCCAAATCTTCTGGCTCTAGTGAGTGAATATTTGTCTTACCACAAGCACGAGCAAAAAGCTGGCACTCTATCGCTAAGGTATGTAGAAAGTTATAGACTCTCTCTGAAGCTGCATCTGGATCTAGTCTCTGCCTTAGAACTGGATCTTGAGTCGCAACACCAACAGGACAACGACCTGTATGACAGTGATAACACTCGCCCGCATTAACACCCATTTCTTTAGGATAATCTGCTTCAGGAATATCTCTATTGCAGTTAAGCGCCATAAGCGAAGCATGGCCGATCGCAACTGCGTCAGCACCTAAAGCTACAGCCTTTGCAACGTCACCACCGTTACGAATACCGCCAGCATAAACCAGTGAGATTCTACCTGTCATGCCGACATCGTCAATCGCTCTTCTAGCCTGACGAATCGCAGCAATTCCTGGTACGCCAGTTTCTTCAGTAGCTAGATGAGGCCCAGCAGCGGTTCCGCCTTCCATACCATCAATATAGATACTGTCACAACCAGTTTTAGCAGCCATACGAACGTCATCGTAGACTCTAGCAGCGCCAAGCTTTAATTGAATTGGGATTTGTCCATCTGTTGCTTCACGAATCTCTTCAATTTTAAGAGCCAAATCATCCGGTCCTAACCAATCTGGATGCCTAGCAGGAGAACGCTGATCAATACCTGCCGGTAAAGAACGCATCTCAGCAACCTGATCTGTCACTTTTTGACCCATTAGGTGCCCACCAAGACCAACTTTACATCCTTGTCCAATGAAAAACTCAACACTGTCAGCAAGACGTAAATGGTTTGGGTTAAAACCATAACGAGACTGAATACACTGATAAAACCACTTGTCTGAATAGCGTCTCTCATCAGGGATCATTCCGCCCTCTCCAGAACACGTTGCAGTTCCAGCCATAGTTGCACCTCTTGCCAAAGCCGTTTTAGCTTCATAGCTTAAAGCTCCAAAGCTCATGCCTGTAATGTAGATAGGAATGTCAAGCTCTAACGGTCTTGGCGCTTCAGGACCAATGATAGTTTTAGTTAAACACTTCTCTCTGTAGCCCTCGATAACGAAACGCGTCAGAGTTCCCGGCATAAAAGTCAAATCGTCCCATGTCGGAATCTTTTTGAATAGAGAGAAACCTCTCATTCTGTAACGACCCAAATCAGATTTGATATGGATGTCATCCATCACACCTTTAGGAAAGATAAAACTTTTACCTAGTCTGCTTTTTTCGTCTATATCACTCATAATATTTCCTTTAGTTAAATTTGTTAAAAGTCCGATTAAAGAATAAGTTTTTTCTCGTTAGGCTCTAAATTGTCATAGTTCCATAACGTCTTACCAGAAACATACTTTTGCATCTTCTCAACGCCATTTGGAGCCTTCATACCGTAGTTACCTAATTTTTCAGTAAGATAACGAATATCGAGTTCAGTCATCTCTCCTGGAACGCAGTCCACTCCGAGATCTTCAACTTCACCGCCTACATAAATAGTGCCGTCATACATTGAGTCACCTAAGTTCATCCCTGCATCACCAAGTATGATCATTCGACCACGCTGCATCATAAATCCAGAGAAAGCACCTGTTTTACCGCCAACGATAATGGTCCCGCCCTTTTGGTCAATCCCTGTTCTTGCACCAACACTCCCTTTACAAACAAGGTCGCCACCACGGATTGCAGCGCCAAAAGTTGAGCCAGCGTTGCCATCAATAACGACCGTTCCAGCCATCATGTTTTCAGCACATGACCAGCCAACTCGACCCTTGATATGAACATTTGGTCCATCGATCAGTCCACAACCAAAATATCCTAAGCTATCACTAAATGTTAGGTTGAGACGGTTTAAGATACCAACACCAACACCATGTCTTGACATCGGGTTATCAACTGTAATATTACCAATACCCTTTTCCATTAACGCTCTAATCTCACGATTAATTTCTCTAGGAGTCATGTCTAGGGCATCAATCGTCGCACTCTTGCTTGTATCGACGTCAAAAGAATGAAAATACGTCAGATTTTCACTTTCATCAATCGAGAAAAATCTCTGCTGAGTTCTTCCTTTTAGCTGCTCCTCATGAAGCCCCATTTCATGAGACTTATCCTGTTTTAGTTTTGCCATACTTTTACCTCCCCGTGATATGGGTCAAATGTTTCAATGCGATGATCAAACAACGTTCTTATTGCCACCTCTTCAGAAGCCAAAGCAATCATGTCATCACCCTCATAGACAACCATAGGTTTGGCGGCCATAACGTCCTTAGCCATACCAAGTTGATCCCTAGTTGCTACTAAATAAGTAAACACCCCGTCTAGATATTCAACAGAGTCCTTCATAGCCGTTTCAAGATCTGAACCTTGATTCATTCTGTCAGCTATATAGACCGCAATAAGTTCAGAGTCGCAGTTTGAAGAAAAGCGATGTCCTTTTAACTCAAGTGCACGTCTATTTGTCCAGTAGTTTGTTAGCTGTCCATTATGAACAACAGACACATCACTGAATGGATATGCCCAGTAGGGGTGTGCAGATCGAATATCAACATCTGACTCGGTTGCCATTCTTGTATGTCCAATTCCGTGAGTACCATTGAAGTCATTCAGTCCATACTGTTCAGAAACTTCTGCAGCATCCCCAAGATCCTTAATTAATTCAAGAGAATTACCAATTGATAAGATCTCAACGCCCTCAATATCCTCAACAAAGTCTGCCAATTTTTTCATGTCACCTGAGAATTGAATCTCGTAGCGATGTGAGTATTCAGTTGCGCTCTCTTTCTTTACGATCTTTGCACCTAGATCTTCCATTCTCGTGTTAACAGCAGCGATTCTATCTTCAATCGCTGAGTGTATATCAAAACTTCCCTCTAGGTCAGCTGCCTCAGCAACCTTAAATCTAACCACATGGTTACCATTGTCTTCCCCATACATAGCGTATCCAGTTGAATCTGGACCCCTATGCTTCAAAGCCTGCAACATTGCTGTCATTTGCTCACCAATGTTTACATCTTTGCCGGCATTCTTATGAATAATTCCTGCTATTCCGCACATATAATCTCCCTTTCCCTGAAAATTGCCCGCCGTTAGGCGGGCACTCTAATTAAACTTAAAAGAAACTGGCCTATGGCAAGCAGTCCAAATAAGTTTCAATATCCCAATCTGTAACCGTGTGATTGAAACGCTCCCACTCATCAGTCTTATAATGGTGGTAAACCTTATACATCTCATCCGGCATAGCAGACTTAATGACCTCATCATTTGCAAGTTCAGTCATTGCCTCTCCAAGAGACATTGGTAATTTCTTAACATCTTTACCAGCCTCCATCGCCTCATAAATATTTCTCTCTTCCGCTTCACCTGCATCGATATTGTTATCGATTCCATCACCCATAGCTTTAAGAAGCGCAGAACCCATTAGATATGGGTTTACCATAGAGTCAACCGAGCGATACTCAAAGCGACCTGGCGCAGAAACACGAAGTGCACAAGTTCTGTTTTGATAACCCCAGTCAGCAAAGATTGGAGCCCAGAACCCTGTATCCCATAGTCTTCTGTACGAGTTCACCGTTGAAGAGCCAATTGACGTTAATGCAGGTAAATGTTTAATTACGCCTCCGATTGAGTTCAGACCAATTGGTCCAGGCATTTTTTCATCGATAGATGGGTCGGGCATGAATGTATTTTCACCGCCTTCTTTATATGTAAAGACTCCTGGCATTCCAGGAAGCTCACCATCACCCGCAGCAATCTCAGGATGAAAAACATCTTTACCACCTTTCCATAATGACATATTGTGGTGACAGCCTGAAGCCGAAACACCCATAAAAGGTTTACTCATAAAGCATGCAATAAGGCCAAACTCACGAGCCACCTGTGCACAAATTTGGCGGTAAGTTGTCAATCGGTCGGCATTTCGTAAAACGTCATCGAACTGAGTGTTAAGCTCTAACTGGCCAGGTGCATCTTCGTGGTCACCCTGGATAATATCAAGGCCCATTTGCTCAGAGTACTCAATAACCTTCATGAATACTGGGCGAAGCTCTTCAAATTGATCGATATGGTAACAGTTCGGCTTCGTCACGCCGCCATTAGTGCCACCATCTTCGCCTCTCTTAAGCCACATCATTTCAGGCTCAGTACCGCAGCGCATGTCTAGTCCGTACTGATCTTGGAATTCTTTGTGCAGTCTGTAAAGATTTCCTCTACAGTCAGAAGTTAATGCCGCGCCCGGATTCTCACGCTCTTCACGATTCCTATAAAGTCTACAAAAAACTCTTGCAACTCTCTTGTCCCATGGAAGCTGGCAGAATGTATCTGGATCAGGAATACCAACAAGTTCTGATGACTCTGGACCATAACCAATATAATTTCCATGGCGATCCACAAATAAGTTTGCTGTTGATCCGTAAACTAATTGAAAACCCTTCTCAGCCAATCTTTCCCAGTGGCGTGCAGGTATACCTTTGCCGACAATACGGCCAGTTACTGATACAAATTGATAATATACATATGTAACACCTAAAGCATCGATTTTTGCTTTTACTTCTTTTACAAGTTTATCGCGTCCAGGTTCATTAACGTGTTGTTCTAAATCTGTCATTTAATCTCTCCGAAAAAATAAAAAAAATCTTTTTAAGATTTGCCCCCTAGTAGATTCTATTTAGATTCGTAATTAATTAACCCAAATAAAAACCAGACAATTTACCTTTAATAATTGATAAAAACACTCCAAACTTAAATCAATCTATAACCTTAAAAAAGCAAGGTTTCAGTAAATTAAGATTGGAGTATACTCCTGTTGATATTCCATTGTCAAGAAATTTTTTTTATTTTAAAGAAATTAAATAAAGTCTTGATTTTCTTCTATTTTTTTAAGAAAAAACAAGAAAAAAAACTGGAAAGGTTTTGAATAAAGGAAGGTTTTTTTTGATTATAAATCGACTAAATCATTAATGATTTGATCAATCAGACGCATTGGAAGAGATAATGGTCAGAAACTGGCACTCATCACTTATAATCTTTTTAGGGCCATGGGGTGTATCAGAATCAAAATAGAGCGAGTCCCCTTTTTTGAAGTGGTAGACCTTGTTGCCATAAAAATAATCCATCTGCCCCTTAAGCATATAAATGAACTCTACCCCTTTATGCTGAAATTCAGGAAACTCATAATCTCGAGAAGTGATTGTAATTAAACACGGCTCAACCTTTAGGGACCCTCCAACAGTGTGCCCAAGCAATTGATAGTGTCGACTCTCATCTGAACCAGCCCTCTCTATCGTTAACCCGTTACCTGACTTGATGAAGGTCGGCTCTACATCTTTATCATGCTGCTTAAAAAGTGAGGTAATAGAAATGTTGAGTGCATGGCAAATCAACTGGATTGTTTTTAGGGATGCACTAATCTGGCCATTCTCTATTTTTGAAAGCATACTTGCAGAGAGGAGTGACTGCTTAGACAGTTGCTGCAGCGTTACTCCAGCATT
This sequence comes from uncultured Gammaproteobacteria bacterium, assembly GCA_902509905.1. Lineage (GTDB taxonomy): Bacteria > Pseudomonadota > Gammaproteobacteria > PS1 > Pseudothioglobaceae > Pseudothioglobus. Next base: position 111,904 of record CABWZI010000002.1, on the reverse strand, counting down.
TTTTCTTGCCATACGCACCTGCTTACCTATTGATGCCTCTAACTGCTTATCACTCCCAAAGCTTGGAAGATTTTTATTGATAATGGATACGCCCTTCTCTTTAGGTATTGTTTTACTTGAGACAGCCACAATAGAATAATTTACTAAGAATAAAAAAAATTATACTACAGGGAAAATTACTAGATTAAAGAATTTTAAAATTATAAACTAGAATAATTTAACTAAGCCCTCGAGCGCCTACTTCTTCTCTGCTTTTTGGGCTTAGAGTCGTCACCCTGAAAGATTGACTTTGAGCCTTCAGACATAGGACCAACTCTTGCTTCAATTTCTTCGAGCGTTGGAGGAGAAGAAACAACATGCTCATCCATTGCTTTTCGCATGGCCCTGACATGATCAAAGCTAGTGCCACAGCAACCCCCAATAATTTTAGCGCCAGAATTTATCGCAACCTGCACATACTCCGACATGAGCTCTTCGGTCCCTGAATATGTAATGTTGCCATCAACAAACTCTGGAATACCGCAGTTCGCTTTCGAAATAACAACGGTTCCAGGATCAACATTTTTGGAAATATCGTTGATAGTTGCTAAAAGATCTGGCGCGCCAATTCCACAGTTGGCTCCGAAACCACTCAAATTAAGATCTTTAGATCTTTTGGCAAGATTAGACGGGGTAATACCCATCATCGTCTTTCCAGCTGTATCAAAACTCATTGTTGCGCAGACTGGAAGCCCAATATCCTTAACAGCATCCATTGCAGCTTCTAACTCCTCCATCGCGTACATGGTCTCAAGCCATAATACATCTGCTCCACCCTCTGCCAGACCTTCAGCTTGAGCTCTAAAGGCGTCTGTTGCCTCTCGAGGTGTCATGAGGCCATGCGGCTCAATCATCTCACCAGTAGGTCCCATAGAACCTGCAACAATAACCAACCGATCAGCTTGATCAGCTACCTCTCTCGCAATAGCTCCTGCCGCTTTGTTGAGTTCAAAGACTCTCTTTTCTAGGTTATGTAATTTGAGTCTAAAAGAGGTTCCCCCAAAGCTATTCGTTAAAAACAAATCTGACCCTGCATCAACGAAGCCTTGATGTAAAGATCGTATACGATCTTTGTGATTTATGTTCCATGGCTCTGGAGGATCACCAGTCTCGAGACCCATCCCGAACAAATTTGTACCAGTTGCTCCATCAGCTAAGATGTGGCTCTTGTCTTGAAGCATCTTAATAAAATTGTTCATGGTATTCATCTAACTTAAATTGGTGAAATTTTACTGTTTCTTTGAAGATTTTTATGATTTAAATCGATATTTAAATTTTTTTACTATGAATAACTTAGTTTGGATGATTGTTTTCTATGAAAACTGTTTATTCAAGAAAATAGAATAAAAACCATCGAAAAGAGCTTTATTTTGATCTGGATTTCCCTACTATTTGTAATGCAAATTTTTAAATAATTAAACAATGAGAGCGGCTAATCTCTATATAATTTGATTAAAAAAATTAAACTCACAAATTGTGAATATTTTAATTCAACAGCAAATGCAAAATTGCATGCTAATAATCAGCAATATTGGCGAATTTTACCTGTACCAAAAAATTAAAAAACATCACAAATCTTCCCCCATAAAGCATAGGAATAATGAAAGAGAATTCTAACTCGCATGAGGATGTGGTCAGTCGCTTTATAAGTTATGGCGAATCAAATTTTGAATCTAATGTAGCTCAGATGAGACCAACCCAAAGCGCCGCTCAGCTGGGCGTTTTAAGACTGATCTATGCGTTTAGATTCTCTGGCCACTTAAGAGCAAAGTTGGACCCTCTGCAAAGACCCAGACACCACTCGACTCCACCCTTTACTCTAGAGGAGTTTGGACTCAATGAGTCCGATCTAGATAAGACTTTTGATATGGGATCCTATCAAGGCCCAAACTGTTCAACCCTCAGAGAGCTATTTGACTCCCTCAACAAAACTTATTGTAGCAGTCTTGGTGTCGAGTACATGCATATCCCCAATCTTGAAGAAAGAAAATGGATTCAAACTAAAATTGAAACCATGTCGTTGGAAAGTGACAATACTCCAGAATACAAAAAATGGCTACTTCAGAGAATCACCGCCGCCGAAGTCTTTGAGAAATTTCTTCACAATAAGTATGTCGGTCAAAAAAGATTTTCACTAGAGGGGAGTGATACGCTCATTCCGCTCCTAAACGTTTTGATTGAGCATTCTGGTGAGCATGCGATGAAGCGGATTTGTCTTGGAATGGCTCATAGAGGCAGGCTCAATGTACTCATCAATATTATGGGTAAAAGGGCAGAGAATCTCTTTAAGGAGTTTGCTGGCGATCTTGGCCTCAGTAAAAAGCAAACCGGAGATGTTAAATACCACCAAGGTTTTTCGTCCGACATACAAACTTCAAAAAAAGATGTTCACCTTGCTCTCATGTTTAACCCATCTCACCTGGAGTTAGTCAATCCAGTGATTGAGGGCTATGCAAGATACCATCAAGATAAAAATGACGAGTCTGAGAGACAGCAAATTCTTCCAGTTCTTATTCATGGTGATGCTGCCTTCTCTGGACAGGGAGTGGTCATGGAGACACTGAATATGTCTCAATCCAGAGGTTACAGGACGCAAGGAACAGTTCACATTATTATCAATAATCAAATTGGATTTACAACATCCAAGCAGGATGATGCCAGGTCAACAGACTACTGCACGGATGTTGTTAAGATGATCAATGCTCCTGTATTTCATGTCAACGCTGAGGACCCGGAGATGGTGAGTTTTATTACAAAGCTTGCGCTGGACTACCGGATGCGCTACAAGAAGGACGTCGTGATTGATTTGATGTGTTATCGAAGACATGGTCACAACGAGGCTGATGAGCCTGCGGTTACTCAGCCGCTGATGTATGAAGCGATAAGGAACTTACCTACTACCAGAGTTAATTATGCAGCCTCACTAATGAAGCAAGGGGTCATTTCTCAAACAGAAGTAGACGCCATGGTCAATGATTACCGCAAAGAACTCAAGGAAGGAAACAGAGTCGCTTACAACATTTTAGAGCCTAAAAACAAAAGAGCTTGGGAGCTGCTTTGGGCGGATTACTTTGATGTTACTTGGCATGATCCTTATGAATCAGCCATCAGTAAAAAGCGCATTAAAGTTCTGAACAAAAAACTACAACACATTCCTGATGGATTTGAAATTCATCCGCGCGTTAAAAAAATAATGCAGGATAGGCAAAAAATGGCGGATGGAAAAATTAATGCTGACTGGGGTTTTGCCGAAACATTAGCCTACGCCAGCCTGACAGAGAACGGTGTTCCGATCAGACTAACTGGACAGGACTGCGGAAGGGGAACATTTTTTCATAGAAATGCGGTCCTTCATAATCAACTTGTAAATGAACAGTACACCCCGCTCAAAAATATTAGCGAAAAGCAAGGCAGAGTTCAAATCTTTGACTCTATCTTGTCAGAGGAGGCTGCTCTAGGATTTGAGTACGGTTACGCAACTGCTAACCCAGAATCACTAGTCATTTGGGAGGCTCAGTTTGGTGACTTTGTTAATGGAGCGCAGGCTATCATTGATCAGTTTATATCGTCCGGTGAGGCCAAATGGGGTCGCCTTTCAAACCTTGTTATGCTGCTTCCTCATGGCCTTGAGGGCCAGGGACCTGAGCACTCTTCAGGTCGACTTGAGCGTTTTCTTCAGCTTTGTGCCAGTCACAACATGCAGGTCTGCGTGCCATCGACTGCAGCTCAAATATTTCATTTAATGAGAAGACAGATTTTGAGAAAGTTCCGAGCGCCGCTCATTATCATGACGCCAAAGAGCTTACTTCGAAATCCACTCGCCTCATCTCCTCTCTTTAGGTTTACAGATGAAAAATTTAAAGTTGTAATTGAAGAGCGTTACGACAACATTAAACCTAATAAAGTAGATAGAGTTGTTCTTTGTAGTGGCAAGGTTTTCTATGAACTTTTAACTAGGCGTCAAGATGATCAGCTCAATAATGTAGCAATTCTCAGAGTCGAGCAGCTTTACCCGTTCCCTCATGAAGCTCTCACATTGGAAATCAAGAAGTTTACCAATGCTAAGGATGTGATTTGGTGTCAGGAAGAGCCGATTAATCAGGGCGCATGGTACACTTCCAGACATAACTTTATGAGAAACCTTACCAAAGGTCATACTCTTCATGTTGTTGCTCGTGATCTCTACGCTGCACCTGCAGAAGGCAGTGTCAGACTTCACAACATCAATCAGAGTCATATCATTGAAAAAGCATTAGGTATTCAGCCTATAGATAAAGCCAGGAGCGTTAAGAAATGAAAGAAATAAAAGTACCTGTTCTGCCAGAATCAATTACTGAAGCAACTGTTGCTGCATGGCATAAGAAACCGGGTGACTACGTTGAGCTTGATGATGTCATTGTTGAAATAGAGACGGACAAAGTTGTTTTAGAGGTCCCTGCAGAAGAGGCTGGCGTTTTATCTGAAATTACAGCTGAAGAGGGAGAAACCGTATCTGAGAAGCAGGTTCTAGGACTCATTGATGACGAGGCTGGTTCTGAGGATGGGCAATCTAAAGAGACTCAAGATAATTCTGAAGAAAAAGTGGGAGAGAGCTCTCCTATAGAGAACAATGAGCCTGAAGCAATTCAAGAGAATTCTGCAAAAGAACAAGACAATACTCCAGACACTCCCAAAGTGGTCTCTGAGCCCACTCCCGAGCCTTCCATTTCAAAGCCGATAGGTAAACGAATGGAAGAGAGAGTGCCTATGACACGAATTCGAAAGACTATTGCCAACAAGCTTCACTCAGCGACTCAAAATACAGCGATGCTGACCACCTTCAATGAAGTTGATATGACTGAGATACTCTCAATGAGAGCGAGCTACAAAGAGGCCTTTGAGAAAAAGTATTCTGTTAAGCTCGGCTTTATGTCTTTCTTTGTCAAAGCTGCAGTAGAGTCGCTCAAAAAGTTTCCAACGGTCAATGCCTACATTGATGGCGAGGATATTGTCTATCATGCTTACTGTGATGTTTCTGTGGCAGTTTCATCTGATCGCGGCCTGGTCGTTCCAGTGCTTCGTGATGCCCATAAAATGGGCATGCATGACATTGAGAAAGGCATTGTAGACTTTGCTGTTCGCGCCCAAGATGGAACACTAGGCATTGAAGAAATGAGCGGGGGTACCTTTACCATATCCAACGGTGGGGTCTTTGGTTCACTTATGTCTACTCCGATCTTGAATTCACCGCAAAGCGCTATTCTGGGCATGCATAAAACTCAGGATCGCCCTGTCGCTGTGAATGGAGAAGTTGTCATCAGGCCAATGATGTATCTTGCACTGTCTTATGACCACAGAATAATTGACGGTAAAGAAGCGGTACAATTCTTAATTTCAATCAAGGAAGCTCTAGAGGATCCAGCAAGACTGTTGCTAAAAGTTTAATCTCGCAATATAATTCCCTCAAATTAAGTATTGAGGGAGTATTTAATGGGCAGTTTAAAAGAAGAGTATGAAAAGAATGGTTTTTATTCGCCGATCTCCATCATCGATAGATCTCTTGCACGAGAGTATCGCAACATCCTTGAGAAAACTGAATCAAAGATTGAGTTATTAAACTATCGATACAAGATTCATACCGCGCTTGATTTTGCTTACCAACTAGCAATCAATGAAAAGCTCTTGGATAAGATTGAGTCTCTCATAGGACCCAACATTCTGCTTTATAACACTTCATTTGTCATCAAGGAGCCTTACTCTAAAACACACATCAGTTGGCATCAAGATCTGACCTACTGGGGTTTTAACGACGATAAACAGGTGGCTGCTTGGGTCGCCCTGTCTGATGCAACTGAGGAGAATGGGTGCATGCACATGATTCCTGGAAGCCACAAAAATGGAAAAATTCCTCATAGAACTACGGTTGACAAACACAATCTTCTTCATCATGGCCAAACGATTGAAAATGTCTCTGAAAGTGATTCGGTGAGCGTCCCATTAAAGGCTGGAGAGGCTTCTCTTCATCACGGATGGACAATGCACACCTCGTACCCAAATGAAAGCAGTAATCGAAGAATTGGATTAACCATAAATTACATTTCTACGGACATGTATCAGACTCAAACTGATAATGACTCAGCCATGCTAGTGAGGGGTGTTGATGAATATAAGCATTTTGCAATGGACGAGCCTCCGACCCAGGAGTTTGATGAGGCTGCCTGGATTAAGTTACAACAAAAAGAGGCGCTCATTCATCAAACTTACAACAAAATGAAAACATAACAATCTCATTCAACAAAAAAAAGGGCAGTATTTACATACCGCCCTTTTCGTTTTTTTACTTTTTACAGATTTTTACTTGTAGTGATCCTGCTCGTCAGAGTTGCCTTTAACTAAGACTCCTACCAACATGACTACAGCAATCACTGTCCACCAGCCAGCGGCTGATGAACCAGCACCGATATACATGCCCATGTCCATCCAAGCACCATCAGCATCCATAAGCTCTGTAAAAGATTCAGCAAAATATCCCATATTAATTCTCCTTAAAAATTAAGATTCAGATTCAGGGCTCGCCATACCTTGAGGGTATGCCTGTGCAGGAACTTTCACTGCATCAAGTCCTCTTTCTTGAACTGCGTCTGGGATACGTAACATGCCAGCTTTGTTCACGATCCAAGACACAATGTATCCTGGAACAAAACCTAGCAAGAACATGACAACTGCACCGACAATTTGGCCAAATAGGCTAATTGCAACAGTGTCTTCTGGAGCAAAAGCGCCAAGTCCTGGAACACCAGAACCCAGAATACCAAGCATTACAACACCAAATAGTCCAATCGTTCCGTGAACCGTAACACAGCCAACAGCGTCATCGATACCAAGACCCTCTAGCCAGTCCGCACACGGCTTAAGAATAATACCAGCAAGGATAGAAACAGCTATGACAGTTGAACCAAAGTACACATCAAGACCCGAGGCTACAGAAATAATACCTGCTAGACAGCCAGACATCATCCAGAAAGGATCTCTAGTCATAACCCAAGCACCAATAATACCGCCAGCAGCAGCTAGAGGAACGTTAAACGCTAGTGCCGAAAGTGTCATTGGAGTACCATAAATGGTAGTCGCTCTGTCACTGTACCAACTCCAACCTTCTCCAGGCAGAATGATACAAGCCATTAGGAATCCGAAGAATCCAACAATAATCAGCATTAAGCCAGTTACTGTAAGCGGCATATTGTGACCCGCAAGATGATTCGCAGAGCCGTCAGCGTTGAATTTTCCGACACGTGGGCCCAAGTTCAATAGAACACCCAGCGCGAAGAATCCAGCGACAGCGTGCACAAGACCAGCAGCACCAAAGTCGTGATAACCAAACTCAGTGACTAACCATCCGTCAGCGTGCCATCCCCATGCCGCTGCAATACCCCAAGCTGCAGTTCCGAGCACAACCGCACAGATTACAAAACCTACGGTTTGTATTCTCTCGATGAGTGCACCAGAGGCAATCGACGCAGTTGTTGCCGCGAATAGAGCAAAAGCACCCCAGAATACACCTGACGCATTGTCACCCATATTTGGTCCCATGTACTGAGCAGAATCGCCCCAGGCCCATGCGATAGCATTTGCATACTCTAGACCTGATATCTCCATATATCCGGCACCAGCACTAAAGTCTAATGGCCAAGTTGGCAGGGCAAAGTAGAACCACCAACCAAATAGGTACCATGCAGCAATTGTAAACGCGAACGCGAGTAAATTTTTAACACCCGATGACAGTACATTCTGCAAGCGTGTAGCACCCATCTCATAGAGAAGGAAGCCAGCATGAATGAGAACCATCAAAGGAATTGTTACGTAATAGTACGCCTCAGCAAACATCCTGTTTGTGACCTCGGCAGCACCTTTTATAGCGGCTACTTCAGCCGTTAAAGCTAATATTTGATCTTCCAAAACATTATCTCCTTTTTTAGTTTAATCAATCTCTCTCCGTTTTTTACTTGCAGGAAATTTTATATCCCTACAAGTAATGAGTATATAGAAAGAACATGGCTAAATCTATAAGAATTATCTTTAAATTGGTTAAAAAATAGAAACTTTCTAATGATATATATGAAAGAACAATTAGTTATAAGAATGAAGAAAAATCAAATATTTTTTATACTAGATTTCAAATTGAACTACATTAATAAAAAATACTGATTTAACTGCCATACAGGTCAACTATGCTGATGACTTGCTGCTTAAAGTCATCCTCGTAATGCTCTGCAAATTCCTCAAGCGATGTAAGTGAACTCGAGTCAGGCATCCGGTCGGTATAGATGAGTCCATCGAGATGATCTAGCTCATGCTGAAAGGTTCCTGCACTGATTCCTTTTGAGGTGAAGCTAACCTCATCACCGTTTCGATCCAGAGTCTCTATTAAAATTTCAGGGCACCGGTCAACCCTACCCCTCATGTTGGGAACCGAGAGGCAGCCTTCATAGACATTAATTCTATCCTCTGTTAAGAAAGTGACTTTCGGATTGATTAAAACAGTCAATGGAATATCAGGCTTGTATGGGTAGCGAGGATTTTTTTTCACCTCAATCACGCAGATTCTTTTTGGAACTGCAATTTGAGTAGAGGCCAGACCTGCGCCGTTGGCATCCCTCATGGTTTCAATGAGGTCATCGATGAGGTTTTGAATCTCAGCTGATTTGATTTCATCTCTCTTAACCTCATCTGCTATTTGACGAAGCGCTGGGTTTCCAATGTGTACGATTTTCCTAATCATCGTTTTGGTCTGCTGATTCTATCGAATAGCATTAAACAAAATTAACAATGAGGATCAATAATAGCAATAGGCTTGCAACCCAAAACAATTGATAAGCCTTGCTCATAATGCCGCGAATATCTCTGAGCTCTTTAATAATTTTGTCAACCTGATCATCGTTCATATTCTTATTCCTGTTATATTTTAAAAATTAATAGGGGCAATTTTTACAGCCGTTATTGCAGCACTCGCCCTGTTTTACTAGGTACCATTTACTGAACACATAGAGCCCATTATCAATAGTATAGTCTACGTTTTTAATGAGTTTTGTTTGGGAGCGGTATGGCTCAACAAATTTCTGAAAGCTCTCCATTCCCTTTTCCTCAACTAAAAAATCTATCCGATCATTGATTGCTAATCCAAGGCAAGATGGACAAAAGCAGTCCTCTTCAAGAGTTGGAGACATTACTGGAGGAAAGACCATGCACCAGCAGTTTCCAGTTCCAGCGCCACATCCAAATTCCTGATCACATTTTGAGCAATTCTTAACTGTCATTTTTTCAGTTGAAACTAAATTTTATATATTTTAGAGCATTCCATTAAAAGATATATTCAATCAAATATATTTAATGGAAGACTATGCCACACCAGTTCTTAAATAGTGTGTGTGAAGCCTCTCGATTGGACTTTAGGTTTTTTTCAACCTCACTCTCAAAGTCACTCAAACCCTTCACGCCTAGAAGGTCTTCAAGTGCCTCTGGAATTCCGGGTATGCACATCCATCCCTCGAAAGTGTGACTGCAAACTTCGGGATGAAATTGACAAGAATAGGCGTTCTCTGAGACCTGCATGATATGGTTCATACATTGATTTGATGAAGCTAGAATTCTAGAGCCCTGGGGAGCCTCTGTGACCTCTACTAAGTGAACATTAATCCATTTTTCTGATGAATCAAAACCATTCAATAGAGGATGATTTTGCCCTTCTATAGTTGGTGTTATTTCGAACAAACCGACTTCATGATTATTAGCTTTCTCTGCCTTTCCGCCTAGCGCTTCAGCGAGTAGTTGATGGCCCAGACATATTCCAAGAAAAGGCATTTTCAGATCCTTGACAGCTTGACGAATGGCTACTTTTTCATCGATAAGCCATGGATACTTATCTTCCTCCCAAACGTTCATAGAGCCGCCCATGACCCAGAGGGCATCATAGTCTCTTAATTCAGGAATTTTCTCGCCTGCATGAAGATCAACCTCATGAAATGAAATATTTTGACTCTCTGCAAAGTCTCTAAAAATGCCAGGATTCTGAGAAGTCATGTGTTTGAAAACAAGGATTTTCTTTTTCAATTCAAATCTTATTTAAATGATGAAGTAATATTGTAAGTTATGAGAAATATAAACGTCTGTTAATATTTTATTGGCAAGATTTAGATAAATTCAATTTAGAAGCTGTATTTATAAGATATTTCGGCTTGCTTTAAAGCGTTCGTTGAGTCAACGTTGTAACCTAATTTAAGATCTTTATAATTCAGACCAACATAACTTGATCTTGCAATCTTGGCGTCTTCTATGTGGTTTAGATTGGAGGTCAAAATATGTTTCAATGAAAAACCAAAGCGGTCATCAAAATCTTTGCGATAAGATAAGCCATAGGCCATTTCTTTGCCCTCAGCGTTCAAACTAATACTTTTATTTTTGTATGATATTGTTCCATCAGATTCAGCTAAATTCGCCATTCTGATTGACATCTCCCCACTATTGATTCTATTAGGCTGACTAACTGACAATGAAAATTGATCATCTCCTAAAATATTTTTTTGACTTGCCACTAATGCTAGACTTGAAGACTTAACGTTACTAGCTGAATCAATAAAACTAGAATCAGGCCTTGACATATTTGTTGTCGCTAGAGTTGCCAAACCCGTTAAGGTAAAGTTTTCATTAATATGACTTTGTGCTTTTAAAGCACTATAAATGGTGCTTGTCTTCGCGCCAACTGTTGAAAATGCCTCCCTTCCCTTAAGCCCTAGTAAATTATCTTCCTCTAAAGAAATACCAGTCATGATTGTAAGGCTGGAATCTTCAGTATTTCCATATTCCAAAGAGGCAACAATGGATTGTCTTGACCCAATTGAACTGCTCTTATCATAGCTACTTTTAATTGGACTTGAAGCACCAATCAATAACACTGCATTCTCAAGCTTATAATTCGTATTGATTCCCAATCCATCAATATTTGAAGCAAGATATGGCGTTTTAAAACCAGACAAGTCGACTATTGGATCTGAACCCTTTCCAAAGAAACTTTGGACAGGTAGTGGATTAGTACCCAGTGTCAGGCTTGTCTCTAAATTATTACTACTAAATAATGGTGCTGCATTTCCAATGAATTTTCTCTCTGTAGAGTGAATATTTAGATCAATGATTGGAGTATCTAAACTTGAAAGCTCTTCTGACAACTTTATTGGTGTTTCGTGATTACTTGGAGTGCCTACTCTTGTAGATATGTCAAAATTAAAACCGCCATTTAAATCATCATAGGCGTATCCAACTTCGCCAATTAAACCATTAGAAACTGCATCACCAAAAGAACTAGATGGCAATATGTATGATGAGCCAAGCGAATTAGATTCACTTGATTGAATTGAGTTGCCAGTATAGACAGACATTGAAGCTGGATTTCCATCAGTAGTGATTGGGCTCAAAGCCGCATAGAAATCTGGAATTCCATGACCCCAAGTGGAGTGATAACCATGCTTTACACTATTGCCATGCGTTGTGAACGTTGTATTGCCTTCCGGTGTAAACCATACATTATTAGCCGAAGCCAAAATTCTATCTACTAGTTGTTCAGATGTATGATTTGGGAAAGCTTGAGCCATCAATGCCACTCCTCCAGAAATCATAGGGGCTGACCAAGATGACCCGTAAGATATTCTAGACGAATTATATTCACTTGTTCCACTGTCTACATAGGTTGCTGCATAAACATCATACCCATCAACTGACAAACAATACTCTGCTGTTGAGCCACATTTATTTCCTTTTAATGTAAATTCTGATGAAGTCGCATTTGATAAATCTGAGTCACCAGTATATTGAACAACATTAGCAACTATCCATGCCTCACCAAGATCAGGAAATAACTCGGGCAAGCCTGCCATTGCGCTTGCATCGGACTCAGCAACATCATTACCTGCAGACCAAACCATAACCCCTGAGGATTCAAAATTATTTAATGCTGTAACATAAGTATTGGCATCCGTCAAAGCCTGACCAGAAGATGAGCCGTGCATTAGGTTTGCCAAACCCTGAGCATTCGTTAAGCTATTGCTCGATATGAGCGATTCAAGTTCAGAGATATTGTAACTAGTGCCTCCTGAGGTATAACCCCAGCTTTGATTTGAAGCTATTGCTCCAGCTGCTCTAGCTGCATCTAGATCACTTGCATAATCATCTCCCTCGTTAGAACCCTCATATTTTCGAATACTGGATAAAACTAGATCTGCATCTGGTGCCACGCCGCTTCTGGCGCTCACGTCTCCAGCAGCAAACATAGCTACGCCTTGGCAATGATTATTACTTGATGTGGCTGCGTCAAAGGTACTTTCTCCAGAACCACCATCGTCTAAATTTGTTATTGTTTTATTAGCATAAATATCATGATTAACATCACAGTAGAAATCTGCTATGTGTATTGTTTCCCCAACACCGGTCAAAAAAGTTCCATCTTTAGAAAAAGATTGGGCCTTATGCACCCCCATTTGCTCATAAGGGTGAGTCGCTCCAGCAGCCTCAATTGCTGTCCATGTCGATCTGCTTTTTATAGTGTTTTGTGAGGAAGAGCTGCCTTCTGTGAAAGATGTTGACTCAGCTAAAGCATAGTTTGTTGAAGAGGTTGATGGCGAATTGACGGTTGTGGATGAGGAACTACCACCTCGACATCCAATCAACGAGAGCAATATTGCAACAATAATTAGTTTTTTAAGAATCACTTATATACCAATTAAAGATTCAAAGCCAATATACCTTAGTAACGGGCTATATATACTGAATTATTGAATATTTTGAAAAGATGACTTTCAGCTTTTGTTATCTGCAACAAAGTTAACCCAACTATAATTTAGTATTTTCTCATTAAGGCTTATTAGTAATGGCATTAAGGTCGATAGAAGCAGTTCTTCCACCAGATAATCTTCATTTCGTTGGAGACGGATTCAGGGTTTATGGAATTTTAGGCAGAAGAGAGCCTCTAACCATGAAACGTATGAGCCCATTCCTTTTAATGGACTATGCTCCAGTTCATTACTTTCCACCAAATAATGGGGCTCCTCGCGGCGTTGGATCTCACCCTCATAGAGGCATTGAAACAGTCACTATTGCATACAAAGGTAAAGTTGAGCACAATGATAGTACGGGTGCAGGTGGCATTATTGAAGAAGGCGGCATCCAGTGGATGACCTCAGGCAAAGGAATACTTCACAAGGAATATCACGAGAAAAATTTCAGTAAAAAAGGGGGTGAGATGCAAATGGTCCAGCTCTGGGTCAACCTGCCTGCAAAAGACAAAATGACTGAACCAAAGTATCAAAATATTGAAAATAAAGATTTAGCGAAAGTAGACCTTGGTAATGGAATTGGAACCATTGATATTATTGCTGGGGAATTTGAAAAAAGTAAAGGTCCAGCTTCATCTTTTACTCCAATGAGCCTCTTTAATATTAAACTCAACAAAGGAAAGGGAACGAGTTTAAGTTTCAATGAGAGTCATAATACTGGACTTCTAATTATCAAGGGAAATGTCACCATAAACAACAAAGAGAGAGCTCCAACAAACCACTTTGTGCTTTTTGAAAATAAAGGCAAAGAATTTACAATAAAAGCTGAAGATGAAGCAGAAATATTGGTCCTAAGTGGTGAACCGATTGATGAACCTATAGCCTCTTATGGACCATTTGTGATGAATACAAATGATGAAATTAGGCAAACCATTGATGATTTTAATAATGGCAAATTTGGTCACCTAGACTAAACTATTTGAATTTATTTACTTTCAACAGAAGCCTCAAGCTTCGGGTACTTGAAACCTAGTGTAATTCCTCTTGCGATTGAAAAAATAATGAGTGATGCCCATAGTCCATGATTTCCATACTTAGGAAGCAATAATGCCAACATCAATAAATAGACACAGAAAGAAATAAACATCATATTTCTCATATCTGCTGTTCTCGTAGCCCCTATAAAAATTCCATCTAGCATCCAAGCAGCAGCTCCAACTAGTGGCGCTAAAACCATCCAGGGCAAGTATTCTCGACTGACTATCCTTACATCAGGAGCAGTAGTCATGACATCAATAATATTACTTCCAAAAAATGCAAAAACAATCGCCATGATAACAACGGACCCAAAGCCCCACTGACTTGTCATAACGGCTGACTTTCGAAACAAAATTCTGTTTCGAGCTCCGAGTGCTTGCCCAACAAAAGCTTCAGCTGCAAATGCAAAGCCATCCATAGCGTATGCAGTTATATTTAAAAACTGAATGAGTACCTGATTCGCTGCCAGAGTTGCATCATCAAAGCTTGAACCAAGAAACAGAAAACTCACAAATGCTATCTCAAGCAGAACTGATCGAATCAAAATATCACTATTCACTTTGGCCATCTTGATTAGCCTGGATTTATCAAATATTTGATTCCAGTTTCTCCAGTAGCCGTTTTTAAATCCCTCTTTTGAAAGCCATAATCCAAAAAGTAATCCTGTCCACTCTGCAACAATAGTAGCAAGCGCGACCCCTTCAACACCCCAACCCAGTCTGAGAACAAAGACAAAATCTAAAACTATATTGATGGAATTAATAAGCAACATTAGAACCAAAACAGCTCGCGTTCTCTCATTTGCAATTAGCCAACCTGTAATTCCAAAGAGAGCTATTGCAGCTGGAGCACTATAGACTCTGATTTGCAAATACTCTTTTGCCAAAGACTCAACCTCAAGGGAGGCTGGAGCCAATCCAAGTGCTGCGCCAAAAAGAGGTACTTGAGTCATTATTAGAACGAGTCCAGCACTAAGACCAATGAGGATTCCTCTTACTAGAAGGGCTGATGTCTCCAGATCATCCTTTGATCCAATGGCCTGAGCTGCAAGCCCAGTGGTTCCCATCCTCAAAAAGCCAAAGAGCCAATAAATGGCTGAAATGATTATAGCGCCTATTCCAACAGCACCAATTGGCGCAGCCAGACCCATCTGTCCAACAACTGCTGTATCAACTGCTCCCAGAATCGGAATGGTTGCGTTGGCTAGAACAATTGGAATAGCGACGCTTAAAACTCTTTTATGAGTAAGCGTTGTTGAGCTCTTAACCATATAGAATTATTCTAGACTTTAGCTAGAGAGAGTTCGATTGAAAATTTTGAAACGCCAGTAAAGAATAAATGCAAGAATGGCATACAAAAGTTTTGCAAAAGTATTGACGCCGGGCAAACTCACAAACTTTGCAAGCCAGCCATAACCTTTGGTGTTGCTCCAGACATAAATGAAAGCTTCAACTCCCTTAATTTCACTTCCATCTGGAAACTCCACATAGAGTGCTTTTAGGTATTTGTCACCTTTCTGGCTACAGTTCTCATATTGAAGCTGAGACCTTTTCTTATAATGCTTTATTTCGAAGTTACAAATACTGCATTCCTCGTTGAATAAAACCTTTCCTTCTGAATCACTTTTCATAATCAGGCTACTATAAAAAAACTATGTATCTTTTAGATGATTTATTTAAATCCCTCAACCACTTGCCAAGAGCTTATTTCTTTGAATTTAACTGAATTATCCAAACAGCTAAATGTTAAAAAGCTTAGTGCAACTAACGTAGAAATTTTAGAAATCTTTTTAATTTTATCTAAAGAAATTTTCATTCATATATTATATATTACTAATCATTCAATCTAAATAGCATGAAAAAGTTTCAGTCTTATTACGGTATAGTTTGATTATCAAATATTAGAGACTTTCAATTGTTAAAAAAACAACTAAACAATCTGCTAATCGTTCGTTTCTTTTTATTGCAAAGTGCTCAAACTAAGGCAATAATTTTAAAATTTTTGTCTATAGTTTTATTTTCAATCATGGTTGTTTTAATTAGGAAAGCATCCGAAAACTTACATGTTCTTGAAGTCGTTTTTTTCCGAAATCTACTCGCTTTGATTGTAATGCTACCAATATTAAGATCGATAGGTATCGTCGCTATAAAAATGAAAAATACGAAGTTATTTTTTATGAGAGCTCTTGTTGGCGCTATAGGTATGATTGCAGGCTTTACTTGTTTAACTCTCATACCTTTGGCGCAGGCCACTGCAATCAGCTTCTCTCAGCCACTATTTATAACAATCGGAGCGGCTCTATTTTTAGGTGAAATAATTAAGGCTAGAAGAATAGCTGCCATCATTATCGGTATTATTGGAATGCTAATTATTGTTCAGCCTGGTTTCAATGGCTTCTCATTAGGAGTAATACTCTCTATTATTGCAGCTATAGCACTATCAATTAACGCTCTAATTGTCAAAAAACTTACTTTGACTGATACACCTGAAGCAATTGTTATGTGGATGGTTATTATGCTTATTCCAATTACTTTAGTTCCTGCTATTACAGTTTGGCAGTGGCCTAGTTTTGAAAATTGGATTTACCTATGGGGTATTGCAATTATAGGTACACTTGCTCACTTTGCATGGACCAAAGCCTATTCGATGGCTGAAATTACAAGTCTTGAGCCAATTGGCTTCATAAAACTACCTATTATTGCTCTTTTGGGATGGATGATTTTTTCAGAAATTCCTGGTACCTGGACTTGGGTTGGAGGTTTCATAATTTTTATGTCGACAATTTACATTAGCCATAGAGAGACAAAAGCTGCAGACTCACTGAAGCCAAATGATGGCGCTCAAGAACCAAAACTATAAGTAAATTTTAGAAAATATTTTATTTATTATGATCATAGTTTTCCTAATTAGGAAAGTTTGTACTTAATGATAATGATTATCATTCAAATTAGATACTTTTAATGATCGATTTACTTATAATATAAAAATATTATCTTGATTATATGTAATAGGAACGAATATGGAAATGAAGGAAATGAATACCAATGAAGTGTGTGATATCTTTAAAGAAATAATTGAATATGAACTTGCAGGTGTTGTTAGGTATACACACTCATCTCTGATGGTTACTGGCCCTTATAGAATACCCATAGTTACATTTCTCAAGGAGCAGGCTGCTGAATCAATGGTCCATGCACAGCAAGCAGGCGAGTTACTCGTTGGTCTTGATGGTCATCCAAGCCTTAAAGTGGCTAAAATTAAAGAGACTCATAGGCACTCAATCAAAGATATCTTAGAGGAAAGTCTAGAACATGAATTGCATGCGTTGAGTTTGTATAAAAAGTTATTAAAATGTGTTTCTGATTCTTCAGTTTATCTAGAAGAGTATGCTAGAAGCATGATTGGTGAAGAAGAGCAACACTCACTCGAACTTAAAGCAATGTTGAAAGACTTTGGTTAATAAAAAGTTTCACTTTAACTCAAAAAGGAATTAATCCTCCATTAATGCATCAGGTTAAGTAATTAGTAAGCTGGTCGGGACGGCAAGATTTGAACTTGCGACCACTTGACCCCCAGTCAAGTGCGCTACCAGGCTGCGCTACGCCCCGATAGAACTATATTCTTAATTTTTAAACTTGCCATAAAGGAAGCCAAATACAAAAGCAAATATTCCAAATGGTGCCGACATCATTAGCCAATAAATAATATTATTGATGCTTTGATCCACAACAAATGGTCTGATATAAAAAGAGGTGGAGGCAAAAAGGCTCCATGCTAAGAATGTTCTTCCATAAAAGATCGATATTGATGACAATTCATTCTTCGGTCTCGCTATTCTAAAAAAGAGATACCCAAAGCCAACCGCTATTAAAATACTAAGAAAATTTATCATCGTTTACTCCTAAATACTATGTCTATATTTTAATTACAGATAGGACATTTAGAATCCTTTCCAATTTTTACCTTTCTAAAACTTAAATCCATTGCATCAACCAAAAGCAGCGATCCACTCAACTGATCTCCCAAGTTCAGTATCACTTTGATTGCCTGCAAGGCCTGCAAAGTACCAATCAATCCAGCAACGGGAGCCAATACACCATTCTCGATACAGCTGTCGTTTTCTTCGCCCTCTTCAGTGTATAAGCACTGATAACAGGGAAGACCTTTTTCATACCCCTTAAACACAGATACTTGCCCTTCAAACCTTACTACAGCAGCAGAGATCAGCGGCTTCTTATTCTCAACACAGACCTTATTGATTTCAAAACGACTTTCGAAGTTATCAGTTCCATCTAGGACAATATCAACCCCTTTGATTAATTCATTAAGGTTGTCAGTATGAATAAGCTCATTAGCAATCGTCACTTTGATTTCTGGATTGAGCTCAGTTAATTTATTTTTGGCTGAATTGACTTTATCATCGCCAATATCCTTAGTTTGATGAATGATTTGCCTTTGCAAGTTGGATAGCTCAACTTGATCAAAGTCTGCAATTACAATATGGCCCACTCCTGCTGCAGCTAGGTAGAGCGCTGTTGGGGAACCGAGACCTCCCATGCCAATAATAAGCACAGTTGAGTCCATAATTTTCTGTTGACCCTCAACGTCAACTTGAGGCAACATAATTTGTTTCGAGTATCTAAGTAGTTCCTGATCTTCCATGAACGTCAGTCTCTAAAATACTTTTGAATTTTTGGCAAAATGACCATTCGACAGTAAGGTTGGTTTGAATTGTCATTAAAGTAGTTTTGATGGTAGCCTTCAGCTGGATAAAAAACATCGAGCTCGGTAATTTCAGTGACTGCACCTTTAATATTTCCAATCACTGAGGTTGCAATTTCCTTCTGCGAGTCGTTCACATAGAAGATGGCTGATCGATACTGGGTTCCTTTATCTGCCCCCTGCTGATTCAGGCTCGTTGGATCATGGGTGGCAATAAAGACCTCAAGCAACTCTTCAAACGAAACTATACTCTCATCAAATTCAATCTTAACCACTTCAGCATGCCCTGTTTGTCCCGTGCATATAGACTCATAGGATGGGTTTTGAGTGGATCCATTACAATAGCCACTTTTCAAATCAATAATTCCATTAACACGCTGAAAAATTGCCTCCACACACCAAAAACATCCTCCGGCTAGATATGCTGTTTCCATCTAATATTATTTGCAAATTTAAAAAGATATAGTATATCTTATGCAGAGAAAAATAATTATTAATAACGATGAAGGCAACTGACGATATAGTCTATAAAGGGATGACTCAGGGTGAAATTGAGACGCAATATATGCTCAGAAACACTCGTCCAGATTACGAAACTACTGACATCCCTAGATGGATGGAAATGTCAGAGAGATTTAGATCACAGTCAATTAACGCACTTAACCTCAATTATGGCCCACTTCCAAGAAACACACTAGATTTTTTTACTCCGAAAGACAACTCATTGGGATTCATACTTTATATTCATGGTGGTTACTGGCAAAGAGGCGACAAATCAGTCTATAGTTTCATTGCTAAGCCTTTTGTCAATAGAGGGTATTCTGTCGCAGTAATGAACTACCAAATGTGTCCTGATGTCAAACTTACAGAAATAGCGCCTCAGGCTCGAAATGCAATCAAATGGCTTTGGAACAACTCAAGTGATTTAAATATTTCACGAGACAACTTTAATGTTTTAGGTCACTCTGCTGGAGGCCATCTCACCTCTGAGATGCTATTTACTGACTGGAGTCAGGAAGACCAGGCTTTGCCAAAAAATCTATTACATGCTGCAGTTGCTGTTTCGGGCATTTATGACTTCGAGCCGATACTTTATTGCTCAGAAAACGATGGTCTTGGAATGGACTTACTAGAGGCAAAAGCAGCCAGCATAATTCATAGAAAGCCCTCTATAGATATTCCTCATATTCTCTCTTATGGACTCAATGAACCACCAGATATGCATCGACAAAGCCTCGATTATGCCAAAGCTTTTGCTGATAAATTTTCCTCACTTGAAGTCATCGAGGTGAATAATGCTGATCATTTTGAAACTGTCGATGCAATTACTGACGAAAATGGTGAGTTATTTAATAAAACATTAAGACTGTTTGAAAGTTGATTCTTAATTTGAAGAAAGATTATTTACTAAAACATCATACAAACCCAAGGACATCATTAAGATATAATTTTGATTAAGGATTTATATTTTTTTTGGAAGACCCTTTTGAGGAGAAAATGTGTCAGAAAAAATAGACAATAGTCACGGCAATGGCCTAGTACTTATACTTTTAGCACTATCAATCCTTGCATTAGTCTGGCTCTTTACTCCCTTTATAGCTTATCTCTTCTTATCACTTCTAATCTGTATTTCAACCTATAGTAGCTTTAGTAGTCTGTCGGAGAAAAGATCGAAAAAAATGGCAGCAATGATTATGACACTCGCTGTGACTATTCTCTTAATACTGCCGCTTGGATATATCCTTCTTGTCAGTGGTATCGAGACAACATCCCTCATTAACAAACTTCAGAGCGACTTTCAGCTCAGCGAAATAAACAGAATTACCGATGAAATTATTATGGGTCTTCCTCTCACAGAATCGATTCGAGAGTTCCTTGATAATTCGCTTAGAAACAATTTAGAGAGTATTGCTGTAGGAGTAACAGACTTCTCAATCATTATCCTAAAAAGCATAACAAGCCTCTCAAGTCAGTTCATCTTTTTTGTGATTATCACTATCATTTCACTCTACTACTTTTATATTGACGGGCCCTCTTTTATTGAAAAGGTAAGAAGAGTCTCGCCACTGGACAACAAGATAAATGACTTGCTTCTGAATCAGTTCTCAGGCCTCTCTTTAACACTTGTTGGTAGCGTTTTTCTTGTGGCCATTACGCAGGGAGTTGCTTTTGCAGTTGGCGTCATGATGGTTGGGCTACCTGCTTTGTTTTTCGGAGTTGCAATGGCTCTAGCCAGCTTTATTCCAATCCTTGGAGGTGTTCTAGTTTGGCTACCTCTCTCAATCTATCTATTTGCAATTGGTGAGCCAACAAGCGCATTTATCATTATATTTTTTGGTGCAATCATAGCGGGCACCTTAATCGATAACTTGTTACGGCCAATTATAATTACGAAACTCTCAAGCTCTATGAAGCATCAGAGCCCTTTGAACCATTCACTCATTACTGTCCTCTCGACGCTTGCAGGTATTATCAAGTTTGGTATCTTGGGTTTATTTATTGGCCCCATTATTGCCGCAATGTCGATTACTATCTTTGATATTTATCAAATTCAATTTGGTAAATCAAAGTAAATCTTTGTTAAAATTCTCAACTTAATCTTAAAACCTAAAAATCATGCTGAAAGAGCTTATCGAATACATCAAAGAACACGAAGGTGATAACGAGCTCGGAGACTATCTAGATACGCGCTATGTCAGGCTTACTGATCAGCATTATGATCAGATTGCGAGCGCTATGAATGAGGGTGAACTGGAATCCAAAAATTCCTCCAAGTGCCCTGCTAAGCGCTTCTTTCTTCACTTCAACGAGACGATTCTGTTTGTCAACAAGCAGACCGAAGAGGATAGTGCAGTCTATGATGTTGAGATGGTCCAGAATGAAGGTGAGTCTGATGACTCGATGGAGCTTCTTTTTGCCTCATTTTCAATTGATGATGATTACGCACCATCACTAAAAAAGAGAGTCACAAGTGGTAAAACAGCAGATGAGAACGCGCAGCAACAGTTGATGCAATCTGTGATTCCAATTTTAAAAGGGTTTATGGTTGCGATAACCGACTAGGTTTATTTTTTACCGTTTTGAGTCGCTAATTTGAGTTTAGGGCCAGCCTTAAAGGTAACTACTTTTCTTGCACTAATCATGACCTCTTCACCAGTCTTCGGGTTTCTGCCCGGTCTTGGCGTTTTTTCTCTGACAACAAAGTTACCAAAACTTGATAATTTGATTTCCTCTCCAGTCTTCAATGTCTCTATGATTTGATCAAAGAATTGATTGGTAAGCGCTAATGCTTGAGTTTGAGTGAGTTCTGTTTTCTTGACGAGGGTGTTGGCTATATCTTGTTTTGTAAGGGACATTTGATTATCTTAATTTAGCAGAAAATTTTGTTTCTAAATGGCCTACTATTTTACTAACTTTTTTAGCTAGCTGTTCATCAGTTAGGGTAACTTCTTTCGATTGATAAGTTAAATTTAAGGCCACACTTATACTGCCCTGCTCAATATGCTCACCTTCGTAGACATCAAACAAGTTAACATCAATTAAATCATTTTGCTTTAAGGACTGAATGGATTGGATCAGTTCGTCACTCGAGATCTCTTTTGAAACCACGATTGCAATATCTCTTTGTGACGCCTGAAAGGATGAGAAAGACTCATAGATTGGCTTTTCGCCTTGCGCAATTTCTGACTGAGTGAGCTCAAAGAGGAAAGCTTTAGGCATCGATAACTTCTTTTGAAGTTTCGGAGAAATAGCGCCTAGCCAACCAATGTGGTTGTCTCCTTTCATTATTTTTGCTGTTTGCCCCATCTGCAGAGCTGGATGCTCAGCCGCCTCAAATTTGAACTCCCTCTTACTGAGATTTAAAAGAGACTCGACATCAGATTTAGCATCAAAGAAGTCGACCTCTCGATCTGAGTCAGCCCATTGCGAGTTATGACGGTTACCCGAGATAATGCCTGCAATTTTCTGTGTCTGACCCTCTACTTCGATGCCAGAGAAGCATAGACCAAGCTCGAAGAATCGCAGGTTGTGGTGCCCTCTTCTGAAATTGGATTTGGCTGAATCAATCAGTCCAGGCCATAAACTTGAGCGCATGACCGCCATGTCATCTGAGATTGGATTTTGCAGTAAGATTTTCTTTGCATCAGGGTCCACTAAATCATGCATCTCATTTGAAATAAAGCTGTAGGTGATTACCTCTTGATAGCCCCTATGAACAAGCGCACTGGAGAGGTCATTAGAGTTAATTTTGGTCTGAGCTGCATGGGATATGTTTGCATCGACAGAGAGTCTTTGCACTGGAATCTTGTCGTAACCATAGAGCCTAGCCAGCTCCTCAACGATGTCAGCTGGAATGCGAATATCAAAACGGAAGCTTGGCGGAGTAATAGTCCAAGAGTTGTCTTTATTCTTTTTGAAATCGAAATCAAGAAACTTGAATTTCGACTCCACCCAGGCAGGGTCGAGATCAAAGCCGAGCACTTTTGATATTTTTTCAATCGATATTTGAATGGGTTCTAGTTTGGGAAGTGATTTTGCATGAACTGTTTCATTGATTTCTGATGCTTCTCCGCCGCAAATTTCTAGGACAAGCTCTGTCGCCCTCTCCATTGCATGGCCAGCCATCTTGAAGTCTACTCCCCTCTCAAAGCGGAGTGAAGCCTCAGTATGAAGACCATAGGACCTTGCGACTCCAGAGATTGCAACGGGCTCAAAGAATGCAGCCTCTAGTAAAATTTCAGTCGAACTCTCTAGTGTTGAGCTACCCATTCCGCCAATCACTCCAGCGATCGCTATGGCAGATTTTTCATCAGCTATCACGAGCGTATCTTCTGACAATGTAACGCTTTGCCCGTTGAGAAGCTCTAGCTCTTCATTCTTTTTAGCTGACCTGACATTGATATTGCCATTAATCTTGGATAAATCAAAGGCGTGCATCGGCTGACCGAGCTCCAACAAGACATAGTTAGTAATATCAACAATGGGTGAGTGGAGCTGCTGATCAGCGCGTTGAAGTTTTTGAGCCATCCAGTCTGGCGTTGATGCATTGTTATCAACCCCCTCAATAACCCTCGTTAAATACCTTGGACACTCTTTAGGATTACTGACTGTGGATTTGAAAGCCCTTTTGCCTTTTTGATTCGCTTTAAATTCTAACGCTGGAAGAGATAAGTTATAGTTGACGCAGACCTCTCTTGCAACACCGAGAACGCTAAAACAATCGCCCCTATTCGGAGTAATGTCGAGCTCAATAATTTGATCATCCAGATCAAGAACGGATCGAACATCATCACCAATTTTAGCCTTCGAATCCAGCTCGATGATGCCGTCATGAGCCTCGGATATACAGATTTCAGATTCTGAGCAGAGCATTCCATTTGACTCAACGCCTCTTAATTTAGCGCGTTTAATTTTGAGCCCATTGGGTAGCACCGATCCGACAGTTGCAACAGCGACCTTTAAGTCTTGCCTAACATTCGGAGCGCCGCAAATAATTTGCAGGTTTTCGCCTGTTCCCACATCAACCTCGCAAAGACTCAGCTTGTCTGCATTGGGGTGCTTACCGCAAGCAACAATATGACCAACAACGAGTCCTTCAAACGGAGGAGCTACAGGTGCAATTTGATCCACCTCTAGTCCAGCCATTGTCAATTTTTCTGAGAGCTCTAAATCGCTCACATCAGGATTAACCCACTCCCTTAACCATCTAGTTGAAATATTCATAATTGATACCTTCTCACTAGAACTGATTTAAAAAACGAACGTCATTTTCAAAAAATAGCCTAAGATCGTTGACGCTATATCTGAGCATCGCGAGCCTCTCTACACCCATTCCAAAGGCAAGTCCAGAGTACTCCTCTGAATCAATGTTGACCGCTTTCAGTACGTTTGGATGCACAACGCCGCACCCTAAAACTTCGAGCCAGCCAGACTTTTTACAGACTCTGCAGCCCTCTCCTCCACAAATCACGCACTCAATATCGGCCTCAGCGGAGGGCTCAGTGAACGGAAAGTAGGACGGTCGGAATCTAACCTTGAGGTCTTCCTTCTCAAAGTAGGCTCTCAAAAAGTCAATCAAAAGGCCTTTGAGCTGAGAGAATGAGGCCTCTTTATCAACGATCAGACCTTCAACTTGATGAAACATTGGTGTATGCGTGACATCTGAGTCACAGCGATAGACTTTGCCCGGAACAATCACCCTGACTGGCGGCTTTTGCCTTTCCAGAGTTCTGATTTGAACAGGGGAAGTGTGCGTCCTTAATACGGTATTAGAATCAAAATAGAACGTATCATGCATCGCTCTTGCAGGATGGTGCTCTGGAATGTTTAGCGCGCTGAAGTTATGAAAATCATCCTCAATTTCAGGGCCTAGCTCTATCTCAAAGCCAGCCTTAGTGAAAATATCTTGAATGTGATTGAGCGTTTGAGTGATAGGATGAAGGCTTCCTTTTTCTGAGTTCCTGCTTGGTAGCGTGACATCGATTTTTTCATCAAGAAGTCTCTGATTAAGAAGTTCCTCTTCGAGCTCTTCTTTGCGAGATTCGATGAGTTTCTGGATTTGGACTTTGGCTTCATTAATCGCCTCGCCCATCTTAGGTCTCTCTTCTTTAGAGAGCTTTCCAAGACCCTTAAGGAGGTCTGTTAGCTCACCCTTTTTACCCAAGTACTGGACTCTTGAATCGTCAAGAGCCTTTAAATCCATAGCACTGGCTATAGATTTAGTGGCGTTGGTGATAATTTTGTTAATCAAAATGCCTACTTGTTTTATATAAAAGACTGCAACCTATGTTACAGTCTTTTAGTAAGATTTTTCTACTGTGCTAATCCAGCTTTTGCTTGATCAGCAATTTTAGCAAAGGCGTCTTTATCGAAGATGGCAATATCTGAGAGAACTTTACGATCAATCTCAACGCCAGCCTTGTTCAAGCCGTTGATAAATTGTGAGTAGCTTAGGCCATTATTTCTTGCCTCAGCGTTGATACGAACAATCCACAATCTACGGAACTGACGACGACGTTGACGACGGTCACGGTATGCGTACTGTCCTGCTTTGATGACCGCTTGCTTGGCAACGCGATAAACTTTAGAACGAGCACCATAGTAACCTTTGGCCTTCTTTAAAACTTTTTTGTGTTTGGCGTGCGCCTGCACACCTCTTGAAACTCTTGCCATAGTAATACTCCTTTAACTGTAAGGTAACATTCTTTTAACCATAGGTACATCAACCTTCTCAATCGTATCAGGCGAACGTAGCGAGCGCTTTCTGGAAGTACTCTTTTTGGTCAAAATATGTCTCAGATGAGAGTGTTTACTTTTGTAACCGCCACTGGCAGTCTTTTTGAAACGCTTTGCGGCGCCTCTATTGGTCTTTAACTTCGGCATCATTTACTCCTTGACCCTCTTCGGGTTCAACTTTTCGGGCTTTCGCCTTACTTTTCTTAGACTTGGGTGCTAGCATCATGCCAAGCTGGCGACCCTCCATTTTTGCCTTCTGCTCAACAGTGGCAAATTCTTCTGTTTCACTTTCAATTCTATCCAGCATCTCCATACCTAACTCACGGTGCTGAACCTCTCGACCACGAAACCAAATCACTACTTTGACCTTGTCGCCGTTCTCAATAAATTTAACCAAGTTTCTAAACTTGATTTGGTAATCCGCTTCCTCAGTTCCAGGACGATACTTAATCATCTTGACGTGAGTCTTTTTCTGTTTTTTCTTAGCGTCGCTCTTTTGTTTCTTCAGTTCATACTGAAACTTTCCAAAATCCATCACACGGCATACCGGTGGATCTGCATTTGGCGAAACTTCAACTAAGTCTAAACCTTCGTTTACTGCTAATTCAAGAGCATCATCATTACTTAGGATTCCTAACTGGTCACCTCTGTCATTTATCACTCGGACTTTGGGTGCACTAATATTTTGATTAATCCTAGTCTTTACCTTTGCTGGGCTTTTAATAATTACTCCTGATTTATTAATTCTGTCAATGCCTCTAAAGACATTGAACCCAAGTCCTCTCCGCCCCTTCGACGAATAGATACTTGATTGTTTTCTTGCTCTCTGTCACCAACCACTAAAATGTATGGGTAGCGTTGCATTGAGTGCTCGCGTATTTTAAAGCCTATCTTCTCATTCCGCAAGTCCGAAATGACTCTAAGGCCCTGATTTTTTAGATTTATCTCAACATTTTTAGTATATTCCTCTTGTTTTTGAGAAATATTGATAATCACTGCTTGAATTGGGGCCAGCCAAGATGGAAATGCTCCCTCATAATGTTCAATTAAAATGCCAGTAAATCGCTCAATAGAGCCCACTATGACTCGGTGAAGCATCACGGGTATCTGCTTGGAGCCATCCTCAGCAATGTAATGCGCATCAAGGCGATCCGGCATAGAGAAGTCAGCCTGAATCGTTCCGCACTGCCACTCACGATCAAGGCAATCTTTCAATACAAATTCAACCTTAGGTCCATAAAAGGCGCCTTCACCCTCTTGGAGCTCCCAATTGATACCTTTTGCATCTAAAGCCTCTGCGAGTGCAGCCTCAGCCTGATCCCATACCGCATCAGAGCCAACCCTTTTTTCAGGACGCGTCGAAAGTTTGATGTCAATATTTTCAAAACCGAAATGCTTGTAAACCTTAAACGTTAAATCTATAAAAGCTGATACTTCAGTTTGTATCTGATCAACGGTACAAAAAATGTGTGCATCGTCCTGAACAAAGTTGCGAACGCGCATGATGCCATGGAGCGTCCCGGAAGGCTCATTACGGTGACAAGAGCCGAACTCTGCAAGCCTTAAAGGTAAATCTCTGTAGGACTTGAGACCTTGATTAAAAATCTGAACATGGCCTGGACAATTCATCGGTTTAACCGCGTAATCTCTGTTCTCTGAGCTAGTCGTAAACATAGCGTCACCAAACTTGTCCCAGTGGCCTGACTTTTCCCACATCGTTCTGTCCATGACCTCAGGCGTATGGACTTCTTGGTAGCCGTTATCTTTAAAGACCTGGCTCATATACTGAACGATAATTTGATAGAGCGTCCACCCCTTGGGGTGCCAGAAGACCATACCTGGCGCTTCCTCCTGGGTATGAAATAAATTTTGGAGTTTTCCAATCTTTCTGTGATCTCTCTTCTCAGCCTCCTCGAGACGGTGAAGATGCGCTGCTAAATCATCTTTATTCTCCCAGGCAGTGCCGTAGACTCTTTGTAGCATCTCGTTATTCGAGTCGCCCCGCCAATAAGCACCAGCCAGTTTCATTAACTTAAAGGCTTTGAGTTTGCTCGTTGATGGCACATGAGGACCTCTACAAAGATCCACAAAGTCTCCCTGCTTGTAAAGAGATAAAACTTCATTAGTTGGAATCGACTCAATAATCTCAGCCTTGTAGTGCTCACCCATGCCCTTGAAAAACTTAACCGCTTCTTCTCGAGTCATCTCCATTCTCTCAATCGGAAGATTTTGCTTGACAATAGCATTCATCTTTTTCTCTATTTTTTCAAGGTCCTGCTCAGAGAAACCCTCCTTGTATGCAAAGTCGTAATAGAAACCATTATCAATCACAGGGCCAATAGTGACCTGAGCTTTTGGATAAATTTGCTGGGTTGCTTGAGCTAAGAGATGCGCCGTAGAGTGACGAATCACCTCGAGTGCCTTTTCATCTTTGTTGGTAATGATGGCAACGTCTGAGTCACCCTCTATCATGAATGAAGTGTCAACGAGCTGGCCATCCACCTCGCCTGCGATTGCTGCCTTTGCAAGACCTGAGCCAATCGATGACGCCACCTCTGCTACAGTCAGTGACTGATCATATGACTTAACTGTGCCGTCAGGCAGTGTTACATTAGGCATAACTCATGAAAAAATCAAAAAATCCAATTTTACCTTGATAGATGGCATACCTTTACAAAAAATAAGACTTTAAATCACTTTGGGATGTCAGCTTTAAAGTATATTAGGCCGATATGAAAATCACGCGTCAATCACCCGAATTTTTAATTCTCTTAATGACTATTGGCTCCGCAATCAGCTGGGCTGTTTGGCTGAACCTTTTAAATAACTTTGCGATTGAAGAGATTGACTTTACTGGGGCTGAGATGGGAATTTTACAAAGCCTGAGGGAGATTCCTGGCTTTCTGGCGTTCACTGTGATATTTGTTTTGGCCTTTGTCAAAGAGCAAAAACTGGCCTACATTTCACTTGCTATGCTAGGTACTGGAATTGTATTAACGGGTTTTGTTGAAACTAACCTAACCTTTTACCTGGCAACAATTGTAATGTCGATAGGATTTCATTACTTTGAGACCATCAATGGATCACTCACACTACAGTGGATCGATAAAGACAAAACGGCTGAATTTTTAGGTCGGGTTATTGCCACCAGGGCTGCTGCCTCAATCATCGCCTTTAGTTTTGTTTGGGTCCTTTTTCAGCAGTTCGAGCTCAGCTATATGTGGCTCTATACTCTGGGCGGGGGCGTAGCCGTTTTGATCGTTTTTTATTGCTGGCAAAGCTTCCCATTGTTCCCAGAAAAGGTCACACAAACCAAAAAAATCATTCTAAGAAAGCGTTACTGGCTCTATTATGCACTTCAGTTTATGAGCGGTGCAAGAAGACAAATATTTGTCGTATTTGCAGGTTTTTTGATGGTTGAAAAGTTTGAGTTTACGGTCGCTGAGATTTCGATGCTGCTCATTGCAAACGCAGCCATTAATGTCGTCTTTGCTCCCAAAATTGGAAGACTTATTCAAAGGTTTGGAGAGAGAAAATCTCTCATCTTTGAGTACATTGGACTGAGCCTCATTTTTGCAGGATATGCATTTGTAGAGAGTAGTGAGTTTGCGGTCTTCTTGTATATAGCGGATCACCTCTTTTTCTCTATCGCTATAGCCCTTAAAACCTACTTCCAAAAGATTGCAGATCCAGCTGACATAGCCTCGAGCTCGGGCGTATCCTTTACAATTAATCATATCGCTGCAGTCTTTATCCCAGTTGCCTTTGGACTGGTTTGGCTCTACTCCCCATCAATTGTTTTTTTGGCTGGATCTGGTATGGCAATTGTTTCTCTCATTCTGGCTCTTAATATGCCATCAAAGCCAGCACTTGGAAATGAGGTTTTAGTGGGTAAATTTTCCTGATAAATCTTTCATTTTGATATATACTTTTGTGCATGAATGAACAATTCAGGATTGCCCAAAAATTAGGCCTTATGTTTCGACCTGAAGAGACTCTTCCGGAAGACATCAAATTTTGGGCCATTAAACAGCTAAAAGCCCCCTCCCCCGTTCTTGGAACCGAAACGGTGCACTCTGAAATCAAACCTTGGCCTAAATCTCTTCAACCCAACCTTGATGAGCGAGCCGAGATGATGAGGCTTCATTGGGAGAACACAAAAAAGAGAAGGCAAAAGATCAAAGGTTTTGACACCGAAGCCGCTAGGCAAGCAAACGATAGAGAGAATCGGATGCATAAAAAAGACATGCTCAAGTTTGCCCACCAAAATGCTTACGGTTCAGATCAAGTTCGTCAAAGGCTTGTCTCATTTTGGACCAACCACTTTACGATGGGCGGCTTTGAGTCAAGAGAACTTTCAAGTCATGCCATGGAAGAAGGCATCCTGGCAAGCTTTGATGACTCATTTTCAGACATGCTATATAAAGCAACAACTCATCCAGCAATGCTCATGTATCTTGATAATCACATCAGCGCTGGACCTAATTCGAACCATGTGAGATGGGCTCGCTCTAGGAATGAACAGGCAGGTCTTAATGACAATCTCGGCAGAGAATTGCTAGAACTTCATACCGTGTCACCAAGCGCCAACTACACTGAAGATGATATAAGAGACGCGGCAAAAGTTCTAGCAGGATGGGGAATGGATGTCCAAGGAAATGATATTCAAAATCTTCTTGAGCAGGCTGGTACCATAAATCATTGGGACATGTATAAAAAGAACTGGGCTGAACCTGGTAGTAAAGTGGTTCTTGGTAAAACTATTTATCAAGGCAAGCAAGGACTCAGGCAGCTGACTGATTTTTTGGCAAATCATGAGCACACAATTACTCATCTATCCTTCAAGCTAGCAGAGCACTTTGTGAGTGATGAGCCAAAACAGAGTGATGTTGATTATATTGCTAGTGCATGGCGAAAAAATAATGGCAGTTTAGAAAGCATTCACACAGCGGTGATAGAAAGGGCAATTGAATCAAAAGAGCCTAAGTTTCAATGGCCAATGACCTGGCTTTTTCAGGTTGTAAGGCTCACAGATTCGAGGTACTTTAAGGGTTGGAGCGAGGTTGATACTTATTTAGATAGGACCATGGAAACCAGAAGAATCTTTGAAGAGTTGGGACAATCTTTTTGGGTACAAAGACAGCCTAACGGCTACTCAAGTAAGAAAGAAGACTGGATGTCTGGAGAGATGTTTGAGAGACGTATCCGTTTTTCAGAGTCCATTTATAATTCAGGTGGCGGCATAACGGAGCCTGAAGTCATTATGGATCGCATCGGAGCAAGTAAGGAGACACGAAACTTGATTACCAGTCTTGGGTCTTCAAGAAAAAATCAGTTCATTGCGCTGATGTGCAGTCCAGAACTCATGGGGCTTGAACATGCATAACTATAAACTAACAAGAAGGGATTTTTTAAAGGCATCAGGTGCCTCACTATTCTTATCTGGAATACCGCTTCCAGGCTTTACTAGTGATAATCCCCCTGGAAATATTTCAGTGATTATTTTAGAAGGTGGAATGGATGGTCTGACTGCAGTTCCTCCGTTTGGTGACCCTAACCTTGAAAAAATGAGAAGTTCTCTCATTCCAGAGGATTACTTAAAGCTGAACTCATTCTTTGGGCTTCACCCTTCTTTGAAAAAACTGTCATCTTTTATGGCCACTAACAACGCCTCTATAGTTCATGCAACGTCTTTTCCATACAAGAAGAGATCGCACTTTGAAGGACAAAATCTGGTTGAAGGTGGCGGTTTAAGTCCGTTTTCTGAAAAAACAGGCTGGCTTGGGCGGTCTCTTGAGTTGGCAAAAATCCCTGGTAGAGCACTTTCACTGGACATGCCACTCATTTTGAGAGGCTACAATGAAAATGATAATTTCTTTCCAGCAAACATACAAAATTCAAACAAAATAAACAATAACCTTGTTGATACGCTCTCAAAAGTTCACAGCATGTACGGCGCAAAAGTCTTTCAAAAAGTCAAACAGAAGAGTATTGAAAATCTGGGAAATATTCCCAGAGATGCTGAGAGTTTGGCAGAATACGCTGGAAACGCTATGTCAAAAAAAGGAGGGCCAATAGCATCAGTAATTAGGCTTGATGACTTT
The DNA here is from genome assembly GCA_902509905.1 of uncultured Gammaproteobacteria bacterium. Lineage (GTDB taxonomy): Bacteria > Pseudomonadota > Gammaproteobacteria > PS1 > Pseudothioglobaceae > Pseudothioglobus. Next base: position 79,968 of record CABWZI010000002.1, on the reverse strand, counting down.
GATACTCATGCAAGTCAAGGTGACGGCGAGGGAAAGGATCATGGTGAAAGGTTAGCGAAAGTTGATAACGTTATTGCAGCTTATAAGAGAGGACTCGGAAATGCCTGGGATAGAAGTATTATTTTGACACTTACTGAGTTTGGAAGGACTGTTGCAATGAACGGCACTTGGGGAACTGATCACGGCTATGGAACCGTTGGCCTGATTGCCGGTGGAAGCATTAAAAAGTCTAGAGTGATAGCTAATTGGCCTGGACTTGCCAAAAATGAGCAGTTTGAGCAAAGAGATTTGATGGCAACGATAGATTATCGATCGGTTTGCGCCGCTTGCATTGAAAAGTCTTTAGGGCTTGATCATGATTTGATTGCAAGTCAAGTCTTCTTCGACTCAAAACTCCCTAGAGTATTTGATTTCATTTTTTCTTGAATCTAAATTAAAGGACTCTTCAGGTCGCAATTTATGAAACGATTCAAGAAATTACTTGTTTTTTTATTATTATTTTCAGCTAATGTTGTCAGTGCTGATTACCTTGATGATTGGCCTGATGATGCATTATGCGGCTGGATGCAGCAATCTTCACCTCCTGAATACATTGCTGAAGAAGTTAAAAAAAGAGGTATCCTTTGTAATGACGGCATTGCATCAATTGATCCCAATGCATCATCAGATCAAAGTTCTGGTAATTCAGGAATAGAAATTTATGACATTGTGTTTAGTGAAGATGTTTTAGAAGAATTGATTCAAATTGCGCCGCAGGAGAGCGCCGCAGACTTTACGAAATCTTTTAAACAATATCAATTAGCTAATCTTCAAAATCCACTCATCTGTGGATTTAAGCTTCAACGCGTTGTCTATGAAAATAATCCAGAAGGAGAGATTGAAGACTGGAACATGGCCCAGGGATCTTTAATTATCAATGGTTCTAAGGTTACTCTAGATGGTAGATGGAAAACAGGCGGACTCTCTAATGATCCTAAATATCTGAAAGATGAGGTTAATTTACGCCTCACAAAAGATGGGCACATTGTTGGCAAAATGGCCTACTTTCATTTGTTTGTTAATAACGGCGAGTCAGCAAAAAAACCACTTTTTATTGAACTAAAAAAACATCAAAAATCGAAGACGTTCAATTTCAAGTCTTTTGAAGCATACCCTGCTGCAAAAATTTGGATTGATGTAGAGGATTGGGCTGGTGGGATCATGACTATCTTTAATTGCAAAGACAGTCAAGAAATTGAGAAAATGAAACTGGCAAAAGATAATGCTGAAAAAATGTTCAATGATGAGTTGGCTAAAGAGAAAGCTGCACGTAGGCTCCTAAATAAGATTTATCAGCCATATGTTTTAGGACCAAATACAGTCTTCAAAATTAACTATCTAGATGGAGTATTTAAAGCCAATTCATCCCCTGAAGATTCTAAAAAACTGCACGATGATGAGCTCCACAAAGCGCATATTAGAGGAGTGATAGAGAGTAATGAGTTGAATAAAAACTTATTTATTAACTCTCTTGCTTCAATTCGCGAAAGTGAGAATTTTACTGCTCTAGTTTTAATTTCGAATGAAAATGAAATTGCGCCTCTTAAGGATTTTGCTAAACCTTCAATTGAGCATTGCGGAAAGCTCCCTGGATGGTGGTGGGATAAGCTGTCCTTTGTCATCTCAACTAATGATATTGAAATTGCCAAAAAACAAAAATGTTATTTTGATTTTTTTAATAATCAAACTAATTCAGAAGCTAAAAGCCTTTACAGAGCAATCCTCTCCGCCTCTACAAGTATTGTCTCTTACCTTGAATTCAATGTAGATCGATAGCTAAAAAGATCGAACAGTCGCAATTCCATATAGATCAAATTGATTTATAATTTATTGATGAAAAAGCTTTTAATTCTTTTAATTTTCTCTTTCTTTTCATTGCAAAGCTATGCAGGGTCATGTCCTGATGGCAGTGATCCAGTTAAGAGTATTTCTGTAGATGGCACTTATTTTGTTTACAACTGCGGTGGTGGCAGTAGCAATAATTCCTCATCAAAAGCTTCAGCCTCATCTGACGCTGGAATTGACAGGTATGGAGGAAGAGCTGAAATACCAGAAGATGCTAATCCAAATTATCAAACACTTTATTATTTTTTAGATAGCTATTTAAATGAATGGGATAGGTTTTACAAAAGATGGCCAAATGATGGATATAAATATAATATTGAAAAATCTAATAGACCCTATACCTTTAAATCTGACTTAAGGGAGAATAAAGATGTCAAAAATGAATTTCAAAAGACCGCATTGCTAAGTTACTTGATTTATGAAAAAGGCAAGATAGTTATTGATGAAATAACGCCCAAAGAGCGCTTTGGAGAGTTATTCAATAACCAATCAAAATTACATTCTCAATCAGCAGGTAAAAGCATAACCTCATATATTGTGGGACATGCTATATGTGATGGCTATATATCCAGTATTGATGCAAAAATAGATGATTGGCCTGCAGCTAAAAATACTTTATACGACAATCAAAAAATAATTGATTTACTGAATATGAATGCTGGAGACCATTACTATGTGACTCAAAATGGACTAATTAATTCCAATCGTTGGTACAACAACTATCCGGTTGAAGATATATTGCAAAATGAATTTCGTAACTCAAAAAAATCAACCTCTAAACATAATTATCATGGATTTTTAACTAATCTTTTAGGTACATATGTGGTTCATAAAACTGGAGATAATTTTCAAATACTATTAAATAAAGTCTTCCAAGAAAAAGCTCAAATTGAAGATAGTGTTTTTTTTCTTAAACAAGAGAACGCAACTGTTAACGACAAAACATTTTGGAATCAATTTTATGGAAATAGATATGATTACTTAAGAGTTTCCAGGGCAATACTTAATGATTGGCAACAAGATACTTGTGTAGGCAAGTATTTGAAGAGTGTTTATGATAATGCTATTCCTAAAAATAAGAGATACTCTTCAGGATTTAGATTGGGGTACACTGAAAAATATGCAGGCCAGTTTCATACTCACTTTCAAGGGATACATAGACCAATTGTTATGATGGATGGATTTGGAGGTCAAATTTTTGTAATAGATTTTGAAAGAGAGAGAATCATTGCAATTCAAGCTATACATGACAATTTTAATTTCAAAAAATTAGTATTTGACGTTCTTAATAATGATTAGTTAATTTTTTCAATTGACTCAATCATAAGCTGCAAAGATTCATTTCCTCTAAATGAGTTGACATTTAGTTTGTAAGCCGCCCTAACCTTCTTTGAATCTATCTTTTCTTGAAAAAAAGCAATTCCCTCTAATACTGAGTTTGTTCCTTGGAGTTTTAAATTGCACTTCAGATGCTTTTCACCAACAACTCGTTGCTCCACCAATTCGAAGTCTCCATAGAAGATAGGCTCTTCAAAGCCCTGTCCCCATGGCGAGGCTTGACGCAAAAGATCTGCATTCTTAAATGTGATTTCTGATAAGTCAAGTTGGCCATCAGTTAAGAGCTCAACAATCGGTTTTTTGCCTTTGAGATGCTTTGCAATTGCCTCAGTAAATGCATTTTTAAACTTTTCAAAGTTTTGAGGTTTAATCGTGAGACCTGCAGCCATCGCATGCCCTCCAAACTTTTCAATGAGTCCTGGATTGTCTCGATCCACTAGATCGAGTAAGTCTTTAATATGAACATCCTTAATGGAGCGTATTGAGCCCTTCAAGACATCATCAGCTTTGGCAAATACTGCCGAGGGGCACTGGTAGGTTTCTTTGAGCTTTCCAGCTACAATTCCAACTACTCCTTCATGCCATGAATCATCATAAAGCACAATGGCGAAATCACTCTGATCAATGGCTTGACTTTCAACAATAGCGAGCGCCTCATCCTGCATTCTTGTCTGCTCTTTGCGCCTTTTAATATTGAACTCTTCAAGGGTTTGCGCATACCTTCTTGCATCATTCATATCCTCTGAGAGAAGACACCTTATCCCTTGAGAAATGTCACTCAGCCTTCCTGCTGCATTAATTCTCGGGGCTACAGTAAATCCTAGGTCTGAAGCCTGCAATGTTTCGATTGGACGCTTAGTGAGCTCAAGGATTGCTAAGATGCCTTTTGAGCAGTTCTTTTGACGAATCCGCTTTATTCCCTCATTGACAAGAATTCTGTTATTTTGATCCAGTTTTACAACGTCAGCAACTGTTCCAAGCGCAACTAAATCTAAAAGGACTCTTAGGTCAGGATTTTGTATGTTATTTTTCTCAAAATAGCCCTGCTTTGCAAGATGAGTCTTAAGAGATGAGAACAAATAAAAACTAACGCCAACCCCAGCTAAATTTTTCGAGGGAAAGTCACACCCTCTGAGATTTGGATTAATTATTGCATTGGCATTTGGAAGTTCATTAGGAGGAAGATGATGATCTGTGATGATGACATCAATATCAAGTGATCTTGCTAATGCAGCTCCTTCATTACTAGATATGCCGTTATCAACCGTAATAATGAGGTCTGGCTCTTTGTCACGCTTAGCCTCCTTCACAATCTCAGGACTTAATCCATAGCCATGCTTGAACCTGTTAGGAACCAAAAAGTCAACGTATTTAGCGCCCATGAGTCTGAGTGCTCTAATGGCTACAGCACTCGCAGTTGCCCCGTCTGCATCAAAGTCTCCAACGATTAAAATACGCTTATCTTCTATTAGGCATTGCTCTAGAAGCTCGAGGGCAATATTGAGCTGATCGAAGTTCGGTTTGATAAGTCCTGGAAGGGCCATCGAGAGTTGAGATTCAGACACACCTCTTGCAGCATAGATTCTTTTCAGAAAAAGAGGTATATCGTCAGAGTAAGACTCAAACAGTGATTGATCGATCTCTCTAGTCAGCACTTCTGACAAGTCTTACAAAAGTGTCAATGGTCTTATCACGAGCCATCGAGCCGCCATAGAAGAATGGTGTTTCATAGGCCATTTTAGGGTTAGATTTAACAGAAGTAGAGGTCCAGTAGCCATCCATCTGAGTGTTTGGAAAGAAATCAGCATCAATCAGTAAATCACCCTCTCCGTAATAGTCAACAATTGAATTTAACTCGCTCCTAGTTGGCAGTCTCCAATCTGAATAGCCGCAAAGCTCTGCCTTGTTAATGTCTTTAATGAATGATTGGGTATTACAGTTCTTTCCCCAGTAGCAATTTTTACTGAAGGTACCATTATCCCTGCCACTCTCTCCGTCAAACCATGTGTAGGTATTAAGAGCATATTGAATGCCCTTCTTGTCAGTTTTAACTTCCCAAACGAGTGATGTTTCATCATCCAAAACGCATGACCAACTCTCACTCTCTAAAGGAAGCGTTTCACCAGAATTAGAGATCTTGTTAAAGCCAGCATTGGCTGCAATACTGAAAAGTAACATTAGGGGCAATATAAGAGTGTTTCTCATCAAGTTCATAATTCATTCATTAAGTTATTATTCTACCATTTCTATGCTTTCATTAAAGCACTCGAATTCTACTGAGCAGATGATTTTCTCTCAAATATGATGAGAGCAACACCAATAAAAATAAAGCTATCAGCTAAATTAAAGACAGGCCAATAGAAACTCTTCACATGAAGATCAATAAAATCAATGACATATCCGTATAGCGATCTATCAATTAAATTTCCAACCGCGCCAGAGAGAAGAAAAAACTGTCCAAACAATTTCTGTTTAAATATTGAAGGTGTTTTCTGAGCCCACCAGATAACCCAAAGAGAGACAAAAATAGACACACCTAATAGGAATGTTTTTCCTATCCAGCCACCATCAGACAAAATACTAAAAGCCGCCCCTGTGTTATGAAGATAGGTCCAACTCAGATATGGATTAATTGCCACTGACTGGCCTAATTCAAATGAGGTCATAAAGATTTGTTTGGTGAATTGGTCTGAAAAAACCAAAACTAAAAATAACAGGAAGTAGCCTTTATGCTTCATTAATAATTCGATTAAATAAAATAAATTTAGTGCTTTAGATTAATATGCACTCAATTAGGCTCAAATACTAACTAAAGGGCAACTATTGAGTCAATGTGTTTATAATTAATCTCTGATTCTATTATAAATATTGTGGAGGTTTCATGGGTTTTTTAACGGGTAAAAAAGCACTCATTGTTGGTGTTGCATCAAATCGCTCAATCGCTTGGGGGATTGCTGAATCAATGGCAGCGAATGGTTGTGAGGTTGCTTTTACCTATCAGACAGAAAAACTCAAGGGTCGCGTTGAAAAATGTGCTGAGATTTGTAACTCGTCAATCGTCATTCCTTGCGACGTATCAAGTGATGAGCAAATTAATGAAACCTTTGATGATCTTAAAAAGTCATGGGACAGCTTTGATATATTAATCCATTCTGTTGCCTTTGCTGAAAGATCCGAACTGGATGGCAACTATCTTGAGGTTACAACGCGTGAAGGCTTCTTGAAGGCTCATGAAATTAGCTCATACAGCTTTACCGCGCTTGCAAAAGCAGCAATGCCAATGCTCAATGAAAATGGCGCCTTACTGACTCTAAGTTACTTGGGTGCACTAAGAGCGATACCAAATTACAACGTTATGGGTATAGCTAAAGCTTCACTTGAGGCAAATGTTAGATATATGGCTGCAGCTATGGGTGCTGAGAAAGGCATCAGGGTCAACGCTGTATCAGCAGGAGCTATTAAAACTCTGGCAGCGAGTGGGATAAAAGGGTTTGGTAAACTACTTGATCATGCAGCTGAGAGCTCCGCGCTTAAGCGTAATGTCAGTATTGAAGAAGTCGGCAATGTAGCTGCATTCTTGTGCTCTGATTTAGCATCAGGCGTTACAGGAGAGGTGACCTATGTCGACGCAGGATATAACTTTTATGAAAAAGGGCCTGATCTTTAGAGCAGGTCAGTAAAAACTTTTATCTCAGCGTTTTCTCTAAGCTGTTTAATTAAAGAGATAAACATTTCATTGTTCTCCTGGCTTAAATAGAGAGCAGATATACCTGTATCCGATTCACCCTCCGGAGTTTTTACGCCAGCCAAATCTATAACCAATGAAGTAAATCTGTTAGCGCTCTCAGCACTGTAAGTGTGTCTACCCTCTTCAGGCTTAGCAAGAGTAAAAGATAAAGAAGTCACATCATATGGCAACTGATTTGCTCTCGAAATCCAACCTTCATTAACCCACTCTAAATTATTTTCAGAAATGATTTGATTCGCAGTCTGCTCATCACCACTCGAGAGTGCTGAGGCAATATTTTCAGCTAAATTATCGACAATCTCTTTTGCTGCATCTGTCTTCAATGCTATTTCAATTTGACCTTCTACCTCAGTTAACTCTCTTTCTCGCTGAGATTGAAGATCAGATAGAGTTAAAACGACAAATTTTTCTGGACTCATCTCCATTACCTCAGAGTTTTCGCCCTCATCAATCACAGCAGAGCTAAACGCGGAGGCTACAAATTTTGGATCATACTGATCGCTTCTCTCAGAAAAATACTCACTCGTTTGAAGCTCTAAACCAAACTGGTCAGCAACCATGTCTAATGACTCTTCATATGACAAATTCATGAACTCCTCAAGAGAGCCAAACAGTGACTTTTCTTTAGCTTGTTTGATATACAGCGAAACAAGTTGGTCTTCGACCTCATCGAAAGATTGCATTGTTTCTGACTCAATACCGGTCAACTTAATAATATGAAAATACCCGTAATCTGTTGGAATAACCTCGCTGACATCGCCAATATTCATAGCAAATGCAGCCTCATCAAATTCAGCGCCCATTAGCTCTCTTTCGAAAAAGCCAAGGTCGCCGCCCTCTTTATTCGATAAGGTGTCCTCAGAGTTTGCTCTAGCAAGTTCAGCAAAATCAGCGCCCTCTTTAATTTGACCTAACAGTTCATTTGCTAACTCTTCACTTTCAACCAAAATATGCTGAGCTCTTCTTCTCTCTGGATTGGTAAATAGTTCGGCGTTGTCATCATACAAACTTTTAAGCTCGTCACTAGTTGGACTTTCCGGCTCTTCCATCGCATCCAATGTGAGCTCAACAAAATCTACCTTGACCTTTCTGCCTTCAATAAAACTTGACCTATTATCATTAAAATAGTCTGAAATTTGGCTTTGAGAGACACTAACCTGATCTATGTAGTTTTCAGTGTTAAGTGCCAAGTAAGAAACCTCTCTTTGCTGAGATGCTAGATCGTTCAATTGCTCGGTTTGAGTCGAAGACATAAAGGCTGAGCCGCTCAAATTTCTTTTGACTTGTTCGCGATTAAGCGCCTTAGACTGTGCAATTTCATATCCAGCTGGAGTATAACTATTGAGCCTGAGTAATTGAATATAACGATCTTGTGAGAACTCTCCGTCAACCAAAAATGCTTGGTTCATTTCAATAACTGACTTCACCTCATCATCGAGAGTAACAATATCTAAGGAGTTGGCATAGTTTTCGATAAGCTTTTCATTGATTAAAGAATCTAGAAGAGTTTGCTTAAGAGTATTATCAATCTCCTGTGTGTATGCAGCACCCAGTTGCTGCTGCAAATTACGTTGCTGAGAATTCAATTCTTGGTAGTATATATTAATATCAATATCCTCTCCATCAACTTTTGCAATCGAGGTATTTGCGGACCTAGCTGCATAATCCTGAATTCCAAATAGAGCGAATGGAACTGTAATTAAACCAACGATGAGATAGGCCACCCAGCCTTTTGATTTATTTCTTATTGCACCTAACATAATAATTTTTTACCGATATTGTTAAAGTCTTTGCTAATTTGAGGATTCTTTAAATTTGTATCTCTCTAATAGCTTTTGTGAAGCATTATACAAGGCTATGCGAGTCATCTTAAGAAGTTTTATATCTGAAGCTTTATTGATATTTTTGAGCTAGTTTTTCTAAAAGATTTTCAACATCTTCCAGTTTTGTATCCCATGCAGTTACAAATCTGACAGCCTTACCATCGAGCTCTTCCTCATTGACATCATACCCAGAACTATTCAGATAATCGATGACATCTCGTGAAAGATGAACAAAGACTTCGTTAGATTCTGTGGGATAGGCTAATTCGATGTTTGAAAAATGGTTGAGCCCTTCACTTAAAATCTTTGCCATAGTATTAGCATGCTTCGCATTTTTTATCCACACATCATCAGAAACATAAGCATTCATCTGAGAGGAGATAAAGCGCATTTTAGATAGCAGTTGCCCAGATCTCTTATGAAGAAAAGGAAAATCACTAACCATTTCTGGATTAAAAAATATGATTGCTTCTGCTGCAAGACAGCCATTTTTAGTGCCGCCTAAAGTCAGAACATCCACACCAGATTTCCAGGTCATCGCAGCTGGACTGACATCGAGAGACACCAGTGCATTAGCAAAACGGGCTCCATCCATATGTACACTCATTGCATGTGCATGAGCTATTTTTGCAATATCTCTAATCTCTTGGAGCTGATAGACAGTGCCCGTTTCACAAGATTGAGTAATGCTGACAACTGAAGGCTGAGTCACATGAACATTTCCTGAGCCGCGAACAATCTCTTCTAAATCTTTTGACTGTACTCTTCCATTGCTACTTCTCATAGGATTTAGTTTTGCACCACCAGTAAATAATTCAGGCGCTCCGCACTCATCCGTATTAATATGAGAAAGCTCATGGCAATATATTTTTCCATAGACAGGTGCTAGCGCTGAAAGTGCCAGCGCATTAGATGCAGTTCCAGTGACCGCTAAATAGACCTCCAACTCAGTTTCAAAAACTTCAGATAATGTTGTTTTTAAAATTGACGACCATTCATCATCACCATAAGAGTTAGCAATTCCTAGGTTAGCTTCAATAAGCGCATCCATGACCTCTGGGCATGCGCTAGTAACATTGTCTGAAGCAAATAATGGATTCATGGAGTCTCCTTAATCAGATAGGCACTGCAATGACACCTAAGAAATCCCCATTCACCACAAGTCCAGGGAAATGCTTGCCTGTAAATATCCCATCAATCTTTGCATGATATTCATCTGGTGGAGAACCTGTTCTTTCGATATTATGAACTTTAGCAACCAACTGACCAGCCTGAACTTCATCTCCAAGATCAACGCAGTGCTCAACCAGACCCGTTGATTCACTAAAAATATAACAGCTATCATCAGGCATATCCAAATTTAAGGTTTCATCAACTTCCAATTCGCCAATTGTTATACCTGCATGTCTTAGAATATTCCTAATGCCTTTTTTTGCAATCTCCACTGTGTAGGCGGTTGTTGATCCGCCCCCACCAAGCTCTGTACTGATAAACACTTTACCCATGTTTTCAGCGGCAGTATCATACATGTTAACGGCATCAATCTCTAAAAGCATTACAGAGTGTGGTGCATTAAATGCCTTCATAGCTGCAATACATTTTTTTTGCTGCTCCTTATCATCTAAAACATGGGTACAGCAAAAAGGCAAGAAGTCCAGTGTCTTGCCACCTGAGTGAAAATCAACAACATAGTCTGCAAGTGGCAATAGAGTTCGGTTGAAATAATCCGCAATTTTTTCAGTAAAAGTTCCCTCTGGATTTCCAGGAAAAACTCGATTCATGTTGCCGCCATCAATAGGCGAAGTTCTTTTTCCTGCTTTAAAAGCTGGATAATTCATTCCAGGAATAATTATCACCCTACCTGATATTTCATTAGTCTTTACCTTGTTTGCCAAATCAAATAATGCGATTGGTCCTTCATACTCATCACCATGGTTTGCTCCTGTAAACAGAATTGTTGGACCTTTGCCATTCTTAGCAACTGTAATGGGAATTACTATTGATCCCCAGGCAGAGTCATCATGTGAATGAGGGAGTTTTAGATAGCCGTGCTGAACCCCATCTTTCTCAAAATCGACAGTAGAGCTAATTGGAGTTTTTTTCATGAAAATGTACCGCAAAGATTAAAATGTAATTGTACTTCAACACTTTATTTTTTACAATTAATAATAGATAAGGGAAAATAAATTTGCGCTATAAATTCGTTAAATCCATAATTAAAAAGTGGGATTAAAAGAGTTACTTTATTAAGTTACATTCTTACCTCATCAATAGTTTAATAATAATCAAAATAGTTCAAAATGAAATAATTATTGATTAGAAATAGGTATTATTGTTTTTTAAGGTTAAAATTAGATAAGAACTTAAATGTTAATTAAGTTTAAATTGATGGAAACAATCTTGACGTAGTAAATAAAAATAAATTATGGCTTTCATTGATAGAGTTAAATACGATTCGCCTGACGATACTTCCTTTGTTTGGAAATATCCTAGCGAAGATCTTAAAATAGGTTCGCAAGTCATCGTAAATGAAGGTCAAGAGGTTATTTTTGTAAAAGGAGGGCAGGCATTAGATATACTAGGGCCAGGTACCCATACGCTCAGCACTGGTAATATACCTCTTCTTAATAAATTAATTAATTTACCATTTGGTGGAAAGACCCCTTTTTCTGCAGAGCTATGGTACATAAATAAAACTGTAAAGCGAGATTTAAAATGGGGCACTCCCGCACCGATTCAAATTATGGATAACACTATTGGGTTTCCAGTAAGTGCTAGATCTTTTGGTAAATGGGGAACTAGAATAGAAAACTCCAGATCTTTTGTAACACAAATAGTTGGCTCTCAACTTACAGCAGATGATAATAAAATTACTGAATATTTCATTGGTGAAATTATTCAAAAATTATCTAATACAATAGCAACTGCTATTAATGTCAACAATATATCTATTCTTCAAATTACAACATCATTAAATGAATTATCCACATTCACATATGAATTCATTAAAAAAGAATTTGAAAGATTCGGTCTAGAAGTAGTCAATTTTAATATTGAAAGTATTAATATTCCTAGTGAAGAAATGGAAAAAATACAAAATGTTTTTGAAAAGACTCTTGAAGCAAGAGAGCTTTCAAAAGTTCAGGTTGGAGGAGCATTTAGTGCCATTAAGACATTTGAAGTATTAAATGCTGCAGCTGAAAATCCAGCAGATGGTGCAGGAGTTGGAGGTTTTCTAGGTGCAGGAATTGGTCTTGGTGCTGGATTACCTTTAGGCAGCCAAATGGGCCAACAAATGAATATTAATCAAATTCAAGCAAACCAAGAAACCCAAGATAAAGATGAAAATCCAGAGCCTGTAGCCCGACTGAAAAAATTGAAAGAAATGCTTGAAGAAGGCTTAATAACTGATGAACAATTTTCTCAAAAAAGAGAAGAAATACTAAAAGAGCTTTAACATGAAATTATTAAGCATTATTCTATTTCTTATTATTGCTGTTTCCATATTGGTAGTAGCTCTTTTAATAAATCCTGACCAAATCAATAACCATTTCTTTTGGATTACAGTAGGGTGGTTAATATTTTTGTCTGGTTTAAATTGGTTTGCCTCGACATTTATGTTTATTGGGGCTTCTAAATCAAACTCTAACTCAAGAATTTTTGGAATCATACCGTCTTTAAATATTCTAGTATTTATCTATTCATTAATAAGTGCTTCATTATTAATATCAACTTGGTATTTGAATGACTTTGGGATGTTTCCAAACTCCCATCTTATTCTCCAAGTAATCTTATTTGCAATTGTTGCTTCAATTTCAGTTTTAATGCTGATAGCAGCAAAAGCTTCTCAAATAAATAATATTAATGTAACTTTGAGTAAAGATGAATTACTTCTTAGGTTAAAGGCAATTCAATCAATTGATAATTTAAATGAAGAAAAAAACATCTTGATCAAAGAGCTAATTGAGCTTATTAAATACTCAATCCCTCATTTAAGTCAATTAAATTCAAAAGATAACTATGAAAAATTAGCAAATTTATTTAATAATAAAAATATTCAAAATAACGATGATTTGGGTATTGAAGAAATTCAAAATGCTGTTTTTCTAGCAAAAAACTGTTAACAAAAATTATTAAAAAATTTATTTAAAAAAGGAGATAAAGATGTCAAATGATATAGAAAAAAAAGATTTGAGTTTAAGTGAAGATCTTATTGTAAATTATTTTCATCCAAAAGGCTATGGAATGATAATTTTTTTAATACTTGCAACTGTGGGCTTATATTTTATTGAAACAACCTATGCAATAGGTGGTGGTTTTTTAACTGCTTTTGCTATAAGCAGAAGAAGTAAACACAAAGCTGCAACCGATGCTCAAATTGATGCTCATTGGACAGAGGTTGCTCATCAAAGAGAGGATGAAGCCTACAGAGTTGCGCATATGGATAAAGAAGATATCATTAGAGATGCTGAATATTTCTGGGCGTACCCAGAAGAACTTCAAACAGATATTGAGTTTACTGAAATAGAAGGGGATGACAAATTTGTTAGAAGAAATTATCAGAGATTAGTATATATGATTTATGGAAAAGATCAGCTTGTAGTTTTTGATGAGAATATTTGTATTGAAAATAATTGGGATGGGCTTGATAATGTGCAAGAATATTATTGGAAAGATGTATCCTCCATTGGATTTGATCAGAAAAAAAATATTTTAGAGATAACATGTGGCCCAAAATCTTTGAAGTTTCCTTTGCAAGGTGATCCAAAAAAAGGAGAAGCTGATGACACTTTAGTATCAACTGAAGCTGCTGAAAAATTATCAAATTCAGTAAGAGTTATTCTAAGGGAAAGAAAAACATCCTAAAAATATATTTTGACTTTTTATGAAGTGCGTTAATTGCGGTGCTCCCAGGAAGGATACCCAGGGGGCAAACGCAAATTGTGATTATTGCGGAGGCTTAAGTGTTATATCGCTTAGCTACGAATCTTCATTATTTGATAGTAGTTTAAAAAACTCTATTAGAGACAGAATTGAAAATGATCATTCATACGCAGACGACCCAGAGGCGCAGGTTTCTCTCATTATCCTTTATCTTCTTGATGATCTTTTTGAAATGTCCTCTATGTTAGTTAGCGAGCTGTGTAAATCAGCACCTAGAGAGCCAAAATATTTAATTTTAAAGGCAGTTACAATACTCAGTGAAAGAGGAATTAAAAAATCAAAAATTAAAACCATAGAAGAAGCATGCTCATTACTCAATCTTGCCGCATCATTTAGTTCAGAAACAGAACTTAGTGATATATCAGAACTTGCATCAATGATAAAAATGTTATATTACAAAACTAATGGCATTCATCCAAATGCAAAGCTTTTAGGACTTTTAGATAGTATTGGTGAGAGAGCACCTAAAAATGAAAGTTTAATGAAGTCAATACTCACATAGTAAAGTCACTATAAATATTGTTATTAATAAAAAAAATTATAAAAATTTCCATTCTACTGATAATTTTGAATAATTATTTAAATTAAAAGTCAGAATTAGCCAAAACTTGAAAAGTGAAAAGTTAAATTATTTTTTGAATATTGAGAAGTTTTTCAAAAATTAATCAAACTACAGAAAATCTAAAAAGGATGGGATTAAATGTAATATCTTAGCTCTATAAAACAAAGAGCTAAGAGATAGATTACAATTAATTAAACTAGATTAACACTAGTAGGTTGGCGGAGTGGACGACCGCGATACAACATCGGTTAATCCCCTATATGACAAGGGTGTGTGAAAACCGTCTTTGAGCTTTTCACATAATTTTCACATTTAAGCACTTCTTACTAACTTTTAGTTAAAACAAAACTATTGAAGCTCTCCATCTTCATTCCACTGATTTTCTTCTTCCCTGGTACCATTTTTATATATGATTTCGGCTTCTTTTTGACCACTCTCATACCAGTAAGTGTGCTTACCATCCCACTGTCCATCTTTACTAAAACCTTCTGAATGAACTTGACCATTTTCATGCCAATTAGTCCACTTACCATCTTCATTATGGTCTTTAAAATAGCTTTCTGATTCGATTTGACCATTTTCATACCAAGTAGTGAGCTTGCCATTTTTATTGTCGTCTTTCCAATTTTCCTCTGCACTCATTTGACCATTTTCATACCAGGTAAAAACTTTTCCCTCTAGTTTTCCATCCTTCCAATTTTCCTCTGCACTCATTTGACCATTTTCATGCCAATACTTATGTAAGCCATCTTCTTTGCCATCTTGGTAATTACATTCTGACTCTTTTTGTCCATTCTCATAGTACTCAATTACCGTACCTTCAGGTATCTCTTCTTTGGCAATAGGGCTGAGAGTATCTTCAACATCATTATTATTTGAGCTTTCATCTGAAAAGTCAGCATCTCGATATAATTCTTTACCAGTTTGATCATGGATTAATACCCATTCAATATTAAAATCACCGTCCTCATGTGGAACATCCATTTCTGGAGAATGATCCATAGCATTTTCATCTAAATAATCTTTAAGTGATTCAAGATTTTTAGATTCAATTAACTCTTCAGTTAAATAAGTAATTTCTGGCTCATGATCATAATATTTAACCTCCCAAGTAACTTTAAAATTTTCCATAATATTTTCCTTAAATTAATAAAGCAAAGCCTCTTCCTGAAACCCTTTTGTCACTTTGTTACAAGAACTATTTAATTTAACCAACTTATCATTCATTTTTACTTCAAAACCAATACTAAGCATCCAGTCTGAATCATATATTTGCTTATACTCAAAAATTCTCACTGCTTCTTCATTAGCAACGTTTGTGTATTCAATGACCTCGCCTGATCGATGAAAAGCTTCTAAAAATTCTGGGTCATCAGCGTAGCCTCTTGCTGGCCCCCCAGTAGTTGCAATTACTGAATCAAGAACTATTCCTGAAGAATTAACTAAATAGATGTCCATAACAAGATCCTTACTTGTTATAACTTCTTTTTCTACTGGTGGTAAGGACGTAATCCACAATTTAGGTAAACGGCTATCAATCTTTAAAGGAGGAATAGGACGACTACCTTTTTCATGTCCTAGATGCTTGGGTGACCATTGAAACTTGTTTTTAAGAGTCTTTTTTTTCATTTATTCTAAATCAATAATGCCGCTTGTCCAACTCATAGAGTGATCTTTACCCCTCCATCTTTGTTCACGTCCTTCAGGAGTAATTTCAAATTTAAACATCACTCTTGATTGTTTTTTATTTTGATCCTCAGGGTTAACCTTATGAAATTCAGTTTCTTCATCAAGTCTTACAGCTTGAACATCTACAACATTCCCGCCTAACTTAGATCTCTCAGATTTAGTATCATGAAAAAATATCATTCCGCCAATCAGTGTTTTTGCTTCTTCCAATTTGAAATCCCAGCAACAGGAAATATAATGATTCGTTTCGTCTTTGACTTTTGTCATTCCTTTGGCATGAATTGAATCCTCTGTGGGCTTATTAATCAAGTGAAGAATTTTCATACTTATAATGCCGCTTTAACAGCAGCATCAAGCTCTAGAAAAACTGAATAGTCATATGGAAAGTCATTTTCTTCAAACCACTTAATTTCAGTACTACTCTCTATTCGATCGACGCAGTAAGCACAAATAGTTCCTACTTCCTTTGTCTCGCCTTTTTGCATTGATGGCCAATTTGTCGTACTTTGGAGATTATCAAAAAACCACTCTATTGTGCCTTCTTCTGGAAATAAATCTCTCGTCGACTTGTAATAATCTTCAACTCCTTTATCTTCCCGAAATCCTTGTAAATCCATTTTTTACTCCTTAAATTAATAAAAAAGGTTGTCATAATAAAATAAGAATATCAGATTTATATATCAAAATAAACCGTTTTCCTTTCAATGCTCAATTCATTCTTTTGTAATTAGCTAGATCAAAATCTCTAATACCCATAGAGACCATATTTCCATCAACCAGTTTTAATGTCTCTAATCTCCATTCTTGGCAGGCATTACACTTACCTAGTTCAGTTCCCTCTGTTGTAAGTCTATCAATCAAGAAATTGCCAGAACTGTCTCTATAAAAACCATCGACTTCTCTTTCACTCCCATTTCTATTCGTTACTTGATACATATTAAGAGGCTGGGTAATCTCGGTAATCTTTTTAAGTACAGGGAAAGTTGAATATAAAAGGTAAGTATGGGAAGTATTAGATGCACCATAGAAAGAACTCAGAATAGTCAGAAGAGGAAACCCTTCTGGAGTATCAACAACACTTAACTCATCTCCACCACCAATGAAATCTACAACTACATTGTAATCAGAGTCAGTGATTTGTCCAGAATAAGAATATCCTTCCATCCCAGGATATGGCTTTGAGGGCTTTCCATTTTCATAGAACTGTCCCTCTATGTATTTACCACCTTTAGTACAGGCATGTTTAGTGATAATTACCTGATAATTATCGATTGGAGCAATGTTCTCTTGGATATTCCATAAGGTTCCACCGCAACTTATCTTGGTCGATAAGTTAATCTCATCTCTTTTTAAATCATCAGTCTGATTGTTCATATTGAAAAATATCAATACTAGAACTAATATTGATAGAGAAGCGATTATGGATTTTTTCATGTTGGAGTTACATTTCCTTTACTTGGAAAATAACCCGGTAGGATGTACTCATTAATTGTTTCGATCCTTCCAAGTTTCAATTATCTCTTTGGCGAGGCGTGAGCGAGAATAAGTATCGAGAGCACGCTGACCACTTAACATTGAAGAAAAAATCATATCTGTTTTTTTCCCATTGAATTTATAAGGGCGTAGAGTTTCACCTTTTGATTCGCTCTCTCCAAAAAAAATCTTTTGCATCAATTCTGATGCTTTGGCATTTGCTATGACAATGATCTCTGGCATTATTCCATCTATTAGTTCTTTTGTTGCCTTGTCAAGACTATTACAAAAATCATCATTATCTTCAAGGAATTTAACAAATTCTTTTTGGTTGGTATGTCTTACTGGATAAAGATCATGAAATATGGGCTTTCTTAATTCTGGAATTTTTACCTCTTCTTTAAAAAACTTTATTGGTCTTTTGAAATACTGAATTTCTGTGTGCATATATTTTTGTTCTTTTTCCAATTTTTCAATCAGGTTTTTATCTGGGGGAGTGGTTTGACTTATAAATTCATTAGTAGAATCTAATAAACTTGGATTCATCCCAAAAAACCAAATTGGTGACTCGTCCTGTTTAACATGAAAACAGAATTGTTTGAATTCTACATTGGTTTTTTCATTCGGTTTTGTGGCATCTTCAAATACAGGTTTCCATAAACTCAAGATCGCTTGATTATATTGTTCAACACATTCATCATAAGAAGTAGAGTTCATAGCTAAATTATATGGCAATATGAACCAAGTCTAAAAAAATGTGAAAAGCAAAATCATAAAAATGTGAAAAGCAGCTTATTTTTCACATTTTGAATGAAACACTGAAAAATAGTCATAAATTAAAGAAACTCAAATAAAACAACTAAGCCCTTTTTATATAAAGGGCTTAGAAACGTTTTAGAGTTAAATAAAACACATTACAACAAGTAAGATGGCGGAGTGGACGGGATTCGAACCCGCGACCCCCTGCGTGACAGGCAGGTATTCTAACCAGCTGAACTACCACTCCGTTTTTGGTGGGCGCTACAAGACTTGAACTTGTGACCCTCGCCTTGTAAGGGCGATGCTCTCCCAACTGAGCTAAGCGCCCAAAAAAATGCCCGAATCAAATCAGGAAACGGGCATATTATACTGACAAAAAATCTAATTAGTTAACAGATTCCTTTAATAATTTTCCTGCTTTAAATGCAGGTACATTTGATGCTGAAATTTGAATAGCAGCGCCTGTTTGGGGGTTTCTACCAGTGCGCGCTGCGCGAGCTCTGACAAGGAAACTACCAAAACCTGTTATGGCAACAGAGTCACCACTGGCTAGTGCACCAGAGATAGCACTAGTTGTTGCTTCTAAAGCTCTAGCAGCATCAGCTTTAGAAAGACCTGAGTTATCAGCAATTGCTGAAACTAAATCTGATTTATTCATTATTCTAACTCCTTAATTTAAAAAAGAATTGATATAAAACCTTGAAAAAAATTTAAAAGGTTTCAATTTTATTATCCATTTATAAACCCTTATGTCAAGCGTCATTCAGGGTTATTTAAGAAAATTTTCAGCAGGAAAATACTAAAAAAAATTTAACTTTCAGTTACATTAATAAGAGGTAGAAAATTTTCATTCCAGATCTCTTTTGTTATTTCTCCTATATGTTTATGAATAATCAAACCCTCTCTACTAATTAGAAAAGTTTCTGGAGTAGCATATATCCCTAGCTCCATTCCGATTTCACCATTAGGATCAAAAACTATCTCGTCGAAAGGGTTACCCATAACCTTAAGGTACTCCTCCCCATCACTTTTTGTATCCTTATAATTAATTCCAATGAGCTTCAGATTGGTATTTTCAGCTATATTCATTATCACTTGATGCTCTTTTCTGCAAGTCACGCACCATGAAGCCCACACATTCACAAGTGCTAACTTATTGTCCATTAAATCATTTAATTTAACAGTTTCATTTGAGTAAAAATCAGTGCCTTCAATTATTGGAAACTTCTTTCCAACAAGTGGAGAAGGTAACTTATTTGGATCTGAATTTAAGCTTAGAAATAGGAAAACTCCAACCACTAGAAAAACTAATAAAGGCAGTATTTTTTTCATTCTTTTACCTCCTGCGATTCCAGAGCAGCTGCAACCTCAGGTGGCATATAATTCTCATCATGCTTTGCTAAGACTTCTGTTGCAATAAAAGTATTTTTACAGGTCTGCTCAACACACTTATTAGATATTGATCCTGAAGCTACAACCCCTTGACCTTCTCTAAAAAGGTCAGGCAATATACCTTCATAAGTAACCTCAATTGATTCCAAATTATCTGATACAGAAAAATTAACTAGCATCCCGTCTCTTTTTACGCTGTCATTCTCTACAAGACCACCCACTCTGAAACTTTTTTCGGTTGGAGCCTTTCCATTAACAATATCTGAGGGCGTATAGAAATATAATAAGTTCTCACTGAAGGCTTTAATTCCAAGATATCCTGCCAAAAATACTCCAGTTACAAGAAGTCCCACCAATACCATTCGGTTTTGTCTTTTAGTCATTTACTTCTTGAAAATTTATTTGTCAGAGCTAACAAAGTATTTGCATGATTTCGCATAGCAGAAACAAAAAGAGCAATGATTGTTAAAGCTGAGACTCCATAGGCTAGCCATACATAGAATGCATATTTACCATAGGGAAGAAAAGAGAAAATCTCTACCATAGTCATGACATTAAACTCCTTACTTCCTCTTGAACCCATCGAGAATTTTGTTCACGAATAAGCACCTCAGTCCTTGCCTTAATTGCAACTAGCAATGCATAAAGTAAAATTGACGCAACAAACATCAAGGCTAGTGCAATCTGCATATCCGGATCTTTGATGCCCCCAGTGCCAACAGAGTAGCCCTGATGCAGCGTATTCCACCACTTGACAGAGTAGTGAATTATAGGAAGGTTAATCAGACCAACTATTGCAAGAATTGAGCTGGATTTGGCCGCTGTTCTAGGATTATCAAATGCGCTATTTAGAGACATATAAGCAAGGTATAAAAAAAGCAACACAAGCTCTGAAGTTAGCCTTGCATCCCACACCCACCAAGCGCCCCACATTGGCTTACCCCATATTGCACCTGAAGCAAGAGCAATAATAGTAAATCCAGCCCCAATTGGGGCTGAAACTTTTGCTACAATCTCAGCCATCTTGATTTGCCAAATAAGTCCAATTCCTCCAGCAATTGCCATGACTGCATAAACCATCATTGAAAGAATGGCGCTAGGAACATGAATAAAAATTATTCTGTAGCCATCTCCCTGTTGATAATCGGCAGGTGAGACTACAAGAGACCAATATAAGCCTAAAATTAACAAACTTATAAATGGCCAAAAAAACCATGGAATAAGCCTATTACAAGTTTGATAAAAAACCTTTGGAGAGGCTTGCCTTTGAATCCATTTCCACATAAATTTATGCAGTTATAAAAAAGGATTTATTTTAATGATTTTTCAGCCACGTTGTTTCGTAAATAGATCGGCTGAGGGAGATGCAAAGTTCCCTTTAAGCCCTCATTCATTGCCTGAAGAGACAATTCTATTAACGCTGATGATTCTGGTTTGATGGATAGATTCACATCGTTTATATTTGAAGCTATTTTTAGGGCTTCACTGTATGTCTTCCAGCCGCTTCCAACTCCAACAAAACTTGAATCTAAATCATCAACCTCTTGAGGATTGCATATCTTCATATTATCTATCAAACCATCAACATAAGTTGCCCAATAAACTTCCCCCATCCTCGCATCTAATGCGACTGCTATTTTTTTTGATTTTGTAAGTTGTGTCGCTCTGAATCCGATCAACTCCAATGTTGTAAAACTCATTGTTGGAATTTGCATAGATAAAGACAATCCTTGAACAACGCCAATACACATTCTGACGCCGGTAAATGAACCAGGTCCTTTAGAATATGAAATTAAATCAAGCTCATTAAGTTGAGTTTTGGACTCTTTAAAAACTTCATCACAGAGCTTAAGAATATGTCCAGAGGTTTTCTCAACTCCAGACAACACCCTACTAGTAAACTCTCCAGACTTATTCAATGTAACCGATGCTATATCTGTGCAAGTATCAATAGCTAATATATTCAATTTATTATTCTCTTATATTTTTTATGCATCGACAAAATCATATTGACGCGCTTATTAAGCCTCTCAGGATAGTTTTCTGGATTTAAGTATGTGGGTCCTTTCAGCAAGGCAACAAGTGTTGCAATTTCCTCTAAACTCAAATCTTCAACATTTTTATCAAAGTAAAAAAGACTTCCACTTGCAAAGCCATGAAAAGCCTCATCTCCTCTTTGAGCTAAATATACCGTATTCATATACCTTTCAAGAATTAAATCTTTATCGTAAGATGCTTCTAAAAGAATTGCCATCAAAGCCTCTTCTAACTTTCTGGACAAGGTTTTTTCTCTAGATAAAAGAGAGTTTTTAATTAGTTGCTGAGAAACGGTGCTTGCACCCCTAAGAGCCTTATCTTCAAACAAATAACCATAAAGGACTCTAGCAATTTCTTTAAAGTCAACGCCATGATGATTGTAAAAAGATTGATCCTCGACCAGAAGTAGCATATTAATTAAATCATCTGGATACTCATTTATTGAATATTCAATCTGATTAACATTGATTGGAAGATTAGGTGGATTTGAAAATTCAGCCTTAACTTCATTATTTAATTTAAATATATAAACAGTCAAGATGGCTAGAAGAAGAATGACTCCAATCTTGAAAAACCTTTTTTTAATTAATTGCATTCTTAAGATTCTTGATTAATTGCATATCAGTCAATTTGTAACCATTTTTTTCAATGGAGCAGGAAGAATGAATCCAATCAAAATGGTAGTTTTTTAGAATCTGCTTAACGCTTTTTGAATTGACCCCTGATCCTGGCATAATGTTAATTTTTCCAGAGGCTAACTTGTGCATTTCAGACAAAACTGATAAGCCCTCTAATGCTGTATTTTTACCCCCCGATGACAAGATAGTATCAAACCCAAGCTGAATGCCTATCTGAACAGAGTCTTTTGTTTTAGGCATTGTATCTACTGCTCTATGAAGAGTTTTTTTAAAGCCAACTGAATAAGAAATTAATGTTTCTAATAAATCTTGATCAAGACTCCCATTAGGTAATGTCGCACCGAAAACAACTCCATCAATTTTGAAAGATCGAACCATATCGATATCACTTTGCATTTTTTTTAATTCTTCTAAAGAATAAACAAAGTCGCCTTTTCTCGGTCTGATCATTGATCTAGCTTGAATGCCACATTCCGAGGCATATTTTAAAACCTCTATGGTGGGTGTTAAACCGCCATACTCTAATGAACTGCAAAGTTCTATTCGATCAGCACCTCCCTTAACAGCTGCATCAATTCCAGAACAGCTATCTATACATATTTCAAGATTAGTTTTCATAATTCAAGTTTATATTATTGCTTGATATAATGCGATAGGATCAGTAATTAATTGATACATAAGATATAACTAGTATAAAATAGCGACTTCCTTGCTTGACCGGCAGATGTTGGCAAGCTTTTTTAATCCATAAGGAGATGTAGATGAGACATTATGAAGTAACTCTCATTGTCCACCCTGATCAAAGCTCTCAGGTGACTACAATGATAGAAAAATACAAAGAACTGATCACCACTGGTGGTGGTGTTGTTCACAGGGATGAAGACTGGGGTCGTAAACACCTGGCCTACCCAATCAACAAGATTTACAAAGCGCATTATTTAATGATGAATATCGAGTGTGACAAAGAAACGCTTGATAAATTAAACTATAACTTCCGTTTTAACGATGCTATTCTTCGAAACTTAATCATTTCAAAGAAAGGGGCTATAACTGAGCCATCAATAATGGTCACGGAAGCTGACAAAGATAAAGTCAAAGAACCAAGCAAAGAGAAAGCTACAGTTCAAGACACTGATCAGAAATAGGAGGAAGTAATGGCTAAAAAACAAGTAACTAAAAGACGTAAGTTCCAAATTCCTATTAATCGCTTTTGTCGCTTTACCAAAGCCGGCGTCAAAGAGATTGATTACAAGGATGTGAATACACTTCTAAAGAATATAGATGAGAGTGGAAAAATTACTCCTTCAAGGATCACTGGAACTTCTGCAAAGTTTCAAAGACAATTGACCACTGCCATTAAGCGAGCGAGATTTCTGGCGCTGATTCCATACACTGATAAACATAAAAAATAGGAGGCCTTATGCAAGTAATTTTGTTAGAGAAAAATGAAAAACTAGGCAACCTTGGTGATATAGCAAACGTCAAATCTGGGTATGCTCGCAATTATCTTATACCTCAAGGAAAAGCAAAGCCTGCAAACAAGGCCAACATGGCTGTCTTTGAAACGCTTCGTGCCGAGTTAGAGGCTAAAGAAGCGACTGCACTTTCTGATGCCCAAACTTTAGAGACTGCAATGAAAGATGTTGTCTGCACAATTTCTGCTAACGCTGGAGAAGAAGGCAAGCTTTATGGTTCTGTCAACACAGCTGATATTGCTGAAAATCTTTTGGAGCAAGGTTTCGAAGTTGAAAAGAGAGATATCAACATGCCGGAAGCTATTAGAAACACTGGCGAGTACGAAATTACAGTTTCCTTATATGCTGAGGTTGTTGTCCCTGTGAAGGTTGTCGTTATTGCTGCTACTGAAACAGAATAACTCAATTCAATTCAGTTAACTGAGTTAAAATAAAGAGCCCTCGACGAGGGCTTTTTATTTTTCTAATTCATAATAATGGATATTGATAACGCAAAAATACCACCTAACTCAGTGGACTCAGAGCAGTCTGTTCTTGGTGGTCTATTGCTTCATAATGACTCTTGGGACAACGTAGTTAATATTCTTGGATCTGATGACTTCTATCAAACCTCACATCGCATCATTTATGATGCAATAGTGACTCTTTTAGAGCATGATAAACCAGCCGATATTCTGACAGTAAAAGAACAGGTCATAAAGTCTCATGATGAAGAATCTATTGGGGGCTTTGCTTATCTTGCCCAAATAGCTGAGAATACCCCAAGCGTCTCAAATATCGAAGCTTATGCGAAACATGTTCGAGAGCTTTCGATCTACAGGCAGCTGACAAAAATTGGTAAAGAACTAGCCGATACCGCATTCAATCCTAAAGACATTGAAGTGAATGATCTACTAGACTTGTCAGAGAGAAAAATATTTGAAATAGCTGAGCAAGTTAGCCGTAACAAGCAAGAGATTACGAACGTCAAAGATATTATTAAGGATGTTGTGAATCGAGTTCATGAAATGCAAGAGTTAAAAGGTTACAAAGGTGCAGAGACTGGCTTCTCAGAATTCGACAAGCTCACTTCAGGTCTTCAAAATGGTGACTTAATCATCATTGCTGGAAGGCCTAGTATGGGCAAAACTGCGCTTTCAATGAATATTGTTGAGCATGTAGCAATCCATAATTCAACGCCGGTAGCTGTGTTTAGTTTAGAAATGCCGACAGAGCAGTTAGTCATTAGAATGATTTCATCTTTTGGAAGGATTGATTCAAGCAAATTGCGCGATGGCGATATGTCTGAGATTGATTGGAATAGTTTTAATCATGCCGTCAGAGCGTTTGAAGAAAACACAATCTTGATTGATGAAACTCCCTCAATAACACCTACAGAAATTAGAGCCAAATGCAGAAGACTTAAAAGAAGATACCCAGACCTTGGCCTCGTCATGGTGGACTATCTTCAGCTCATGACGGTTCACGGCAAGTCAGAAAACCGAGTTCAGGAAATTTCAGAGATATCTCGATCTCTCAAGTCACTTGCAAAAGAAATCAACGTGCCTGTCATTGCGCTTTCTCAGCTCAATCGAGGAGTTGAATCTAGAGCAAAAACTGGCAAAGGTAGAATTCCGCAGATGGCTGATTTAAGAGAGTCTGGATCGATTGAGCAGGATGCTGACATTATCGGCTTCATTTATCGAGATGAGGTCTATCATGATGACGCCTATACCAATCCAGAAGAAGTTGGAAAGGCTGATCTCAGAATAGCTAAGCATCGAAATGGTGCAACTGGCAATATCAAACTTGCCTTTGTTGGGCAGTACTCAAGGTTTGAGGATTTAGCTTTTGAAGACAGGTTCCAGGGAGTCAGTGATGATCATATGGATGCCTCATACGTGAACAATATGTCAAATTTTGATCAAGGTGATTTTTAAATTTAAAGTAATTTATACAGTTTTCTATAGAATTTAATATGAGCCTTTTGTTAGTGAAACATTAAAATGTTGAATTGATGATGAATGATCAAGCACAAACCAAACTAATTTACAACAAAGAAAAAGCAACTTATTCAAGCTTATCAGACGTTTTTGAACTTAATTTTAAAAAAATATCAAGACTAGTCCCTCTTCTACCATCAATTAAAGGGAATCTAATTGGAATCAAAAAACCTTCCAATGACCTTTACCTTATCTGTCACGAGAAATCTAAATATACTGGCACCTATACTCTCACGCACAGAGTTAATTCGTCTCATGGAGTCATTAATAGGCCCGATATTCGATTCAAACTCTATTTTGATGCAAAGCTTTTAGAAGTTGATTCAATTTGCAAAGAGACGAGGATTAATTCTCATCATCCATTAATCAATGACTGTAGCGACTTAGCATTCCAATTAGAGCTCAATGTATTTATGCTTAGATGGCTTGATTACTGCTTGGATAGGTACAATGGAGCAGAATGGGTAGCAAGAAAGTAAAATCGCAGAGCAGTAAATTAGTCATTGCAATCTCCTCGAGGGCTTTATTCAACCTTGATCGCTCTCATAAGATATTTAAAGAAGAGGGTATTGAGGCATATGCAAAGCACCAACAAGAGAATGAGCATGTCGTTTTAGACCCTGGAGTAGGATTTACTCTAGTAAAAAAATTACTAAAGCTCAACAGTAAAAAAACACCAATCGATGTCATTCTTTTATCAAGAAACAGCGCTGATACTGGCCTTAGAATTTTCAACTCGATAGAGCACTATGGTCTTAACATTTCTAGAGCAGCCTTTACTCGTGGTGAAAGTACGCACCCTTTCGTTGGTGCTTTTGAGGCTGATCTATTTTTGTCAAGCAACTACAATGATGTACAAAAAGCACTTCAGTCAGGCTACGCAGCAGCATCCATTGTAGAGTCAAAATCAAACAATAGTCACCCTTCCCAGCTCAGAATAGCTTTCGATGGAGATGCTGTTATCTTCTCAGATGAGGCTGAGAGAATTTTCCAAGAGAAAGGCCTTGAGGCTTTTCATGAAAACGAGGTCTTGTCTGAAAAAATTGAGCTAAAAGCTGGACCTTTCAAGTCTTTCTTGGTGTCACTCCAAAAAATCCAGTCTACTTTTCCAGAGGAGAACAACCCAATAAGAACTGCTCTAGTCACAGCAAGGTCTGCCCCATCGCACAAAAGAGTAATTCATACGATGCGAGAATGGGGAATTCGTATTGATGAATCATTCTTTCTTGGTGGGCTAGATAAAGGGGTCTTTTTAAGACAATTCGCAGCAGACATTTTTTTTGATGATCAGCAACAGCATTGTGACTCTGCCTCTCAATATGTTCCAACAGGTCATGTCCCAAGTGGAATAAAAAACAGCTAAGATTTATTTATCAGTTGCTTACTGCTTTGAGCTCATCTTCAAATATAATTGGTAAAATAAAATTATTTAAAGGTAGAAATTATTGATGTCAAAAAAAATTCAAGCTATCCGCGGTATGAATGATCTTCTACCTGCAGATTCACAAATCTGGGGTTTTTTAGATAGCACTATCAATAATCTACTGCTCTCTTTTGGCTACAAATACTGCCGCACTCCAAACGTTGAAAGCACTGAAACTTTTTCAAGGGCGATTGGAGAGGTGACAGATATTGTTGAAAAAGAAATGTACACCTGGAAGGACAACAACGGAGACTCTCTGACATTGAGGCCTGAGGGTACAGCTGGAGTGGTCAGAATGATGATTGAACACAACTTACCTAGAGAAGGCATTCAAAAAGTTTTTTATAATGGTCCGATGTTTAGGCATGAGAGACCACAAAAAGGAAGGTATCGTCAATTTCATCAGGTTGGTGCTGAAGTTTTTGGCGCATCGGATGCAAAAATTGACGCTGAACTTATCTCTATTACTGATTCTCTTTGGAAGTCATTACAAATTAATGCTCAACTTGAAATTAACTCACTTGGCTCAGCAGCGAGTCGAGCTTCATATCGAGAAACTCTAACTGGGTACTTTAGTGAAAATAAAGACAGTCTTGATGAGGACAGTTCAAGGAGGCTTAAAACAAACCCATTAAGAATTCTTGATAGCAAGAACAAGGATCTAGAGGTGCTCATTGCCAAAGCACCTAAGATGATTGATCATCTTGATAGAGAGTCAAATGAACACTTTAAATCATTAAAAAATTATCTGGATCATCTTGAGATTCCTTATAAGGTGAACCCAAAGCTTGTGAGAGGTCTCGACTACTACAACCAAACTGTTTTTGAATGGGTATCTAATGAGCTTGGCTCTCAAGGGACAATTTGTGGTGGAGGAAGGTATGACGGCTTAGTTGAAAAAATGGGAGGCAACCCAACTCCAGCAATAGGCTTTGCAATGGGACTAGAGAGAATTGCTCTTCTGATTCACGATAAATCTAAACAACTTATTTCAGATAGGCCTCATTTATACTTTTTGTCTATGGGAGAGAGCGCTCATTTTGAATCAATGAAGATCTCAAGACAGATCCTTGAAGTGATGCCAAACATAACCATTACAAATGATATAACCATAGGAACACTTAAAAGTCAGATGAAAAAAGCAAACAAGTCTGACGCCGACTATGCATTGATACTTGGAGAGGAGGAGTTGGCAAAAAATGTTCTAGGTTTAAAGCCTTTAAAGGGCCAAGGAGTTCAGCAATCAATTGAACTTGAGGGTATCATTCAGCATCTTCAGGAGATTTTATGAAAAACTTTATAGAAATTAGCGATTCGGAAGAAGAGCAAGTTGACAAATTAAAAAAGTGGTGGGATTCCAACGGCAAGCAAATAATTGCTGGAGCAGTTCTTGGTCTTGCAGGGATATTCGGTTGGAATTATTATGTAGATTATCAAGATAGTCAAGCCTTGAATGCTAGAGCATTATATTTAAGCTATGCTTCAGATTCAGCCAATGTGGGTGCTTATGACAAATTAATCAAAGATCACCCTTCCAGCTCATATTCAGACCAAGCAACACTGTTAATGGCTAAATACTTGTTTGAAGCTGAAAACTACTCTTTAGCGTTGGACGCTTTAAAGCCTTTAATGAGTCGAGAGAATTCTGTCATTGCATCTACTGCAGCCCTTCGTTCAGCCTCGCTCTATTTAGAGCTTGGACAGCATCAAGAGGCTCTAGCTGTTCTGAATATGGATAATGCTAACGAGTTTTCAGGTTTATTTTATAACCTTGCTGGTGATGTGTATTTAGATCTCGGCAACAATGAAGAGGCAAGAAATAGTTACGCTCTCGCAATTGAAAACATTACTGATAATTCAAGCTTATCTCAATTAATTCAGATCAAACTTGACGATCTGAATTAATTCCTTTCAGGTTACCCATTGTGAGCTACCCTATCATCTCTCTGGTCGGTAGGCCTAACGTAGGTAAATCGACACTGTTTAATCGTCTCAGTAATTCTCGCCAGGCACTGGTTTCGGATTATGAAGGCCTAACTCGAGATCGTCAGTATGCAAACATTGAGCTTGAGGATGAGTGCTTCTGCACAATTGTAGATACGGGTGGTCTGACGAATGAAGACTCGGTCATTGATTCAGGTATTCAAAACCAAGTTTTGAGTGCGCTCGATGAGTCCGATGTCATTTATTTTATTGTTAGTAATAAAGACGGCGTTACAGCACTAGACCTTGATATTTCTAGTCAGCTCAGAAAGCTCAAAAAAAATATAATTTTGGTTTGCAATAAGGCAGAGGGATTGAATCTGAGTTCAGCATCGGAGTTTTATGAACTGGGATTGGGAGAACCCACACTCATTTCAGCTGAACACAACCAAGGCATCCAAGATCTGATTGAAAAAACATTACCCCTTCTGCCAGAGTCAACTGACATTGAAGAGCAAGATATTGATGGTATTGCAGTTGCAGTTCTAGGTAGACCAAATGTTGGCAAATCAACACTAATTAATCGAATCTTAGGTGAGGAAAGAGTATTGTCAGTGGATCTGCCTGGAACGACCCGAGACAGCATATTTATCCCTTTTGAAAGGGAAGGAGAGCAGTACACGCTAATTGATACTGCAGGCATTCGAAGAAAGCGAAGCGTTGATGAAAAAATAGAGAAATTTAGCATCATAAAAGCAATCAGTGCTTTAGAAGATTCCCAAGTTGTAATTTTAGTCTTGGATGCTCATGAAGGAGTGACGGAACAGGATGCCACATTGCTAGGAATGATAGCTGACAAAGGCAGAGCCTTACTGATAGTCGTCAATAAATGGGATGGACTGGATGAATATCAAAAAAGTGAAGTCAAAAGAAAGCTTGATGTGAAACTCTCATTCGTTAGTTATGCCTCCATTCACTTCATTTCAGCACTTCATGGCTCCGGTGTTGGAAAATTATTTGAACCAATCAAAAAGTCCTATGAGCATGCAGGTAAAAGATACCCAACATCACTTCTAAACAAAATTTTAGAGCAGGCAAATAGTTCTCATCAGCCGCCACCTGTTGCAGGAAGAAGACTTCGCCTGAAGTTTGTGAATCAAACTGATGTGTTCCCCCCAACGCTCATGTTTCATGGAAATCACATTCAAAATGTACCTAAGAGTTATGAACGATTTTTAATGAATTTCTTTACCACTGCTCTCAAGCTTACAAATACTCCGATAAAAATCAACTTCAAGAGTAGTGACAATCCATTCAAAGATAAAAAAAATGTCTTGTCTGCGCGCCAAATTCAGAAAAAAAGACGTCTCATGAAATTTGTAAAAAAGAAGTAGTTTAGTAAATGAAATTAAAACCTTGTTGCTGAGAACTCAGATATTGATTTAGGCGTCTTAGTCTTTGTCAGTATTGACTCAACAATTTCTGCTGTGATTGGCGCTAAGGTAAGCCCTATGTGACCGTGTCCAAAAGCATAAACAATATCGTTTCCTTTGCTTGACTGAGAGATTACTGGCCTACTATCGGGAATTGATGGGCGAAATCCAAGCCATGTCCTGCTTGGATTACTAAGTGTTGGAAAAAACAGTCTAGCGCCTTTTTCTAAGTACTTGATTCTGTGCTGAGAAATTTTAGGACTCAAGCCGCCAAGCTCAACAGTTCCAACTACTCTCAGCCTACCAGACATTGGCGACATATAGAAACCTCCGGCAGCATAGCAGCATGGCCTATTTAGGAGAGGCTCCGCCATGTCATACTCAACATGATATCCGCGCTCTACATCCAGTGGAATTTTATCGCCTGCTTGTTGAGCAAATTTTTTAGAGTAAGCACCTGCTGCAACTACCAACTGTTTAGTTAATATTGTTGACTCGTTATCAAGATGGACTTTGATACCATCATTTACTCTCTCAATTTTTGTTGCGGTTTTACTTATAATTTGACAACCCTTATTGATTGATGCATTTAAAATTAGCTTGACCATTTTTCCAGGGTCATTCATATATGCTCCATCAGGAAAGAAAGAGGCTCCACCCTCAGATAAATCAAGGTTTGGCTCCAGCTTTTTAAGTTCATCGATATTTAAAATCTCTGCATTTAAGCCAAGCTGTCTTCTTTTATCAATATCCCTTATTCCATAATCTAAAAGCTCCTCTTTAGGATAAAGATAGATATTACCATCTGTTTTTAAGAAGGACTCGCCACCAACTTGTGAGGAAAGCTCCTCCCATCGCATCCTTGAACCTTGAACTAATGAGGCAATCGCTTGAGCATTTCTCGCAGCGTTCTTTGGCATTGACTGGTATAAAAATTTTATAAGCCAAGGGCATAAGGATAGAATTGCAGAGCGCTTGATTGCTATAGGACTATTCTTATTAAATAGAAGCGAGGGTAGCTGTCTAATAATCTCTGGTGATCCAACTGGCAGAACAGCATATTCCGCGATAGTGCCAGCATTGCCAAATGAAGTCCCAGTCCCAGGCTCCTTAGGATCAATTAAAGTAACTTCTCTTCCTGCATTCAACATTCTTAATGCAACAGAGAGACCTATAACGCCTCCACCCAAAACCGTAATCTCTGTTTTTTTCAAAGACATAATTGAAATTATAAAATCAAAAGATTTTTTTAATTAAGAAAGTATTAAATTATGTGCTTCCTTAGCAGCATTTATAAAACTCTCAAAGAGTGGGTGTCCATCCCTTGGCGTTGAGGTAAACTCAGGATGAAACTGGCAGGCAACAAACCAGGGATGGTTAGTTATTTCAACCATTTCAACAAGAGAGCCATCATTTGACCTTCCAGAAACAGTAAGTCCAGCATTTTCAATTTGTGATATCAGTTTATTGTTTACTTCATATCTATGCCTGTGTCTTTCGGTTACCTTCTCTGAGCCATAGATTTTTTGGGAATGGCTGCCTTTAACTAATTGGCACTCTTGACCGCCAAGTCTCATGGTACCCCCTAAATCAGAATCAGAATCCCGCATCTGGGTGTCACCATTCTCATCTTGCCACTCTGTTATTAGACCAATTACAGGATAGTTAGTATTTTCATCAAACTCCGTACTATTGGCTCCCTTCATATTTGCCATATGACGAGCATACTCAATCACTGCAACTTGAAGACCCAGACATATCCCTAAATATGGAATATTATTCTCACGTGCAAATTGAACAGCTTTTATTTTTCCTTCAATGCCTCTTATACCAAATCCTCCTGGAACCAAAACGGCACTCATATTGCTTAAACTTTCTGCTCCATTTTTTTCAATTTCTTCTGAGTCAAAATAGTGAATATTGACTTTAGTTTGCGTATGAACTCCTGCATGAATAAGTGCCTCTGAAAGAGATTTATAAGATTCTGTTAAATCCATATATTTTCCAACCATTGCAATATCTACACTATGATTTGGCATTTCCAATCTAGAGACTACATTTTTCCATTCTGTAAGATCGGCTTTTTTACACTTAAGACCTAATTTAGAGACAACAGCATCGTCAAGGCCTTGGCTATGAAGGTCCTCTGGTACTTTATAAATAGTATCTTTGTCAAGCGATATAAATACTGAGTCTTCAGCTACGTTTGTAAATAATGCGATTTTTTTACGCTCAGAATCTTCTAATTCATGCTCTGATCGACAAATAAGTATATCAGGCTGAATTCCTATCCCTCTTAGCTCTTTAACTGAGTGCTGAGTAGGCTTTGTTTTTAATTCACCAGCCACCTTGATATAAGGAAGAAGCGTTAGATGAATAAAAACAGCATTTTCTCGACCCAATTCTAGACTCATTTGTCTAATAGCTTCCATAAAAGGAAGAGACTCAATATCACCTGCAGTACCACCAATTTCAACAAGAGCAATATCCGCTTCCTCGGCACCCTCTTTCATTAATTTTTTTATTTCATCAGTGATGTGCGGAATAATTTGAACTGTCGCACCAAGATAATCCCCTCTTCTTTCTCTTTCAATAACGTTCTCGTAGACTCTTCCAGCAGTAAAGTTGTTCTTTTTTCCGAGCTTAGTTCGAACAAACCTTTCATAGTGGCCTAAATCTAGATCAGTCTCTGCACCATCATTGGTTACAAAAACTTCACCATGCTGGAATGGACTCATCGTTCCAGGATCAACATTTATATAGGGATCAAGCTTTAGGAGTGTGACATTAAGGCCACGATTTTCAAGAATTGAAGCTAATGAAGCGGAGGCAATTCCTTTACCCAAAGAGGAAACAACGCCACCAGTGATAAAGATGTATTTTGTCATCTAAAACTAACAAAGTTTGAAATAGCTATGATACACAAATTTGTGTAGAATATGGGCACATCCAATAAACAATTCATAATGGGTTATAAACAATTCGTAAAGAGACTCTTTCCATATTTAAAAAAGCATCTAGGAAAATTAGTCTTTACCTCAATAATGATGGTTTTTGCTACTCTATTAGAGACGGCAATACCAGAGATTACTGGTCAAATTGTTGATACATTGTTTTCTAACAATCGTTCCAGCAATAAAGCCTTTTATTATTCAGTAATTCTTTTCTCAGTAATTGCTTTAAGTTCTTTGTTTGCATTAACATCTATCAGTGCGAGCTCTTGGATTTCTAACAAAGTCATTTTAGATTTGAGGGTCAATATGTTTTCTAAACTTATTAGACTACCTAAAGCCTACTTTGATAAACACACAACTGGTGAGACGCTTTCAAAGTTAACATTTGATGTTGAGCAAATATCGGCCTCTGCATCTACCATTTGGCTTGAATTTATTAAGTCTTCGTTCACTGTAATCATTCTAACTGGCTATTTATTCTATAAAAGCCTTCTCTTAAGCCTTATTCTTTTAATTCTGCTTCCGTTGGTATATTTGGCGGTTAAATTATCAACTTCAAGAATTCGCAAAGGATCTATAAAAGTTCAAGAATCTATGGGGGAAATGACTCACCTTTTGGATGAAAATATCTCTGGAAATGATTTGATTAAAATTTATAACGCACAGGCTAGCGAAAAAAATAAATTTTTCAAGATTATTAATACCATTAGGCAACAAAGATTTAAAGTTGATCTCGCTGGAGGCCTGAATACCTCAATTGTAAATGCACTGATTGGACTATCTTTGGCCTGTGTAGTTTATTTTTCCTCAACTTTTCTGGTCATGACTGCTGGTGATTTTCTAGCTTACTTCACTGCAATGGGGATGCTTGTTAAACCAGCAAAGACTTTAATCAACATAAATAAACCCTTGCAGCAAGCAATTGTAGCTGGGAAAAGTGTATTTGATCTCATTGACGAAATGCCAGAGGATAATTCAAGTAGCAAACCTATGAATACTGTTTCTGGTGATATTAAATTTGATAAAGTTAGCTTTTCATATGACAGTGAAAAGTCATCGTTAAATCAAATTGATTTAACAATTAAAAATGGCGAAACTGTTGCACTTGTTGGCTCTACAGGAAGTGGTAAGACAACCCTAGTTAACTTACTAACACGTTTTTATGAACCTTCAAGTGGCAAGATAAGCATCAATAATGAAGACATCAGTGCGTTTGATTTGACCTCATACAGATCAAATTTCTCATATGTAGATCAAAATGTTCGTCTATTTAATGATTCAATCAGTGGCAATATAGCTTTTGGTCAGAAAGATACAATGTCAAAAGAAACTATATCGAATGCTGCAAAAATTTCTAATTCAAGTGAATTTATTGAAAAACTAGTTAATAAGTATGATTCTGAAATTGGCGAGGATGGCGTCACTCTATCTGGAGGACAGAGACAGAGACTTTCGATTGCGAGGGCTATTGCAAAAGATAGCCCAATTTTAATTCTTGATGAGGCAACATCAGCTCTTGATTCAGCAACTGAAAAGCTTGTTCAATCTGCAATTAACAAAATGCAAAAAGGCAGAACAACAATAATTATTGCCCACCGATTAAGCACCATCAAAAATGCTGATCGTATCATTGTACTTAAGGACGGAGAAATTATTGAACAAGGAACTCATTCAGAACTAATCGAAGCGTCAGGCGAGTATCTGACATTAACACAGCAGCAGACATAAATAGTGCGCTTTTTAATTTATTAGAAAAGGGTCCAGATTCTATTGCTATCGAGTTGTTCTCGACACTGAGATAACTGAGATTTATAGGTGTTTGATTTGTTCTCTACCTTCTTAGCAATTGAAATAAGCCAATCCTTCTGCTCGAAGCTCTTCTTGTTGTATCCGCCATGTCCTTCATGGTATGCTAAATATTGTCGATATGCATCTGTCTTACTAATCTTAGATCTAAGGTTAGATTGGTTAGCGTACCAGCCAACAAAATCAATAGCATCAGCGAAGTTATCTCTTCGGGCATCTTTTTTACCAGTTTTAAGTTGATACCACTCCCATGTTGCTTTTTTAGCTTGAGTGTATCCATATGAATCTGTTGGTCTTGAGCCAGGAATAAATCCGAAGATTTTATTGCGAGGTGGTTTAGCTCTTGAGGCAAAGCGCGACTCCTGATGAATTATAGCCATTTGCAAGTGCATTGGCACTTTCCACTTATCTTCACTTAATTTAGCTGCACGATACCAACTTACCTTTTCATCAAGCAAGGTACAGATATTTGTCACCTCTCTTGCAGGTGTAGAAAGACATCCAGAGATTGAAATTGCAACAAGTAAAGCTAAGACCAGTAGTTTTTTCATTTATCCAAAAAATACAAAGTACGCGATAATAATCTGGAAAACTAGCAAAACAACAAACATTGCTTTAATGTCATTGTCGGTTAGTGGCGCTGACTCTTCAACTATCTTCTCTAACTTAACATCAACAGCAACCAAACCTTTTTCCGAGGTTTCAACTTTAAATTTAACTCTGGTATCACTTCTTAAACGAGACTTATTAAAAACATTTTTTTGATGAACAAAGTATTTCTCTCCGTCATCACCTGTAATAAATCCATACCCTTTAGTGCCAAATTGGGCGACTATGCCCGTCATTTTTTTTGCCATCACATTCTCACTTTTTGCAGCAAATACACTGCCTTTTCAACAAAATCTACTCCAAGATTTTGGAACATCGGCTCATTTTCAATATCCTCAATACAATACAATTCTTGAATATCATATGAACCATTAAATAATTGTTTGACCTCTTCTTTACTCACTGCAAAAGGTGGGCCAGATCTTTGATGCTGAGGATAGTTTAAAGTCAAGAGTAAAATCCTAGCATCAAATTCTATTATATCACTTAAATGTTTAGCATATTTTTGTCTTAAGCCTTCATCCAAGGCAATGAGTGACGCCCGATCATATATTGCTTTTACATTCTCTAAATACCTCGAATCTAAATCAAAAAAATCCCCACAATAAAGTTTAATTCCATCACCCTCATACAGTACAAATTGACCAAGATTTGAAACCAAATAATCCAGATTATTTTCTGAAAAAAATTGCTCAATAGCGATATTGCTCATCTCAACGCCAATAACCTTTATATTTTTCTCAAGAAGGTATTGCATGTCATTTGTTTTCCCACAAAGTGGTACAAAAACTGACTCTCCAAATGACAACTCAAACCTATCAAGATATTTTTTCAGATGTCTGTTGACCTGCTCTGCATGCCAACCAATTCTGTTACTCTCCCACCTACTGATCCAATCAGTCATTACCAATCCTTGATATAATATAAATGTTATTTAACCTTGCAAATTAATTTGCACATCATTTAAGAACATAATATATTTTATGGCTTTCAAATGCAATTTTATGATTACTTCAAAAAAGTGAATCTACCAATAAAATAAAATGACTCAAGATATTGGCGACTGGGCTCCTTACTTATCAGACGAAAAAAATAAAGATTATTTTGGCTCTTTACTATCATTTCTTAGTTCCAGAGTTGATTATGAAATTTTCCCTCCTCGGGGAACATGGTTTAAAGCCTTTGAATACTCAAGTTTCAGGGCTACAAAGGTTGTCATTCTTGGGCAAGACCCATATCACAGCGAGGGTCAGGCTGAAGGGTTAAGCTTTTCTGTTCCAAAGGGAATAGCTGTTCCGCCGTCCCTCAGAAATATTTATAAGGAGCTTGATCAAGATAATGTTGATTTTAATAATCCAGGACATGGTCACCTCGAAAATTGGGCCAAACAAGGTGTTTTACTGCTCAATAGCGTCCTAACAGTAGAAAAGAACTCTCCTGCCTCTCACGCTAATCAAGGCTGGGAGATCTTTACCGATCAGGTTATCACCCTACTAAACGACAATAAAGAGAATTTAGTGTTTTTACTCTGGGGCGCTTATGCAAATAAAAAATCAGTATTAATTGATAGTAATAAGCATTTGATTCTAAGTGCGGCTCACCCTTCTCCCTTTTCTGCCTATAAAGGTTTCTTTGGCTGCAAACATTTCTCAAAAACAAATAGCTACCTCAAAGCATCTAATCAGGAATTGATTGATTGGAGCTTACCTATATGAAATTACTGATTGATGACGCAGTCTGGGGCTCTAATCAAATTTTTTCAGAATTTGGCGAAGTGTTTACTCTTCCTGGAAGAGAGATAAGAAGCGAAAGTCTAAAGGATTTTGATGCATTAATAGTCAGATCTAGAACTAGAGTCGATGAAAAGCTTCTGAGAGACGCTAATATAAAGTTTGTCGGATCTACTGTTGCGGGATTAGACCATGTAGATAAAAACTACCTCGAAGATAATGCTATTACTCTCTCATCGGCTCAGGGGTGTAATGCAAATGCTGTCTCAGAATATGTTATCAGCGCAATTGCAAATTTATCTAAAGACTATGGCTTCAAATTATCTAATAAGACCCTTGGAATCATTGGGGTAGGTAATGTAGGGAGAAGGCTTGAAGTTAAAGCAAAACAACTTGGAATGAAAACGCTCTTAAATGACCCACCTCGAGAGGCTCTAGAGGGAAGTGATAATTTTACTTCTTTAGAAAGTGCCCTAAGTGCTGACATAGTGACTTTTCATACTCCTTTGACATACTCGGGTCCGCATCCTACTTACAAACTTTTAGATAGTCACAATTTTAAACATATTAATAATGATGCAATAGTCATCAATGCTGCAAGAGGAGGAATCATTAATGAAACGGTCTGGGAAAAAACCCAAACAAAAGCAAACATAATTGACTGTTGGGAAAATGAACCCAATATTAACTTAAATCTTCAAAAATCAGCTTACTGGGCAACGCCTCATATTGCAGGGCATTCTATTGATGCTAAATTTATGGGCAGCTTCATGATCTATAAGGATCTCTGCAAATATATCGAAAAGCCACTGAATGATAACATCGAGCATCTAATCAATCCAGAATTAAAAATCATCAGGGAAAACAATCTTCATGAGACTCTTAATTCAATTTACTCATTCCATGCTGATGATAAAGCAATTCAAGATATATCTAATTTTGAAAATTATAGAAGAAATTATCCTGAGCGCTTTGAATGGAGGCACTTTGAGACTGAATACAAATTACCAAAAGGTATCTAAACTTTTTTAATTTGGGAGTTGTAAGTATCAAAAGGTACAAAAGAAAATCGCTTTATTCTTAAAGCGTCTTTAGACTCTTTGTCCATTAAATTAAGTGCACTATTAAGTGCTCTGATTAAACCCCTCGAAGAGCATAATGGACTATCTTTATGAGTAACTAAAGGAGGAGCAGGAGAAATAATTGAGCGCCCTATTATCCTTAACTTATCCCCAATTTCAGGCTCTGCTCTTTTTATATTTTTATAACTTATTGCGTCGATACAAGCAATATCAGCTTCATTATTGATAATTTTTTGAATGCTGTTTTTATGAGAGCCAGTAGTGATAATTTTTTTGTAAAAGTTATCAAAAAAACCAAGCTTTTTTGTAACCTCAATCTCACTTCGAAAAACATTGCTACCGCTTTGAGAATCATAGCTACTGATTGCGGCAACTAGCCCCTTAGATTCTGTCACGGATCTAATTTGGCTTTTTTTAGAAACCATAAAGTAACTAAAGTAGTTTGGCCCTTCAAGACCTTCAAGATCAAAATGAGGTGTACAAATTGGGATTAATTTTTCTTGAAATTGACTTACCAACGGCAAGCCACAGATATGACTAATTCGGGTCTGACTTGATACAATAACATTTTCCTCAATACTGTTCAAAAAATGAATTGGGAGCCCCAGACCAGGACTTAATTTTCCAGCTATAAGAAAAAGGTCCTGCCAAGCTATCTCAATCTCATCATTTAATGAGTACATTCCAATACCTATAAATTCTTTTTCCATAACTCAGTTAAAAGGCTGGGTGTTTTGGCTTATCAACGGGCTTAAATAGATATTTTTTAAACCAAGTAAAGTAACCTTTTTCTAAGAAATAACTATTGGATTGTTTATATTTTTCTGAATTAGATTTGTATTCTCTTGGTATTTGATGCCAGCTCATATTAGGATTTTTATGATGCACAAAATGGTAGCTATTATTTAAAAATAAAATTCTCATTGGTAATGAGGTGTGCATTATTATCGAGCGGTGATTTGGGTTGGAGCTAGGACGGTGCTCATAAAAACTTCTTAACATTGTCAATGCTTGTGCCATATAAGCGCATCCAATATAAACTAAAAAGTGAATATTAAAAAAGGACCAAATGAAATATAAAAGCATCACTATAAAGACTTCATGAGAGAACCAAATTAGAAAATTGATTGAAAAAACTTTTTTAAAACTCATCATAAACTCTTTTTTAAGTGCGATGAAATACCAAAAAGGTCCGAGTATTAATCTTCCTAACAAAGTCATGTTAAATTCTGCAAGTTTTTGTCGATAACCGCCTAACATATCCCATTCATCCTTACTAATAAAATAGCTTTCAGGGTCAACATTTGGAATTGTTAAATTTATATCCTCGTGATGCTTAAGATGAGAGCTTTTATAAACCAAGTAAGGCGACCAAAGAGCTAGTGACGGGTAAGCCAATAAATCATTAAATCCTTGATATCTTGTAGGGTGGCCATGAAGGATTTCATGCTGAACAGATCCATGGAACGTTAAGATGATAATTAGAAAAAGATGAGCGAACGGGATAGTAGAAAAATTGCTCAGCACAGCCCACCATAGAAAATAAACTGAAAAGATGATAACCCATGTGGGAAATTCAGTTTTTAAATCTGTTTTGTTATTTTTCATCAGACTAAAGAGCTCATATACTTAGCTAACATCGATAAGGAAGTGATAACTATTAGTACTCTAATCAATTTTGGATTAGCCTTCAGTAAATAATGCGTTCCCAAAAAAGAGCCAATCAATTGTCCCAGCATCATAACCAATCCCACAACGAAGGCGATGTGTCCAAATATAAAGAAAACTATAAAACCTGCCACATTAGATGCGAAGTTAAGTGGCTTTGCCAATATTGTGGCTTGAATAATTTCAAGTTTTTTAAGCATCACTCCTGTCATAACAAAAAAAGAGCCGGCGCCAGGGCCAAACATCCCATCATAAAATCCCACGCCTGGAACGGCATATGATTCAAATCTCTTGTCAGACTTGGAGCTAGAACTAATTGCTTTAGGTTTCGGAGAAACAATAAAGTAAATTGCAATAAAAACAAGAACGATCGGAATTACAAACGAAAGAACCTCGGTATCAACAAACTGAACAATGATGCCACCTAGGACCGAACCAATGAAAGATGCGATCATTAATTTTTTGACCATTTGCCATTCTAACTTTTTTTTTCGAAATAATAAAAAGGTGGCAATACCTGTACCCATGCTGCCTTGCAACTTATTCGTTCCAAGAACATAGATGGGTGGAATACCACTCAGTAAAAGTGCTGGAACTGCAATCAAACCTCCACCTCCAACAAGCGTATCAAGAAAGCCAGCTATTACTCCAACAAAGAATAAAAACACAAGAATCTCTGTTGTCAAGTTTGAAATTTCCATTGATATTATTATCTGCAGAGAGTAGGAAACCAGTCCTCTCTGAGGCGCTCCCCATTTTTTTGACTTATACCGGGAAAACTTGGTGAAGTCCTTCCTGGACGCTCATTATAAACAACATCGTCCCCCAGCAACCTAAAGGATAGAGTTCTACTCATCTTTTTTTCTAGATTTGCATTTGCAGCATGAATCGTCTTGAAATTGAACGCAATGACATCGCCAGGCTCTGTCTCCCATTCTCTTATTTCATATGCTTCAATGCCTGGCATATCCATAAAAAACTCACTATCGTCATAAAAACTCTTATTATTAGACCAGCTAGTTGGCCTGATTTCTCTGTCTAAAAGATGGCTTCCAGCAAGAGACCTCAATGAAACATTTTTGTGTCTTGACTCTAATGGCAGCCAAAAACTTACGGTTTGATGACCAGAAACGCAGTAGTAAGGCATGTCTTGATGCCATGGGGTAGGCACTCCAGAGTTTGCCTCTTTATAAAAAAAATGGTCATGAAAAAATTGCACAGATCTGGACTCCATTAAATTGGAGGCGATGGTGGCTAAAGAAGAATTAAAGACAAAATCCGTATATTCAGGAATACGCTTCCAATTGCAAAAATCTTCTAAGAATTGTCCCTCGTGTTTTTCTTTTTGGTGAACCAACGATCGATCACTTGGGTTTTTGAGATGAAAATCAGCACCATTAGCTAATATATCAATCCAATCTTTGAAAAACCCTCGAAGAATAACAACGCCATCCTCTCTAAAACTTTGAACATCGGATTGTTTGATTAATAGTGCCATTAGCCTAAAGTGGTTTTTATTCAAATTTGATATAGCTTAAATAATAACTAAATTCTCAAACCAAAAAGATACATTTTATAATTTATACTCTCTTAAAGAACAAGTAAAAACATCTGTATTATTAACCTAATTTTTACTTTACCATCCCTCAATGAAGCTAATTTCAGACACCTTTACTATCAAAAAAATTCCCAAAGTGGTCTGGAGCTCTGAAGACTCTTTTAACTTAAAACCAAAGCCCTTAACCTTCATCTTTCTAGTTTTTGGTTTATTTTTATTTGGATTGGGAGAGAGTCTCCTCATAACTAGTGGAGCTGGTGTTGGGCCCTATACTGTTTTTGCACAAGGAATTTCAAACCTTACTAATTGGTCCTTGGGACTTTCTACATTTGTGATCAGTATTTTTGTTCTTATGTTGTGGATACCGTTGAAACAAAAGCCTGGAATGGGAACAATATTAAATGCTTTTATTATTGCCCTGACAATTGAGTTTTCAGTTTATTTTTTGCCATATCCTGAGCTCTATCCACTTAAGGTATTACAAGTAGTTATTGGTATCTTGACTATTGGAATTGGAAGTGGGTTCTATTTAATTTGCAATCTTGGAGCTGGCCCTAGGGATGGCCTAATGATAGGACTGCAAAAGGTTACCAATATGCCAATTTATTCCATTCGAACTACAATTGAGATTAGTGTGGTTGTTTTAGGTTCAATATGTCTTTTGAATAATTTAGATAAACTATTAGGAGAAGTTGTTGGACTTGGAACAGTCATATTCGCTCTAGGCATTGGGCCTTCAGTTGCTCTAGGTATTACAATTGTCGGAAAGCTCTCTAAAGAGGCCTAACTATTCAAAAAACGGTTAGGTAACATAATTTCTAACCATAAAATTTGATGAGTCCCACTCATTAGATTGCATAATTTTTTTAAGGTGCATTATTGCATTCCAAACATCTTCATACCTCATATAAAGAGGCGAAATACCAAACCTCAAAATATTGGGCTCACGATAATCACCAATAACTCCTCTTGAGATTAGTGACTGCATAATTGGATAGGCATTTTCGTGCATATATGAAATCTGACTGCCTCTAAGGTTGGAATCATTTGGAGAAAATAATTTAAACTCAAATTCGTCACACTCTTGGTTAATCAGCTCAATAAATACCTCAGAGAGTTGAATACTTTTTTCTCGAACTTGTTCCATAGATATGCCCTCAAAAACATTAAGGCCGCTCTCTACTGCCTTATAGGCAAGAATAGATGGTGTCCCACAGATGAATTTATTAATATTATTTGCAGGCTTGTATTCACGATCAAACGCAAATGGATCGCTATGCCCAAGCCAACCTGATAGTGGTTGCGTTACTTTCTCAATTAAATCATTACGAACATATAAAAATCCTGGCGCCCCTGGCCCACCATTGAGGTGCTTATAGGTGCAGCCAACAGCAAAATCTACTCCGATATTATGCAAATCCATTGGCATTACACCAACACTATGACTAAGATCCCAAACAACGAGCGCTCCTTTATTGTGCGCATAATCAGTAATTTTTTTCATATCACTAATTCGACCAGTCTTATAATCAATATGAGAAAGCATCACTACTGCAGTGGATGAATCTATGTATTTTTCAATATTATTGTCATCATCTTCAATTAACACACACTCATACTGATTATTTGAAATTCGATTTAAACCCTCAAGAATGTAGAGGTCAGACGGAAAATTTGTTGATTCGCTTAAAATTTTTTTTCTATTTTCATTTAATCTTAAAGCCGAAGTAAGTACCTTAAATAAATTAATTGAAGTGCTATCAACCACTATAACTTCTCCAGCCTTAGCTCCAAGAAGTGGTGCAATTTTGTTACCCAGTGTTTGAGGCAAGTTAATCCAATCAGCCTTGTTCCAACTATTGATTAAGTCGCTACCCCACTCCTCGTTAATTGTGTTATTAAGATTATTCAGAGTTGTTTTTGGGACAGGGCCCAGTGAGTTTCCATCAAAATAAATTGTATTTTTTGGAAGATTAAACGCCTCTCGATATTCTGAGAGTGGGTCTTGCTGATCTAGATTCTTTAAATCTTCAAGTTTCAGTGTTTTCATTAAGACTTAATTATTGAATTATCGATAAAATTATAGTCTATATAAAAAAAATCAAAGATCATTCAGCAGGTCCCAAAAGCGATAAAATTAAATGATGGATAAAATTGTTGTTCAAACTGAGGACTTTGACCTAACTTCTGAAGTTGAGTTAATTAAGTCAACTAACTCCAGCATTGGGGCAGTAGTTAGCTTTATTGGAACCGTTCGAGATTTAACAAGCGAATCTCTCATCTCCTTGACCTTAGAGCACTATCCAGGGATGACGGAAAAATCACTTAGATCAATTGCTGACAAAGCAAGAAAAAAATGGGAAATTGAATCTGTTACGATTATTCATCGTGTTGGAACTCTTGTCGTTGGTGATCAAATAGTTTTAGTTATTACTTCAAGCAAGCATCGACAAGCAGCTTTTGATTCATGTAACTATATAATGGATTTCTTAAAAACGGATGCCCCATTCTGGAAAAAAGAGGTTTCTGACAAGGAAGAAAAATGGGTTTGCAAGAGAGAAAGTGATGAAGAACAAAAAAAACGCTGGTGAGCTTCAAAAATTCATATCTTCTAGGCTATTAAGATTAGTTAACACCTCCAAACGATCAGATACATCAACCCTTTCTAAATTCTGTTGGCGATACCAATGAGCCATTTTACGACCCCCATCTTTAAGAAAAGAATCAAGATTTTTACTCAAGTTTGACCTCATCAAAGCGAATGTTGCATGCATGATTGAGCCATCATGTGCTACACAAATATCTGCATCTTTTTGTTCCATTTTAATTATTAAGTCATCGATAAGCTTGGAATCAACTAGGGGGCTATCGCATGGAAGAACGAGGAGATACTTAGTTGAACAAACCTTTAACGCTTTTGAAATTCCAGCAAGG
Source organism: uncultured Gammaproteobacteria bacterium (assembly GCA_902509905.1). Taxonomy (GTDB): domain Bacteria; phylum Pseudomonadota; class Gammaproteobacteria; order PS1; family Pseudothioglobaceae; genus Pseudothioglobus. Next base: position 35,104 of record CABWZI010000002.1, on the reverse strand, counting down.
GGTCCTTGGAAGTTCATTAAATCATCTGAAATGACTTCTCCATAGGTTGAGTAAGAATCAAAACTTCTATTCGCACTAATATATATCTTATGAACTCTTGAATCTATAACACTTATAAGATGAGCAACCAAAGGTAGCCCCCGAAATTCCAACAAACCCTTATCTACTCCATTCATTCTTAGTCCTTGACCACCCGCCAAGATCACTGATGAAATCTCACGTTTTAAAATTTTTTTCAATTAATTAATGTCCTTTTTTCAAGTTATTTGTAATTTGGAAATTTTCTTGCAATTGTATAATACACCGTATAGATAAAAAAAAATTGGAACATCATGAATGATCAATCAAACAAATCGAGCTCTCCAATGTTCAGCAATTCTCTCATGAGTGCTGATGATGCGCTCGAATTTTTAATTGATTCAGCTCAGGTTTCAGAGCATACTGAAATTACATCTTTAGATGACTCAATTGGAAGAATACTCTCTGAAGACATTCACTCTAAAATTAATGTGCCAGGTTTCGATAATAGTGCAATGGATGGATATACAATTGCGCTCGATGAGAAAAAACTGGATTCAATAAATCAAACCTTTAGCGTTGTTGATAGAATTGCTGCCGGTTCCACTGGAAAGGAACTTAAAAAAGGGAATGCTGCAAGAATCTTTACGGGGGCACCCATACCAAAAGGGGCAAATACAGTTATCATGCAAGAGGAGTGTCAAGCCTCTGAAGACGGCTCAGAGATAACAATTAGTAGATCTATTGAATTGAATGAAAATATTCGTCCAACAGGCAATGATATTTTAAAGAATGATGTAATCCTTAAAACTGGAAAAAAAATTAAACCTGAAGATATATCCCTTGCAGCATCAGTTGGCATCGGAGAGCTTCACGTCTTTAAAAGGCTTAAGGTTGGAGTCTTCTTCACTGGAGATGAACTGGTTGAGCCTGGTAATTCCTTAACAGTAGGAAAAATTTATAATTCGAATCGATATGCGTTAGTCGCTCTTTTAAAAAACGCTGGGTGTGAAGTTCTTAATCTTGGCAACATTAAAGATAATTTTGATTCAACCTGTGGTGCACTTGAAAAACTATCGAACGACTGTGATTTGATTATGACGACTGGGGGAGTTTCAGTGGGTGAAGAAGATCATGTTAAGCCTGCAGTTGAAAAACTTGGCTCACTTAGTCTATGGAAAATTAAAATGAAGCCTGGTAAGCCACTCGCCTATGGTCAAGTGAAGAATATTCCTTTTATTGGTCTTCCAGGAAATCCTGTATCTAGCTTTGTTACTTACTGTATTTTTGCCCTACCTTACATTAAGAAAATACAAGGAAACAGCAATTTCAAAAATGAGCCAATTAAAGTGAAAACAAATTTTGACTGCAAGCGTGCTAAACCTAGAAGAGAATATGCGCGGGTAAAGATTGACTACTCATCAGAAATTCCTATTGCGAGTTTATATCCAAAACAAGGCTCAGATGTCATGAGCTCAGTTGTTTGGGCAGATGGAATTATTGAGATACCTGAAAATACTGTATTTGATACTGGTACCATTCTTGATTACTACCCACTAAGTAAGCTAACAAGATGAGCAAATTAACACATATCAATTCAAATGGCGAACCGCAAATGGTTGATGTTTCGGACAAAGAAAGCACTATGCGAGAAGCCAAAGCTGGAGCTAGAGTTGTAATGCAAAGCAACACTCTAGAATTGATAGTCTCAGGCTCTCATAAAAAAGGTGATGTTCTCTCAGTAGCAAAGATAGCAGGCATACAAGCTGCAAAGAAATGCTCAGAACTTATCCCACTTTGCCATCCGTTAATGCTCACAAAGGTCAACGTTGAACTTACTCCCAACACTGATAAGAACTGCATTGAAATCACTGCTACTGCAAAGCTTAATGGAAGAACAGGTGTTGAGATGGAAGCACTAACTGCGGCAAGTATTGCTGCTCTGACTGTTTATGATATGTGCAAAGCAGTTGATCGCTTTATGGTTATTGATAATGTTCAACTTTTAGAAAAAAAAGGTGGTAAGTCAGGCCACTGGATTTTAGAATCATGAATCAAATAGTTGATCCATTCAACAGAAAAATTACCTACTTGAGAGTCTCTGTTACTGATCATTGCAACTATCGTTGTCATTACTGTAGAGATGAGGATCACCAAACTCATACTAAAAAAGCGCAGGTTTTGACCTTCGAAGAAATTGCAAGAATTGTTCGATTGTTTGCTGAACTAGGAGTGACCAAAGTTCGACTCACTGGAGGAGAGCCATTGCTCCGAAAAGATATTCTTGATTTAACTAGAATGCTCGGTGATATCCCCGGACTGAGTGACATTCCCCTATCAACTAATGCCCATCTTTTGCCAGCGATGGCTTTGAAGTTAAAAAATCATGGCATCAATAGAGCTAATATCTCTATCGATTCTCTTATCCCTGAGAGGTTTAAAGAAATTACAAGAGATGGAGATTTGGAAACTGTTATCAATGGAATCGATGCTGCGATATCAGTTGGGATGAAACCAATCAAGCTTAATATGGTTGTCATGAAGGGTACTAATGATGATGAAATTGAATCAATGATTGAGTTTGCAATTAATAGAGGCCTAGACCTTCGATTTATTGAAACAATGCCCATTGGTCTTGCTGGAATAGAGGCAGTAGATAGACACCTCAGTGAAAAAGATATTTTAGAGCGGGTTTACTCGGCTTATGGAGATAGACTCATATCCCAAGACTCTAAGCAAACTGATGGCCCTGCAAAAGCGCTTAAAATTGAAGGCACAAACACTAGTATAGGAACAATTTCTGCAGTATCTAATAACTTTTGTAGTAGCTGCAATCGAGTCAGGTTGACTGCCAAAGGTGAATTAATCCTTTGCCTTGGTCAGAAAGACTCTGTTTCTCTTAGAGATGCAATTAGATCTGGTATGAAAGATCAGGAAGTTAAGCAATTAATTCTCAATGCAATTACAAAAAAACCTGAAAAACATTTTTTTGACTCAGTTGTTGATAATATTAGTAATCGACAGATGGTGGAGATGGGAGGATGAAAATTCTTTATTTTGCCTCACTCAAAGAAAACTTAAATACCTCTGATGAAGATTTTTCTTTTAAATCACCAGTCAAAATATCAACGATTAAAGAACAGCTAATTCAAAAATACGGGGAACATCACTTCCCAAAAAATATACTATGTGCAGTCAACCAAGAGATAGCTTCTGAAGATACATTAGTTAATGATTCAGATGAGGTCGCCTTCTTCCCACCAGTGACTGGAGGTTAAAAATATATATGGCAAATAATAAAATTAAGATTGGTTTTCTTACGATTTCAGACAGAGCAGCTAGGGGAGTATATGAAGATATAAGCGGACCAGCAATGCAGGACTGGATTGCAAATGCTGTTACCTGTCCTTATGATACTGTTACGAAAGTGATTGAAGATGAGCAGCCACTAATTGAAGAATCTTTAATCGATATGAGTGATAATCTAGGATGCAATCTTATTCTAACTACTGGAGGAACAGGACCAACAACAAGAGATGTCACCCCTGAGGCGACAGAGGCAGTATGTGAGAGAATCTTTGATGGCTTTGCCGAACAGATGAGGATAGTGTCACTTCAAACAGTTCCAACAGCAATTCTATCGAGACAAATTGCTGGGACTCGAGGCAAAACACTCATGATTAATCTTCCAGGAAAGCCTGTAGCTATTGCGGTTTGTCTTGGAGCTGTTTTTCTTGCAGTGCCAAAATGTATTGAGCTACTTGATGAATCAATAATTACAATCGACAAGTCATTTGTATCTCAAGTATTTGAGTAAATTTAGCATATTTTATGTCTAATCATAGAGACACATCCCTTGACTTAATGAGAGGAACAGCAATCATTATGATGATTGTATTCCATTTTATCTATGATCTAAACACTTTTGGTTTTACAGAAATTCCTTTATTTACGCATTGGCTAGGTATAGCCTGGCGATGCTTGATAGTTTTTTTATTTTTGAGCGCGGTTGGAATTAGCTTAGTCATTGCTCACAGCAAACGAATTCAATACAAAAAATTCCTCAGACGTCTCTCCTATCTTGGAATGGCTGCTCTCATCGTATCATTTGGGACCTTCATTATGTTTCCTGATGGATGGGTTTATTTTGGCATTCTTCATTTGATTTGGGTTTCATCTTTAATCGCTTTAGCATTTGTAAACCAGCCTAAAACCTCACTTTTGATAGCCATATTAATTCTGATTGGCATAATTTTTGATCAACCCAATCTTGGTTTTCTTTCAAATATTTTTGAGTCATTTTTACCTAATGGAAGTGTTGATTACTACCCATTGTTTCCATGGCTATCCTTTGTATTTATCGGAATATTTCTTGGTCATCACCCTTTTTATCAAAAGGTATTTACTTTTCGTTCGAGATTGCTTGAATTAATGGGCAAGCATGCATTATTCATCTACCTATCGCATCAAATAGTTTTATTTGGTATAGTTGCTTTTGTTTACTTTTTGCTTAACTAATAAGCCAAGAGTTTTTTCTTTTTGCTTTGAACAGATTTAGTAAGCTTGGATGATACTGCTATAGGCTCTTTGTTAGCATATGACTCATGATTTTTGGCAACAAGATCTAAATCGTAAAGGTAATTCACCATCACTCCCCAAGAGTCGTCTTTAGCTATTTGATTACTATTTGCAGCTGCATGGATTTTATAGATTGAAGCACCGTTTCCTAAATGAAAATGCGCAACGGGATTAATTGCATCACCACTTTTATTTTTAATTTGAGTCAGATAATGATATGTAAGTCTGATTAAGGTTGACTGATCAACCTCTTCTTTATTGCAGCAATCGCTTATATCTTTGGAGATGCTATCTGAAAACTCTGCATCTTTTGAGGTATTCATCTTATGAGCCCATTTCCTAAGTCCTGGAACTGGAGATAGGGTGACAAACTGCTTTATTTCTTTAAACTCCTGCTGAATTTCAGATACCACTTGTTTTATGAGGAAGCTACCAAAAGAAACTCCCTTTAGAGCCATTTGGCAATTAGAGATGGAATAAAAAACAGCTGTATTTGCGTTATGTGGGTTAATAGGTTCAACAGATAAATCCAGAATTGGCATAATAGAATCCGGAACATCGTTCATTAATGCAACCTCGATAAAAATAAGTGGCTCATCCGGCAATGCTGGGTGAAAAAAAGCATAAAGACGCCTATCGGCAGCAGCTACTCTATTCTGAAGATCTTGCCAGTCCGATATATCATGAACAGCCTCATACTCCATTATTTTTTCAAGAACATTTGCACTGGTAGACCAGTCAATGCGCTCTAATCTTAAAAATCCACGATTAAACCAGGACTTAAATAAGTGTACAAAATCAAAATCTAGAGACTTTAATTCAGGAGAATCCTTAATACATTTTAATAAAGATTCTCTCATTTTTAATAAAGACGAGGTTCCATTTGGAGCTTGATTGAGCCTTCTGAGTAATTCTTGACTCTTTGGTTCTATTAACTTATGTAGCTTTCTTAATTGCCCTTCATCGTTATAGTCTAGATCCTTTAACGCTTTTTTTAATGCTGTGCGATCAACACTGAACTGTTTAAGTAACTCTATAAAAAATGTTTTCTTTTGATCATTTGAGAGACTTTCAAATCCCTCTAGAATAGACTTTGCAAGTGAAAAAAGAGTCGCCTCACCATTTTTGCTTACAAGCTGATTACTAAGACTGATTAAATTCTCTGAATTTAGGCTCTTTTTACTTGGACTTCCAATACCTAAACGCTGGATAACTGTATTTAAAAAGTTTTGATGCTGGTTCATATTTGCCCCATTACTAATGGAGCAATAATTGTACAAGATTTTTTATTCAATTGCGCTAAAACGAAAAACGTTGACTGCAATGTAATCATTATAGGCTGTTCCTGACTGCAGCCAATTTTTGGCTTTAACAGCTGAAATTTGAGGATTCAATTTTTCATCAAGTTTAAGATACAGACCATACTTAAATACATAATCACTTTCAGTCAAAATTGATATTTCACCATTCGTAACCATAATACTTTTCTGAGGCATACCTTCAGGTTGTGATGAAAATGACTCCTCCCCATATTCAAGCATTAATTCTAATAATCTTTTTTCAAAATATTCCCTACTTAGGGGGCTATGAACATAATAATTTGAAAGCAAATCCTCTGCCTCAAAATCTAAATACTCTTTCAATTCCTCGACGGAACTAAAAATTTCATCCTCTATCCAAAAAATAACAAAGGCGCCACTGGAGTTTCCAAGATCAAGGAACTCATCTTTATCCATCACTAGAGCTGAGCCATCAAGAATAGACTGTAGAAAATCCTGGTCTAATTTATTAATTTCAGTTTTAAAAGTTGCAAGATTCATATTTTTATCTTGTTTGAAAAAGAAGAGATTTAACTGATTGATAATTAGTAGCAATTCTTCTTAACAACTGTTCACCAACATCATTGTTTATTTTCCCAGACTCTAATTCTTTTACTTTTTGTGCGTACATTTGCTTAAGCGTATTTGATGTAGCTAAGATCTCATATACTGTTGGCGCTCTTCTATCTTTCCAGTCATCAGGAAGCAAAAAAGGATAGTTTGGATCAAAGTTAATTAATTTTTCATCTTTAAGTTGCTTCATTATTTTGTTAATGAAATAAATAATTGGGGAAGCCTTTCTGGAAGTTTTTGAAGATTATCAATCACCATAAATCTATTTTTTCCAAAAATTCTAGACACATACTGATCAGCATAAGGATCTAAGCTAATGCAAAAAGTAATAATCCCATAACTCCTTAACTCTTCAACAGCTTTTTTTGCATCCATTCGAAGATGCTGAGGATCATCAACGTCGATATCTGATGGTTCTCCATCAGTCAAAACTAGCAATATTTTTTTGGCTGAAGACTGCGTCAACAAATCTATTCCAGCATGTCTCATTGCTGCGCCCATTCGAGTTGAAAGCCCTCCCTTTATTCCTGCAAGTCTACCCTTCACTTCATCATTAAAACTATAGTGAAATGGCTTAAATCGATAGTACTGGACATCATGCCTCGAATCTGAAGCAAAGCCAGTTATTGTAAGCTTGTCTCCAATTTTATCGATTGCCCAGGATAAGAGAGAGGTAGCTTCTTTCATCAACTGTAAGATCGTTTTATCACTTCCTACAACCATGTCATTTGTCGATTCCGATAAATCCATGAGAAGGTTTACTGAAACATCTCGTATATGTTGAACTTTTTTTATATAAATCCTATCAGAAGGAGTTGAGCCAGACCTTATGTCAGCAAGCGCCGAAACGCAAGAATCTATATCAAGCTCACTACCCTCCTGTTGCTTCTTTAATTTAACCAAACCTTGAGGCTGCATTTGATCAATCGCATTTTTGAGTTGATTAGCAATTGGCTTATGCTCTTTCAAGATTTTATTAATTGTCTCAAAGTTGCCTTTTTTTAGCCTTCTTTCGTATAAAGTTGCCCAATTTGGACGATACAACTGTAACTGATAGTCCCACTCATTGTAGTGAAAAGGCTCACTTACTGGCTCCTTGCCTTCGATTTCATTAAGACTAACTCCATCAAGCTCATCAGGAAAATACTCAGTCTCAAGAGTCCAAATTTCTTGGGCATCATCACCAGCTGTCTCAACATCTAATTCGTTATACATTTCCATAATATTAGCTTTTCGTCGAATCTGTCTTTGGCTTGCAGGAACATAGTCATTGCCTTCAGAAATCCAATCAAGCTCCTCATAGTCCCAAATATATCGATTATCATCTCTATATGGAATTGGAGCAGCTACAAGAGCCGAAGCACTAATTTTTACATCTGTTTCAGATTTGATTAACTCATAATATTGCATACCCAGGTCAAAACTCATTTCAGATGAATCACTAGACTCTAACATCTTTTCATTAAATAGCTTTAAAAACTCCAAATTGAATGGCTGTTTAGCTCTATATTTTTTGTCAAGTGCTGCTCTAGAAAAATCGACTAGATCAGATATGAATGGATTTAATTCTTTGAGATCGTCATCTTCTGGATGAAGTGCAATCCATATTTTCTTCATACCTGGGAACTTTTTAATTGTATTGAGTTCGACCCTTAGGTCTTCAATAAGAGAAACGCAGGCAACCTCAAGGGGGTTTAATGTATCTCCCTTAAAAGCAGATTCTGTCTCCATTATATGGGCTGCTGCATGAGAGCAGACAGCTCTGTAGCAATCAATACCTGAAACAATTTTTCCTGAAGCATGTTTATAGTCATCATAGGCATCAGGTATATGCATAACGCCATACTCTATATACGGCTTTAAACCTTTTTTTGTTTCATAATCACCTGCAGTAGGGCGAAGAAAAAAATCACGGTTATAAAATGCCCTAAGATAGAACTGCAATTTTCTTTGATTATCAATAAATAAGGTGCCTCGCCTTTCTTGTTCAATAATTTGTAAAGACTCAGCACTGCTCAATTCAAAGTAGGCAATCTGCGCTTTGAAGTCACGGTTAAATGTTTCAGCGCCATATAATACCCATCGCCTTAAACCACCTAGGGTGAGCTTGCTAGTCAATAAATCGATATTATTGAGCATTGGTCTCATTCCTCTTGGTGCAAGAGCAATCATTCTTTCCAATAATCTAAGATAACCTTTTAATAAGTCAAAATCACTCATTCGCCTAGCGACATTAGGAAGACTAGAAATCATTAGGACTATTACTGCTGCAGAAGTTTGTGATGACATCTTCATTATTGAGAAGATAATTTCACCAATTATTGATTCACCAACTTCCTTTACAACCATTGGTGTTTCCTCAAGGAAGGAAATCACCATATCTTCTCCTTTCCCCATTGCATGAAGAGCGCCAGCTCCATCTAAATAGACCTTAAGGCCATTCGGCGTCATAACCTTTGAAGCCTCTAAAAAGCTCCCGTTGAGAGCATCATGAAGAACATCGGAAGGATTTTTAAATTTATCCTCAAAGTCCGAAAGTTGAACAGAACTCATAATAAGTTTTACTCAAAGAATGTATCTATTGCAGCATTTAAAGTATCAACAATATCCAAATCATCAGTGATTGGATTCACCATGGCAATCTTACAGGCTGATTTTTCACTTACTTTATCTGCAATAAGCTGTCCAGCATATACGCATAGTCTAGTTGAAATACCCTCATCAAGACCATGACCCACAAGGTTTCTAGCCCGTTGAGCTATCTGAACTAACTTTAATGCTGTTTCTTCATCAACGCCTGACTCTCTAGTGATAATGTGTGCTTCGGTTTTCTCATCAGGATACTGGAAATTAAATCCACAAAATCTCTGTTTGGTTGACTGTTTAAGATCCTTCATCAAATTTTGATAACCTGGATTGTATGAAATGACGAGCTGAAAATCTGGATGGGCGTCAATTAACTCACCTTTTTTATCAAGAGGAAGGGTTCTTCGATAATCTGTCAAAGGGTGAATTACAACTGTAGTATCTTGCCTAGCCTCAACCACTTCGTCTAAATAACATATGCCACCATATCGAGCTGCCATAGCTAAAGGTCCATCTTGCCAAATTGTTCCATCCTTATCGAGCAAGAATCGACCTACTAGGTCACTTGCGGACATATCCTCATTACAAGCAACAGTAATTAATGGCTTATCTAACTTGTAGGCCATGTACTCAACAAAACGAGATTTTCCACAACCTGTGGGTCCTTTTAACATTACTGGCATGCGATTCATGTAAGCTGCCGTGTACATATCAATTTCATCTTCTTGTGGCTGATAGAAAGGCTCTTCAGCAATTTTGTATTGATTTAATTCATTCATTTTTTATTCCTTTAGAAAAAAAACCCCTGCTTAGAGACAGGGGTTTATCCAATCAAGCTAACATGATTTTACTTGATTATTTAAATCCTTTGCCTCTGTAAATAACCATTGATGCGCCTTGAGACTGTGCATAGTTATCGTATCCTATTAAACGGACATGATTATCAGGATTTGCGTCATGACAAGCCTTACATTCAGCCAAAATGGTATCAACATCTGTTTCACCAAACATTGGAAGCTTCCACATGTACCAATAATTTCCAGTTGCATTTTCAACTTCTGTATGCTCTACTCCTGGATTGTATCCTTGGTCAACAATGTACTGAACCTGCTCACGAATTTGCTTATCAGTCATTGCAGGTAAGTAAGAAAAAGTTTCAAACTTTCTGCTAGCATTGTCACTCAGTCGTGATGGATAATCTTGAACTTTACTCATAGTCTTTTCCTTTTTTTAATATTAATTTACGATTCGCTAGATTATTTATGCTGTATATCTAATTTGTCTACCGTATCAAACTCAAATTTAATCTCTTTCCAAGTCTCCATTGCTACCTTGAGTTCTGGTGAGTGTTTCGCAGCACTCGTAAGAATGTCCTTTGATTCTTTTTCTAATTCGCGCCCAGCATTTCGTGCCTCTACACATGCTTCAACTGCAACCCTATTCGCAGCTGCACCAGCCGCATTGCCCCATGGGTGGCCAAGCGTTCCGCCTCCAAACTGAAGAACAGAGTTATCACCAAAAATATTCACAAGTGCCGGCATATGCCAAACATGGATACCACCTGATGCGACCGGTAACATTCCTGGCATTGAGCCAAAATCTTGATCGAAGAAAATTCCACGCGAACGATCCTCTTTAATAAAACTATCACGCATACAATCGATCCATCCAAGTGTAGAATCACGGTCACCCTCAAGCTTTCCTACAACAGTTCCAGAGTGCATGTGATCACCGCCAGAAAGTCGCAAACATTTTGCTAAAACTCTGAAGTGGATACCATGGTTTGGATTTCTATCAACAACTGCATGCATTGCTCTATGAATGTGAAGTAATAAGCCGTTATCACGACACCAATTTGCAAGACCAGTATTTGCAGTAAAACCAGCTGTAAAGAAATCATGCATAATAATTGGAGTGCCTAGCTCCTTTGCATACTCCGCACGCTTATACATCTCTTCTGGAGTAGGTGCAGTAACGTTTAGATAATGTCCTTTACGCTCTCCAGTTTCTTTTTCAGCTCTCTCAATAGCATCCTGAACAAAACCGAAACGATCTCTCCAGCGCATAAATGGCTGAGAATTAACATTTTCATCGTCTTTGGTAAAGTCTAAACCTCCTCTAAGACCCTCATAGCAAGCTCTTCCATAATTCTTAGCTGATAGACCCAGTTTTGGCTTTATTGTGCAGCCCAATAAAGGTCGACCATATTTATTCATCTTGTCTCTTTCAACCTCAATTCCATTAGGAGGGCCACCACAAGTCATAACATATGCTATTGGAAAACGAATGTCCTCTAATCTCAAAGCTCTAAGAGCTTTAAAACCAAACACATTACCAACAAGAGAAGTTAGAACATTTACAATTGAACCTTCCTCGAATAAATCGATTGGGTAGGCAATAAATGCATAGATTGCATCGTCCGAACCAGGAACATCTTCAATTCTGTATGCCCTTCCCTTGTAATGATCAAGATCAGTTAGCAAATCAGTCCAGACTGTTGTCCAAGTTCCTGTTGAGGATTCAGCAGCTACTGCAGCGGCCACTTCTTCTCTAGGTACGCCTGGCTGTGGAGTTATTTTAAAACATGCAAGAATATCGGTATCGACTGGCTCGTATTCAGGCATCCAGTATGTGTCTCTATATTCCTTAACTCCAGCGTCATATCCTTTCTTGGCCATTGGTAATTCCCCTTATTATTTGTCTAAAATAAAGTTATTATAGTTGTTGATAAAAATAATGTAAAATAATATTTATTTATATAATCATTAGTTTTAATTATGATTAATTACACGCTTAAACAGCTTTATAGTTTTGAATCCGTAATAAGGCTTGGAGGCTTTACTAGCGCTAGTAAAGAGCTCCATATCACTCAGCCTGCTGTTTATATGCAAGTCCAACAATTACAGGAAAATATAGGTGCGAAGTTATTTCATATTAATGGAAAGAAAATAAGCCCTACTTTTTTAGGTAAGAAAATATATCAAACTGCAATAGAAACCATAAATACTCTTGAAAACTCCAGGCTTGAAATAAATGAAATACTTAATCCTGACTCTGGTCATCTTCAAATAGCTGTTGCTACTACTGCCAATTCTTTTATCAGCACTTTACTCTCGAAATTTAAAAAAGAATTTCCTAAAATGACTTTTTATATTGATGTAACTAATCGGCATGCACTTCTTGATAATTTAAAAAATAATAATGCTGATTTAGTAATTATGGGTGAGCCGCCTAAAGATATCCCATTAATATCGAAAGCCTTTATGGAGAATCCATTGATTGCTATTGCTCATCCTCAAAATGATTTACTTAACAAGAAAAAGGTATCTATTAAGGACCTTTCCAAAGAAACTTTGCTAACTAGAGAGATTGGATCAGGAACTCGAATTACTATTGAGAGGTTTACTGGATTGAATTTTAATTCAGAAATTCAAATTAACTCCAATGAAGCAATTGTAGAGGCTGTTCAAGCTGGATTAGGAATAGGATTTGTTTCAATGCATTCAGTAAGTCTTCAGCTCAAAAACAAAATCATTAAACAGCTTAATGTTGAGCTATTCCCAATTATTAGAAAATGGCATATAGTGCATCATGCTGATGCAGAACTATCCCCAATTGCTAGAAGATTTAAACAGTTCATTATCGACAACACCTAGGCTGATGTATATCTATAGCTTAGCTTCGATATTCAGCGTTTATCTTTACATATTCATACGAAAGATCAGTTGTCCAGACGCTTTCATTCGTTTTAAATCCACCTAAATCAATCCGAATTGTGATTTCAGGTTTTTCCATTTCACGACTTCCAGCTTCCTCAGAATATTGATCACTAATTTCTCCTGATGAGATAATCTGAACTTCATTCAGAGAAATGTTAATATTTTCAAAAGATATTCCCTTTACTCTAGCGCGTCCAACTGCAGCAAGTATTCTTCCCCAATTAGCATCACTGGCAAATAAAGCTGTTTTTACTAGTGGTGAATGGGCAACTGTATAAGCCACCTCTAAACAGTCTTCATTTGACTCTAGTCCACTGACGCTTACTTCAACAAATTTTGTTGATCCCTCTCCATCCTTCACAATCTTGTGAGCAAGATTTCTAGTTAACTCATTCAAAGCTTTTTGAAACTCTTCTTTGCATTGAGAATAAAGAATGCCAGATTGATTCGTAGCGCTAAGTGTGCATGCATCATTTGTTGAGGTATCGCCATCCACTGTAATACGATTAAATGACTGATTAACTGAAATATCAAGGCATTGCTGCAATTCTTCTTGAGAAGCCCCAATATCAGTCACTATAAAACTAAGCATGGTTGCCATGTTCGGCCTAATCATTCCAGATCCTTTTGCAACTCCGGAGAGATTAACTGCAACACCATCGACTTTAAATGAGACTGAATAATACTTTTCTACTAGGTCTGTAGTTAAGATACCTTTTGCAACATCACCTAACCCTTCTTTAGTAAGAGAATTAACGAGTTTATTTGCACTTTTTTCAATAGACTCAACAGGAAGCAATTGACCAATTACTCCAGTTGAGAATGGCATAACCTGTTCAGGTTTGATGCTGAGCTCTTCAGCTATAATTTCACAGGATTTATAGCTATCTTCCAGACCTTGTTTACCAGTACCAGCATTGGCATTACCGCTGTTAATTAAAAGGGCTTTTATATTAGAATTTAGGTGGTTTTTGGCAACTAAAACAGGAGAAGCACAAAAGATATTTTGAGTAAAAACTGCAGCAGTATTAGTGCCATCAATTAGTGAAATTAGAGATAAATCTAATGAATTATTATTTTTTATCCCAGAAGATACAGAAGAGCATTTAACGCCATTCACACAAAGTAAATCAATGCTCATAAGTAATTAAAAAGAATAAGTTTTAAAAAATATTTTACCTAATTCGAATAAGATCTATTCTTTTTTAACAAGTTAGGTCTTGAGTATTAATATTTTTCACTGTCCAGTCGAATAAATAACAGCATAATAATCGCTCCTAAAAATACCATTATTAGAGCAGGAATAGCTGCCCTATCATAAAGTCCTTCTGAGCTCAATTCAAAAACCCTAATGGCAAGAGTATCCCATCCAAAAGGCCTTAATAGGTAGGTTGCAGGTAGCTCCTTCATCACATCTACAGCTACCAACAAGCCTCCAGCTAATATTCCAGGCGTCATCATTGGAAGGTATATTTCCTTGATTAAACGCATTCTTGATGATCCTAAAAGTCTAGCACTCTGTTCAAAAACAGGCTTAATCTGCTCACTGGAGGCGCTTGTTGAGTTGTAGGCAATTGCCATAAATCTAGAAATGTATGCAAATAGAAGTAATGCCACTGACCCAAAAAGAATATGATTAATTGATGAACCCCCAAAATGAATGCTGACTAATGAAATATTTTGCACACCATACAAAAGTCCAACAGCCATGACTGATCCCGGTAATGCATAACCTAATGTCGAAAACCTTATAAGAAGCTGCAATGCTTTACTTTCGTCCTTACGACGACTTGGCAAGGCTAGCATAGTAGCTACAGCAACAGTTAAGATTGTCGCACTCACAGTCAAAATCCCAGTAGAAGTAAGATAATTAAGGTAGAACTGACTAATTTCTTCACCATATTTTTCGATACTCCAAATAATAAGTTGGAGCATAGGCATTGCAAAAGACAGCATAAATACACCAAAAACGAATAAAAAAGTAACCCAGCCTGAAACTCCTTCTGCTCTGTAGGGTCTGATATGGGATACATCTGATGAGTAATATTTAGCTTTACCTCGGGCTTTTTTTTCAAAATAAATAAGAAAGAATGCAATTAAAACTAGCATTGATGCTAGTTGTGCAGCAACTTCTATAGAGCGAAAGTCTCCCCATGCTGAATAAATTGCTGTTGTGAAAGTTGAGTAGTTAAAAAGTGAGACTACTCCAAAATCTGCCAATGTTTCCATAAGAGTAACAAGTAAACCAGCAGCAATAGCTGGTCTTGCGAGAGGTACAGAAATTTTCCAAAAAACCAGAAAAGGTTTTGCACCAAGCATTTTTCCAGCCTCAATCATCTGAATCTTTTGTCGCTTAAATGAGGCTCTTGCCATCATGTAAACGTAAGGATAAAAAACCAATACAAATGTTAATATAATTGCCCAACTTCCAGCTCTGATATCAAATCCAGATATTCCAGTAAATTCCCTAAGCCAGACCTGGGCGTAGCCTGAATAGTCAAAAACCCCAAGATAAACAAAAGCTAGAACATAAGCGGGTATTGCAAAGGGCAAGAATAGTGCCCACTCTAACCATCTTCTTCCAGGAAACTCAACCATGACAACTAAATATGCCAAAACGGTTCCTAGAATACTTACCCCTAATCCAACACCTAGAAGCAATATAAAAGTTGATACAATGAGTTCAGGTAATAAGTTTTCAAGAAAATGCCCCCATAGCTCAGTTCCTGGAAAAAACCAAGCTGAACAGACAACAATGATTGGGAACGAAACAGATAGTGCTAGAAGGCCCATTAAAAAAGTTGAATTATTTTGCTTACTATTCATTGGGCTTTGATTGCATTACCTACATAATTATTTATAACCTTCTCTCTGCATGAGTGAAACCGAATCAGCCTGATTTTTTCCAGCAAAAGAGAGATTCATTTTATCCTGATTAAAATCTCCCCATAAGGCAATCAAATTATCTGCTTTAATTTTTTGAGTTGCTGGATACTCCTTATTTAAGCCAACATAGATTTTTTGAGCTTCGATTGAAGATAAAAACTCAAGTAATCTTATTGCGTCATCTGGATTCTTTGAATGTTTTGTGACTCCAGCTCCTGAAACATTAACATGCGTTCCAGTAGTATTTTGATTAGCCCAAAAGAGTTTAAGGGGAGCGTTCGGATCCTCTGCTTGCAGCCTTCCAAAATAGTAGCTATTTACAATTCCCACATCACACTGGCCCGCTAGGATTGAAGTCATTATATGAACATCTTCAGCGTGAGGAGTGGCAGCAAGGTTATCAACCCAGCCCCTCACTACATCAGTTGTTTTTTCCATTCCATCATGATGGATTAGTGAGGATACAAGAGACTTTGTATATACTTTCTTACTTGTTCTCAAACAAAGTTTGCCTTTCCATTTTTTATTTGCCAAATCTTGATAAGATGATAACTCACTTGGATTAACTCTTTCAGTGCTATAGATTATTGTCCTTGCTCTAACCGATAAGCCACTCCAAAGACCTTCAGGATCTCGAAGATGCTCAGGAATATTATTTTCAATGATTTCACTACTTACTGGTTGAAATAAATTTTGAGATGCGGCATACCAAAGATTTCCAGCATCAACTGTCATAAATAAATCAGCCTTGGTTTTTTTGCCCTCCAATTTAATGCGCTCTATTAACGCACCCCCCTTTCCAGTAAGATACTTTACTTTTATTCCAGTTTTCGCAGTAAATGCATCAAATAGAGGCTTAATTAAGTGTTCTTTCCTTGTGCTATACACTGTCAGACTATCATTACTTGCCGCTTGCACTGCTGCAGAAAAAGATGTTGATAAAATTGATATTACTATTATCGAAAAGATTGATACTTTTTTGTTCACTTGATACTCCACAGGATTAAGTCAAAAGTTATTTATTTAACTCTCGAGGAAAATATTAAGACCCAATAATTAAATTTTTAAGTTTGTGCGCATTTTCAGACTGGTCTTTAAGTCCAAATTTAATGTCTTGATTTTTTTCTGACACTATACAACTACCACCAATATTATCCCATACTGCAAGAACCGCGCCAAAGTTACAGTCGTAATGTTTTGGATTGATTGAATGATGCAATTGATGCTGCGCGGGAGAAACAAGAATCTTTTCTAGCCAACTCCAATAACTAAGATTGACATGTGAATGCCTTAAATTTGATCCTAATGAATGAAATATTACAACAAAGACACTTGAACCAAAAATTTCAATAAGTGACACGCTTTCTGCAAAGAAAAAGAAACAAACGCCAAGGCATAATGAGTGAACAATGACCGCTCTAAGACTAAAGAGAATCGCCTCAATTGGATGAGTCCTAAGAACAGTCAATGGAGTTAGATTAGTAGCAGAATGATGAGCCTTATGAAACCGCCATAATATTGGAACCCGGTGCATTAAACGGTGCAAAAAATACCTTGAGAAATCATCAAGAATAAAAAGAACAGAGGTGAATATTATCATTACCATCCAAACCGGTATAGATGATGAGGGTCTAGAAAATATGAAATGCATATTCTCAAAAATAAATACTGTAAGCGCCAGTTGACCAATTAGAATTGGCGCTAGTATTTTTATAAAAAACTGGTTAATGACCATTAGTTTATAGTCAGCTAGTGCAGACTTTGATAGCCAGACCTGAGTACTAAAAAAACCACTGACAATTTCTGTCAGTGGTTTTTTATTAATTACTCTGAGCCACATTACTGCTATGAAAGCAGCGCTTATTAAATACCCTATAAATAAGCGCTTCTCTGGATTAATAAAGTTAGCAAAAAAATCAGTCATTCTCCGCGCTAGATTTTGCCCCCAGAGAGTTAACTAAATCAGACAAACCTGCAGTTTGATCATTTGACCTGGCAACCACTCCAAATTCATCAACCATGAGGTTTTGTACTTTCAGCATATGGACCATATACCCGCCCCATGTCTCTGAATCGCTCTGAATATACTCACCGTTTGAGTCTATTCCAGTAACTTGTGTGTTACCTAAAAGAAGAGGACTATAACCAATCAAACGATTTAGCTTAACTGAGGTTGCACCCATGTCTTTTCCACCAACCTGAAGAGCTAAAGCAAAACCTTTTAGCTCGCCCCAATGTTTAGAATAGTTTCGCCATTCTTTAGATACGTCGCCACCAGATTCTAGAATCGCTTCAATTTTCATCATGTCTTTGTATGTTGAGCCTGCATACTTAAATACGGCCTCAGCGATAACTTTTTCCCAGTTGGTTTTAATTGTTTGTGCATAGCCTTTTAACTCATCGCGCTCGGAGTCACTCAAAGCACGTCCATTAACTGAAGTTATCAGGTCTCTTCCATCCATGTACGCTCCAACAATATCATGGAGGTAAGTTGTTTTTCCACCCTTGTCAAATGAAGATGCATAGTAAGCATGTCCAAAAGCCATTTCGTTATAAAGATCTACCTTGCCATCATAGTTGTAGTCAGCTACAGCTGCATCTTTCTGCTTTGCAATATCATAGACATTTTGAGCAGTAAGAGTTAATGTGTGCGCAGGAGCTCCAAAGTAACCAAACGCTTCATCCCAAACATGTTCTTTACCAGTGTATGCTGCACCATCCTTATAAGGCTTGTTGTTTGGTTTATTGTCAGCTTCAAGTTTTTCATCAAGATAATTATCTACCGCTTGATTATAAGTCACAGCTCCCATCAAGAACTTAGAAACTAGTTGAGTATAATCCATAGCGTGCGAAGGATCATAGCCACCCTCAGATTCTGCAGCTTTTTCAAACATAAATGCAACGACTTCAGGCCCAGTCATACTTCCAACCCATCCAGGAACTAAACCTTTGTAAGTTTTACCACTTAAGTTTTTATTAGAGAGTTCTCCAATAGTAGATTGCTTAATGACAAAATCGCCTTTTGTGGCAGGAGCAATAATAGCTCTGTTTGCATCATCACCTGAGAAGTAACTCTGCATAGAACTCATATCACCTTTTGAAATAAGTTTTTTGAGTGAACTCTCAAGAGCATGTCTTGCCATTTGCCCCTTATAAGAAACAGACGTTGTTGAACTACCCGAGTAATCTTTAAGTGTAATTGGAAAATCAGCATATACATTTGACCTAGCAAATGCAGATGATGAAATTAAAATTGCCGATCCAAGAACGACAGTTAGAGGAACCGCTTTGGCGGTCAATCGCTTATTAAACATTGCTTATTCCTTAAAAAGTTATAGTTTAAATTTTCTCTTATTGCAAATGATAATCACTATCATTTGCGTATGATACCTATTTTCATTTAATAAGCAACTTCTTTTTATTAATTATTCCTACTTTATCTGCGAATACTTCTGCTTCAGTTTCGTCATGAGTAACTAGGATTGATGTAACACCAGCATTTTTTAGAATCTCCCTGACTTGTTTGACAAGTTGATCTCTATTAGATTTATCTAAACTTGAAAATGGCTCATCAAGTAATAATAACTTTGGAGAGGTCGCAAGCGACCTAGCGAGTGAAACTCGTTGTTGTTCACCACCAGAGAGTTGATGAGGATATTTTTTTTCAATACCACTAAGACTAATCAAGTCTAAAAGGTTTTTTACTTTTTCTATCCTTTCTTTTTTAGAGAGTTGATTAATACCAAAACTGATGTTTTCAAAAACTGTCATGTGCGGAAAGAGAGCATAATCTTGAAAAACCATTCCAATTTCTCTTAGTTCTGGTTTAACTGAATGGGCACCGCCATCACTTAAACTATGACCATCAAGCGCTACAGAACCTAGCTGTGCCCTTTCAAGTCCAGCAATAAAACGAAGAGCTGAACTCTTTCCACTTCCGCTATCGCCTAATAAAGCAAAAATATCACCACTCTCTAGATTCAAATTGAATCCATCTAGGACATGATTGTCTTCAAATGAAACTTTTAAATCGCTAACAGTTAACAATTGTAAATACAAATAATAATGATTCGCATTATTATATAAGATAAGGTTTTAAATGGAAACCCTTATTTGAAAATTAGAGTTATTGAATAATTGGTAATTCCTCTGCAGCCCTAATACTTAGCCACTCAGGGCCATCTTCTGTGATGACTATATTTTCCTCATGAACCATTTCCTTCCCAGGCAGGAAAGCCATTCCTGGCTCCAAGGTCAAAACAACTCCGGGCTCAAGAACCGTATTGTCACTCGCAGTATTAGACGGCCATTCAGTTAATTGCATGCCTAAACCATGCCCTAGTCTTCCAACCGTATTACCAAGTGCTCCTCCCTTTTGAAGAACATCATTCATGGCATTAAATATATCTGATGTCGTATTTCCAACCTGTGCAGCTTTAAATCCTGCTTCCGTCGCCTCATAGGTTACCCTGTATGCTTTCTTTGCTTTTTCACTAATTGAACCGAAAGCATAGTTTCTATCAAAGTCACAGTAATAGCTATCAAAAACCGAGCCAGTGTCGATTATGAATAGATCGCCCTCTTCTATGATCTTGTCTGTTGGACCCATAATGATTGAGCCATAGCCCTCTTGACCAGATCCAGAGACGATATAGGGTGAGTCATCCACACCAAGCTTCAAAAGGTGCTGCTTAAAACGTCGACAATTCTCTTGTTCACTCTCACCTGCTCGGAGAAAACCTTCCAAATCAATAAATCCTTGGGAGGTAATCTGACATATGTGTCTAATCTTCTCTATTTCAGCTTCAGATTTAATGAATCGAACGCGGCGCATAATTTTATTTGCATCTTTGATTTCTATTCCAGGAAGGTTATTGATAAGAGTCTCATAATCCTCCAGAGGCATTCTTAGAGTGCTCTCGAGAGTTTTTGGAACGCCTAACGACTTGTGATTTACCATTAGTGATTTGATGGTTGAAAGCAAAATGCTTACTCCATCATCTTCTGGGTTTGGAGAGGTCCACGTCTGAATATCATCAATCCACGTCGCTCTCATTCCAGATTCTCCGATTGTGGGAATAATGGCTTTTGGCTTTCCTGAACTAGGTATCAGAACATACCAAGGCCTGGTAGGACTCTGAAAAAATTGAGATTTAAAGCCGGTGTAGTATTCAATATCAACTTGTGTAGTTAATAAGATAGCATCCATTTTTGCCTTAAACATCTGTTGCTGAATGCTTTCAAGCCTATTCTCATACTCATTGACTGTAAAGCCTCTCTTTGGAATATTCATTTTCACTCCTTACTTATCAAAGGCCATTCAAAACCTGTTCAGATGATTTACCTACTAATTGCTGGTACATCTCTTCATCAGTATCACCCTCAGTTCCAAAGAACAACACCTTTGAATTCTCATTAATCATGAGTTTAGATTTAAGGCTTGCATCATTGCAAGCAATTAAAAATCCTGCCAGACCTGTAATAGCTGACTCGCCGGCTACAATTGGTGTTTCTCGATTGGCAAGAAGTTGCATTGCTTTTGGAATTGATTCGTCAGTAATCGACATAAAGTGAGGGACATGACTTTCAAGAATTGACCATGCTAGAACTGAAACCTCACCGCAGGCAAGGCCAGCCATAATTGTATCTAAGTCACCATGAACTGCTGTTGGCTCCCCATTGGCAGCGCTTTGAAACAAACAATCAGCGTTAACAGGCTCCACAACAACGAATATGGGGGGACACTCAAGACTCTCCTGCAGAAAAGACACCATCGCAGCTGGAAATCCACCAACACCGCCCTGTAAAAAAACATGCGTTGGAACATCACTCATCTGCTTAATAGCCTCATCTACCATAACTGTATAGCCCTGCATTACATCTTTCGGTATATCTGTATAGCCCTCGTAGGAAGTGTCAGAAACCACAGTGTAACCATTTGAGTCAGCTACCTCAGCAGCAATTCTAACGGAGTCATCATAGTTTCCTTTGATTCTATTAACAACAGCGCCATACCTTGCAATCGCTTTCTCTCTGCCTGGACTTACATTTCGGTGAATATAAATCTCACAATTGCATCCAAATTGCTGGGCTCCCCATGCCACTGATCTTCCATGATTGCCATCAGTTGCACAACAAACAGTAAGCTCTAAAGTTTTATTTCTGTATGTTCCTTTAATCAAGTCAGACGAATTGGCATTAATGCCTTCCTCTTTTAGTTTCTGAATTAATAGATTTGCAACTGCATATGCACCACCAAGAGCTTTAAAACTTTTCAGAGTGAAGCGAGGGTTTTCATCCTTATAGAAGATCGATGCAACGCCAGTCCCTTCAGCCATATCATCAAAGGAATGAAGGGGTGTTGGTTTGTAATTATCCCAAGAGGTAATTTCTTTATTTGCTAACTTAAAGCCCTCTAAGCTTAATATGTCCTGATGCTCATAATGAGCGCCTGACTGAACTTTAGGATTCAGAATATGAGAGAATGATAAAGCGAAGTCACTGTAACTGTTTGGCATAATTTGTCCTTTAAATAGGTAGGAGAATTAAAAGTCTTATTCCCCTGCAGTATTGTTTTGTATTAGTTGTCTCTTTTCTATAGTAATTGAAGCTAGTGCAACCATTATGACACCAATACCTTGAATTATAGTGATTGTATCTAGATATGCAATAAAACCGAAAATTAAAACAAGTAAAGGCTCAGTATAACCAATATTTGCAGTCCTAACAGGACCATATTTCTTTACAGAAATATGATAAAACATCATGCCAATTGCAAAGAGTGTCCCAGAAATAAGACAAAGCAATAACGCTTCTTTTTGTGGCCAATAAAAACTCGTTTCACTCACAAATAAAATTAAGAAACCAATTGCAGGGATAAGCGTTGTAAATTTAACAATCTCCCAGTTCCTGAGACTACTCATTTTTGGAGTAATAATTAGGATTAAAGAGTAAGACAATGCAGAGAGTAACGCCAAAATAATTCCAATAGCCATGGTATAAAATCCCTCATCACTTTGAGAGATTGCAGCAATCCCAGCTATTGCTATTAAAAACATCAGGATTGTAGTCAAATCAAGCGACCTTTTTTTTGTTATCGAAACAATTAAGTAAGTGAGCAGAGGATAAGTAAACAAAACGACGCTCGCAAGTCCAACCGACATATATTTAACTGCCTCAACATAGAGCCAGGACTGGACAGCAAACAGCAATGAAAGCAAGAGAACCCATAGGCCTAACCTTTGTTGTTTAATTTTTTTAAATGAAAATAAACTTTTAGTTAAAAATATAGAGCTACAGAAAGTTGTTCCAAAACGAATAAATAAAAAGAGAAAAACACTTACCTCAAAAGAATAGATTAATGGAATCATGCTTACATTTAAAGCATAAAAAAGAGATGATAAAAGTGCGAATCGAACTACGAACATTTGTGAATTAAATGTTAATCATAAAAGAATTTGATTTTATAAGATAATTTTCTAGTTAATTTAGTTCATTTCACCTCAAATTAGGGATTTTTTTTCCACTTTTTAGATACTTTAGGATATCATTGCCGCTTCATTTTATTTAAAGGAGAAAAAATGAATTTCGATCAAAATTTGATTGCCCCAGCACTCGGCGTTTTAGGCCTATTGATAGTAGTAATTATCTATCAATGGATTACTAAACAGGACGGTGGAAGTGGCGCTGTTAAAAAAATTGGTGAACAAATTCATATTGGCGCGATAGTATTCATGAAGCGTGAATATAAAATGCTTAGTATCTTTGCATTAGTTTTACTCGTGCTACTTTATATCTTTCTTGGTGCAGCTAGTGCCTTATGTTTCGTTGTGGGTGCTTTAACTTCAGCTACAGCGGGTTATATAGGTATGAATACTGCCACTATTGCAAACGTCAGAACTGCTCAGGCTGCTCATGACAGTGGAAGCTCTGCTGCTCTAACAGTTGCTTTCTTTGGTGGCTCAGTCATGGGCCTTTCAGTTGCAGCACTTGGACTCCTAGGTCTTGGCGGCCTTTATTACTTTTTTGGCGCTGAACATTCTGAAGCTCTCCATGGTTTTGCGATGGGTGGCTCAGTCGTAGCTCTTTTCTCTCGTGTTGGTGGAGGCATCTTCACAAAGAGTGCTGATGTTGGTGCTGACCTTGTTGGAAAAATTGAAGCAGGTATTCCTGAAGATGACCCACGTAATCCTGCCGTTATTGCAGATAACGTTGGAGATAATGTTGGTGATATTGCTGGAATGGGTTCAGACATTTTCGAATCATACTGTGGATCAATGATTGCTACAATTGCGATTGCTTCAACTCTTTCTGCAATGGCTTTAGATATGCTGGGTGGTAACAGAAGTGAGCTTATGTTTCTTCCACTAGCTCTTGCATCGCTTGGTCTTGTTTGCTCGATCATTGGAATCATATTTGTTAAGCTTTCTTCAAACAAATCTCCTGAGTCAGCATTAAGAATGGGCACGATTGGTTCAGCTGTATTATTTATTGTGACTTCATACTTTTTGATTAGCTCTCTGGACGTTTCAAATAATATCTGGGCTGCTGTTCTTATGGGAAGTATTGGTGGAATCATTATTGGTCTAGTCACTGAGTACTATACTGCTGGAAAGCCTATCAGAGATATTGCAGAAGCAGGACAAACTGGCTCTGCTACAGTTATGATTAAAGGCCTCTCAGTTGGCATGCAATCTGTTGTAATACCAGTCTTGATGATTTGTTTAATCATTTATGTCTCGAACCTTTTTGTTGGTTTGTATGGTGTTGGTATTGCTGCAATTGGTATGCTTGCTACAGTGGGCATGACAATGGCAATTGATGCCTATGGACCAATTGCTGACAATGCTGGTGGTATTGCAGAAATGGCTGGCCTTGGTGAGGACACAAGAAATATTACTGACTCACTAGATGAACTTGGAAATACAACTGCAGCAATTGGAAAGGGATTTGCTATTGGTGCTGCTGCACTTGCTGCTCTCGCCATTATTACTGCATATACAGAAACTGTTGCTGCCAACTCTTCAGATTTCTTACTTCAACTTAACAGTGCTGAAGTATTAATTGGTTTATTTATTGGCGGAACTATTCCATTTTTAATTGCATCTCTTACGATGACAGCCGTTGGTGATGCTGCATTTGAGATGATTGAAGAAGTCAGAAGACAGTTTAAAGAAATCAAAGGTCTTCTAGATGGAAAAGCCGAGCCTGATACAGCTAAGTGTGTTGATATTGCTACTACCGCTGCACTTAAAAAAATGATTCTTCCAGGAGTTATTGCTGTCGCAGCTCCAGTTCTGGTTGGCTTTTTAATTAGCCCAGAGGCTCTTGGTGGTATGCTTGGTGGCGCTCTTTTAGGATGTGTACTTATGGCGCTCATGATGGCTAATGCTGGAGGTGCTTGGGATAATGCTAAAAAGCACGTTGAAAAGGGTAACTTTGGCGGTAAAGGAACCGATGTTCATGCAGCAACTGTTGTTGGAGATACTGTTGGTGACCCTTTCAAAGACACTTCTGGTCCATCTATGAATATTCTTATTAACGTAATGGCAATTGTTAGTCTTGTAATTGCCCCTCTGCTATAAGTAAGAATTAAATCTATTTCAGCCCTTCTTAGTTGGAGGGCTTAAAACTCTCCTTACTGTCTCCAGAAAGCTTTATGGAATATGGCAATAATTGTTAGTACTTCTAGCCTCCCAATAAGCATTGAAAAGCTCAAAATCCACTTCGCAGCCTCTCCAACAGTACTATAATTGTGAGCAACTTCACCAAGACCTGGGCCCAAATTGTTCATCGTGGCTGCTGTAGCTGAGTATGCAGTAACTTGATCAAGTCCTGCAAACATTAAAAGCATCAGTATGAGGAAAAAAGATATTGCGTAAAGTGAGAAGAATCCAAGAACTGAAACTAAAGCCTTTTCATTAATACTAGATTTATTTAGTTTAACGCTGACTTGAGCATTAGGTCTGATGAATTTATGTATTTCTTTCATGCCAAGCCTAAACATGACTAAGATTCGAACAACCTTAATACCCCCTCCTGTTGAACCTACGCAGGCCCCAATAAAACTCATCATAATCAGGAATACTGGAATTGCAGCTGGCCAACTACTATAGTTTTGGGAAGTAAAGCCAGTGGTTGTAGCGATTGAGATTGTTTGAAATAGACTGTGTCTTACTGTCTCATTTGTAGAGCCATAATGACCATTTAGAGAGAGTGCTGTAATTACTATAATTGAAGAACAAATCAGAACCATAGCGTAGGTTTTAAATTCTGAGTCTTTAATGTAGTCAAACAAAGAACGATTATTCCATGCTACAAAATGAAGTGAAAAATTAATACCTGCCAGAAACATAAAGATCATGGCAATTGTTTCAATTGTTGCAGAATTAAAATAACCAATAGAGCCATCATGAGTAGAGAATCCGCCTATTGCAACAGTAGAGAAACTATGACTAACCGCATCAAAAATTGACATGCCCGATAAAAAATATCCAACAGCACATAGTACTGTTAATGAAACGTATATTTTCCAGAGGGCTATTGCAGTGTTTCTTAGTTTAGGCGTCAGTCTGTCTTTAGCAATTCCACTCGATTCAGCATGGTAGAGCTCCATACCGCCAACCCCCAAAAGAGGCAGGACAGCAACTGCAAGAACAATAATTCCCATTCCACCAAGCCACTGAAGTTGTTGCCTATAGAAAAGGATACTTTTTGGCAATTCATCAAGCTGATTCAAAACAGTTGCCCCTGTAGTGGTCAAACCTGACATTGACTCAAAGAATGCTTCAGAAAAAGAGAGGCTGCTAATTGAATCGGTAATTAGAAATGGAAGCGTTCCAAAGAGCGACAAAACGATCCAAAAGCAAACTACAATGAGAACGCCCTCTCTGAGTCTGAAGTCCTTTTTGACCTCTTTAAAAGGCCACCAAAGAATTAAACCCCCTAAAACAGTTAAGGCAAATGAATAGACAAAGGATAGATACTCACCCTCTGAATATATCAAATCAACTATTAGAGGTGGAACCTGTGCAAAGCTAAAAACCATAAGAAGAAGGCCAATGGTTTTTGCAACAATACTTAACTGCATTTAAATTTCTACCTTGATTGAAGGGCTAATTAAATTATCATTCATTCTCTAAAAACAAAGCTTCGACTTCATGAATTTTGCCTACATCAATAAGAACCATTAAAACGTGGTCACCACTCTCAATGACTAATTTTTTTGATCCCATCAATAACTCTTCATCTCGAACTATTGCGCCGACAACAACTCCTTCTGGCAATGGAAGATCCTTTACACATACACCAACAACTTGAGACGTATTTTCGTTACCATGAACAACAATTTCTATAGCTTCAGACTTGCCATGCTGCAAAGAATGAACTTGCATAAAGTCGCCTTTCCTAAGGTGAGACAAAATCCCACTCACAGTTATCTGATCTGGGGAGACAATAATGTCAACATCTCCACTCTGCTCTGCAAGGTTTGCATAAACATCCCTTTTGACTAGTGCGATGGTTTTATGAGCGCCTAAACGTTTTGCAAGAATTGAAACAATAACATTCACTTCATCAGAGTCTGTCAAAGCTAAGAATAAATCAGTATTTTCAATACCCTCTTCTTTCAATAAATCCTCATCAGAAGCATTACCTTGAAGTACAAGCGTATTGTTAAGCTCCTCACTGAGATATTTAGCTCTATTCTCATTAAGCTCAATAATCCTCAGATTGTGGCTCTCTTCAAGAAGCTTTGCTACATTTAAACCAACACTACCTCCGCCCGCAATAAAGATTTTTTGATAAGTGTTTTCTGCCCTTCTGAACTCCTTAAGGGCTCTTGAAATATCATTTTTCTTTGCAAGAAAATAAACATGATCACCCTCTCTGATTACGGTATCACTTTTTGCAGGAATTGCTCTTTCATTCCTGTAAAGACTGACAATGCGTATTTTTACGTCTGGCATGTGCTCTTGGAGCTCTTTAATAGGTCTATTCACAATTGGAGTTCCAATAAAAGCACGAGTCTCAACTAGCTGCACTAGGCCATTCTCAAAGTCAAACACTTGAGATGCTCCTGGCTCATCGACAATGCCTTGAATGTACTCTGTAATTAGGTTCTCAGGTGTAATTAAGAAATCAATTGGTAGTGCGTCATTTGAAAAAATTTCTGGTCTTAAGAGGTACTCAGTTGTTCTAATTCTTGCAATTTTTTTCTCAACATGATACAAAGTATGGGCCATTCGGCATGCCACCATATTTCTCTCATCAGAATTCATAACAGCAATAACCATATCCATGGACTTAATTCCTGCTTTTTCTAAAACACTTGGATATGCACCATAACCAATAACTGTTTTGATATCTAAGTGCTTTTGAAGTGGTGAGAGCATCTCTTCTTTCTGGTCAACAATAGTGATGTCGTTATCATCATCTGAGCAGAGATACCTTGCTAAGGTAGAGCCAACCTGGCCAGCACCTAAAATGAGTATTTTCATTTTTTATCTATCCCTAAATCTTTAAGCTTTCTATAGAGTGTTGTTCTCTCTAGGCCAGCAATCTCTGCAACAACAGCTATATTGTTATCATTAGTAGCTAGGTGATGAAGCAAGTATTGACTCTCAAAAATATTTCTAGCCTCTTTTAGTTTTAAAGAATAGTTGATTCCACTAACATGCTGGATTTCTTGCTCAGACTTATCAGGAGTCATTATATTTCTTAAAATAGGTAGAAAGTCGTGCAAAGGTTTTTTTAAAAAGTCAACTGCACCCAACTTCATAGCCTTAACTATATCACTTGGCTCAGCATGACCAGACATCATAACAACTGGTGTATCAAAACCTTCAGAATACCACTCTGACAATAAGGAAATTCCGTCTTGTCCAGGCATCCAAACATCCATAAGAATCAAATCAAAATGATTTGCCGCTAAAACAACTTTGGCTTCTGCAGCACTTCTAGCAAGCATAGTTGAATAGTTAACATCCTCGAGAATATCTTTAATAATCTCAGTATTATCTTTCTCATCATCAATGATCAAGATTTTCCCAAATGTCTGCTCTTCAGTCACTTATCCCCCTTTAAAAATTCGATTATACTCAATTCAATAGTGATTCTTGCACCATGAGGCTTGATATTGCTTGCAAATATTTGGCCATCATGCTGCTCAATAATATTTTGAACAATGGCGAGACCCAAGCCACCACTCTTCTCTTTAGTTGTGATATAGGGTTCAAATACATGATCAATAATTTCCTCAGGAAATCCATTACCATCATCAATAATTATTATTTGAACCAATCCATCTTTAGATTTCAAAAGTGTTTTGATTTTGATATTAAGAGTTGAAGAATCCTTCTTAGCTTCTATTGCATTTTTAATAAGATTAATGAGTACTCTTGAGATTGCATCTTGGTCAAGCTGAATTTTTGGTAAATCACCACTTAAATCAAGGTCCACTCTAACATCATCGTGGTTATCATAAAGAGAGGCCGACTTATTAATTAAAGTATTTAAAGAGGACAAGGTTTTTCTAATTTCTGGTGTATTTGCGTAATCTGCAAAAGCGCTCACCATTGAATCCATAGATGCAACTTGATCAATTATGGTTTGAGTAGTTTTATCAATAACTTGAGAATCTTTTTCATCTAGCTTATCTAAAAATAAATTACGAAGCCTCTGAGCAGACAATAAAATTGGCGTCAGTGGGTTTTTAATTTCGTGTGCCATGCGAACAGCGACCTCACCCCAAGCCGCCTTCTTTTGAGCTCTGTTAAGCTTAGAAATGTCATTAATAATAATCACATAACCAAGAGATTTTTTTTCAATATCAAGAAAAGCTCCTTGGCAATAAAGAAGACGATTTCTATCATTGAGTGATAATTCAATTTCTTGATTCCATTCTAGAGAGTCACTTTCGATCTTTCCTTCGACATAATCAAAGAGAGGACTAAGATTTGGATAATCCTTAACAATTGCATCATAAGGCTCAGAAGTATATTTCAAGACATCATCTATTTGGAGCATTTTCCCAATTACTGGGTTAATGATCTGTATTTTCTTTTTTTCATTGAGTGCAATAACTCCAAAGGAATATTGAAGAATTGTTTCTAAATATAAATTATGAGTATCCAGGCCCTCTCTAGAAAGCTTAATTCTTCTACTCATTTCATTGAAGTGTACAATGAGATCATGCATATCTTTGTGCTTAGGATCTCGCTCAATCTCTACGTCATAGTTACCGGAAGAGATCTCTCTTGTAGCTATAGATAAGTTGTGCATCGGCCTCATGAGCTGATCAATCATTCTTAAAACAATTAATAATGCGCTCAAAATTGCCAACAAAATGGTTGACGTGAAGTCGATCAAAAATCGAGTTTTAATGATTGATGAGTTCAGTGTCAATTCAGCATCTTTTGCAGCATCTCGAAAACGTGTCATTCTTGAAGTTAGGCTCTCAATATTAATGTCAGGTGCGAAGTGAGCGATTAAGGTAAACTCATCCGTCGATGCTGTAAATCCATCTGCCGAACAATTGGAATCCATACGTTTACTTGATGCAGCTAAATTCATCTCACTATCATAAAGCTTAAGCTCACATGCCCAAAAATCAGTGGTTAAAAGACTTAAAACAGTTTGCATTTTTTCATTAGAGGCTCGAGGTGCATCAAAATAATTTACTAGTTTGGCAATATTTCGAATACGATCCTCAAAGTACTTAATTGCAATATTATTTGTATTACGATAGAGCTCATCTACTTCACCACCAACCTTCAAATTAAACTCATCAAACTGCTCCTCCGCAATCTGAAGGTTATCTCTTATTGAGCCAAATGAAAAAAGGTAGAAAGAGAGAACTGGAAGCAAAACTAAAACTGGAACAATCCTTATAAAAGACCAGGTAAATCTTGAGCCAATCACACCCTCCTCAGTATTTTGTTTTAATTTTTTCATTGAGAGTGTGATGTAGAAAATGGCAACGCCACTCATAATCACATTGAATAAAACTAAAACTAGATACCATTTCTCAATTAATTCTGGATTGAGGCCAAGGTAGAACATCCCAAAAAATGAAATTAAGAAAACGCCTATCCAAAATAAAGCACGGGGAGCTTCTTTCAATGAAAAAGCCTGATTAAGCAACATAAATTTTGTTAACCAAAAATTAAAGTATTTCGATTATCTCATAAATGCATTATTTCTAACACAAGTTGTTGATAAAATACAACAATACAACATTTTAAATCTTTTGATAGAAACCGATATTCAGCTTAGCCTTTACTTAGATCATATTAAAGATGAAACTCTACTTGCTATTGATACCGAATTTAGAAGAGTTGATTCTTATTTACCTGAGTTATGCTTGATTCAGATTGCTACGAAAGATAAACTGGAATGTATTGATGTACTGTCACTAGATAATCTTGATCCTTTATTCGTCAAACTTTATGGCAAAAAAACTAAGTGGATTGTTCACTCTGCTAGACAGGATATAGAAGCTCTCTATTCATTATCTAATCGAATTCCAAGCGCAGTCTTTGATACTCAAATTGCTGCCTCTTTTCTTAATTATCCATTGCAAATCTCTTATCAAAGTCTTACCGAATCTCTTGAAGATGTTCGATTGGAAAAAAAATTTACAAGATTTGATTGGAAAAAACGTCCACTGCCAACTGATGTTTTGCAGTATGCAATTGATGATGTTAAATATTTAATACCAATCTTTGATAAGCTTTCTAAAGAGCTTATTGAGCATGGAAAGCTAGAATGGGTTGAGGAAGATTGTCAATTTTTATTAAAAAAAGAAACCTACATTCCCAATCTCAAACAAATTATAAAAAAAACAAAAGGTATTTCGAAAATCTCTAAGAAACAACTAGATATGGCAATCAACTTAATTATATGGCGTGAATCAATAGCCAAGAAAAAAAACAAGCCTCGCAAATGGATTATGTCTGATGAAAAAATTATCAACTATGCAACTGGAAATATAAATTTTTCTTCTAATGAATGGAATCAATTTGAAAGTTTCATAAAGAAGAATAAGCCAGATTTAAAGGATTTAAACCTAATTAAGAAACCAAAACCACTATCAGAACATGAGCTCATAAGAAAAAATGAGTTGAAAGAACAAATTACTAATCTTTCAATCGAACATAATTTACCTAATGAATTAATCTGCACATCTAAAAACCTTGTTAAATTTATAAGAGGCAGTGACTCAACTTCATTAAATAGTGGCTGGAGATCGAAAATATTTAAAATATAATATTATCTTGCATTCAAACTGATTGGAAAACTATTAAAACAAACACCTTTAGAATTATATCGGGAAGTCTGAAAGGAAGAAAATTTTACTTTAAAGACTCTGATGGACTTCGACCTACTTCAGGCAAAGCTAGGGAAACATTATTTAATTGGCTTCAGTTTGAGATTCATAACAAAACTATTCTAGACCCATTTGCTGGAACTGGAGCTCTGGGTATTGAGGCAATCTCGAGAGGTTCTGGAAAGGTATGCTTTATTGAAAAGGACTTCAACACTCATAGAACACTCGATTTTAATCTAAAACTTTTAAAGTCTGATCGTTACGACCTAATCAACCAAGATTCACTTAAATATCTTGAAAAAGAACAACTTCAACCTTTTGATTATGTTTTCTTAGACCCTCCCTTTAACCAAGAATTAATTCCTATAACATTGTCTTTAATCTCGAAGCAGAATCTTGTAGATTCAAAAAGTAAAATTTACGTTGAGTCAGAGTTTGAGATAGACCTAGAGTTCTTAAATTCAAACATTAAGTATAATTGTAAGATTGAAAAACAAAAAAAATCAGGGAATGTATATTATTGTCTGATAAGCTTGGATTAACTATGAAAAAAATTGCAATTTACCCTGGATCATTTGACCCCATAACAAATGGGCACATTGACCTTATAAAGAGAGCCTCTAAACTTTTTGATGAGGTCATTATTGCAATAACACAAAATTCTAGCAAATCTAGTTTTCTATCTATAGAAGAAAGAGTTAGTGCTGCCGAAAACTCAATCAGTTCTCTCAAAAACACCAAAGTCCTTAGCTTTAACTCACTATTGGTTGATTTTGCCAAAGAACACAACGTACAAATTATCATCAGGGGGTTAAGGGCTGTATCTGATTTTGAGTACGAGTTTCAATTAAGTGGAATGAATAAACGTCTGAATTCTGAAATTGAGACCTTATTTATGACCCCCTCCGAAGAATTTGCCAACATTTCCTCATCTCTAGTTCGAGAAATTCTCCTTCTTGGAGGTGATATTAGCCCTTTTGTGCCTAGTGAAGTTAAAAAAATTCTTCTAGATATAGCAAAAAAATAATTTCATTATTACCTTGAAATTGGATTTTGTATCCCTAAATAGGGTTTATACAAAAAAACAAGGAGTAAATGAAATGTCTAAAATGATTGGAATTGATTTAGGGACAACAAATTCATGCGTCGCTGTGATGGATGGTGGTGTTGCTAAAATCATTGAAAATTCTGAAGGAGCCAGAACTACACCGTCAATTATTGCTTACCCGAAAGATTCTGATGAGATCTTGGTGGGCCAACCAGCAAAAAGACAGGCTGTAACTAATCCTGAAAACACACTATATGCTATTAAGCGTCTAATTGGTCGCCGCTTCGAAGAGGAGGCTGTCCAAAAAGATATCGACTTGGTTCCATATAAAATTATTAAAGCTAAAAATGGTGATGCATGGGTTGAGGTCAAAGGTAAAAAAATGGCTGCACCTGAAATTTCTGCAAGGGTTATCCAAAAAATGAAGCAAACTGCAGAAGATTACCTGGGAAGTGAAGTTACTGAAGCCGTCATTACAGTGCCCGCCTACTTCAATGATTCTCAGCGTCAAGCAACAAAAGATGCTGGAAAAATCGCTGGTCTAGATGTTAAAAGAATCATCAATGAGCCAACTGCTGCTGCTCTGGCCTATGGGGTCGACAAAACAACTGGTGACAAGAAGGTTGCTGTCTATGACTTAGGTGGAGGTACATTTGATGTCTCTATCATTGAGATGGAGGATATTGATGGAGAAAAGCATTTTGAAGTCCTATCTACTAATGGTGATACATTCCTGGGTGGTGAAGATTTTGATCAAAGAATTATTAACTTCTTGGTTGATGAATTTAAAAAAGAACAAGGTCTTGACCTAGCAAATGATGCTATGGCTCTTCAGAGACTCAAGGAAGCTGCAGAAAAGGCAAAAATTGAGCTTTCATCCTCTGAGCAGACTGAAATTAGTTTGCCTTATATTACTGCTGATGCCTCTGGCCCGAAACATCTTAATATTAAAATGACACGATCTAAGTTAGAGTCACTCGTAGCAGATCTTTTGAAGCGCTCTATCGATCCATGTAAAACTGCTCTTAAGGATGCAGGGCTATCAAGTGGAGATGTTGATGAAATTATTCTCGTAGGTGGCCAAACTAGAATGCCAAAAGTTCAGCAAATGGTTAAAGACTTCTTTGGAAAAGAGCCTAAGAAAGATTTAAACCCTGACGAGGCAGTTTCTATGGGTGCAGCTATCCAAGCTGGTGTTCTTGGTGGTGATGTAAAAGATGTATTGCTACTTGACGTAACACCTTTATCTCTTGGAATTGAAACTATGGGTGGTGTGATGACAAAGCTTATTGAGAAAAATACAACTATTCCAACGAACCAGTCGCAAATTTTCTCAACTGCTGCAGACAATCAGTCTGCTGTTACAGTTCACGTTCTCCAAGGTGAACGTGACGTCGCTAGTGCAAACAAGTCTCTTGGACAGTTCAACCTAGAAGGTATTGCACCGGCTCCAAAAGGCCAACCTCAGATTGAAGTAACACTGGACTTAGATTCAGATGGTATCTTGAATGTCTCTGCCAAGGATAAAAATACTGGCAAGGAGCAATCTATCACTATTAAATCATCTAGTGGACTATCAGATGAAGAGGTTGACAAAATGATTAAAGATGCAGAAGCTCATGCAGATGAAGATAAGAAGTTCCAAGAGCTTGTCTCATCTAGAAACATGGCCGACTCTCTTGTTCACTCTACAAAGCAATCGCTTGAAGAGTTAAAAGACGAAATCTCCGAAGATGAAAAAACTGCTATCGAAGGAGCTGTTACTGAGTTAGAAGAAAGCATTAAGGGTGACGATAAAGAAGCCATCGATGCTAAAGTGCAAAATCTAAGTGAAAAAGCGCAAGTTCTGGCCCAGAAAGCACAGGAAAAAGCTGGTACAGAAGGTTCCACTGAAGCGGGCAATGCAGATACAGGTGAAGATGTTGTAGATGCTGACTTCGAAGAGGTAAAAGAAGAAAAGTAAGTAGCTTTATTTGCTGATTTAAAAAACCTCTCTTGTCTTGAACAAGAGAGGTTTAATATTTTAAGGGAAATATGTCAGAAAGAGATT
>CABWZI010000001.1 GCA_902509905.1 uncultured Gammaproteobacteria bacterium | reverse complement strand
TATCACCCTATTATTAAACTAGAATTATAAAAAAAATAATCCAAGAAATGACTTCTTGGTATATTAACTCATTACATTTAATAAAATAACTTTTATGTCTTCAAACAATCTTCAACATATTATTGGTGGCAAGAAATATTCTGGATCATCAGGTCGAACATTAAGTGTTTTTAATCCTGCCACTGGCCAAGTTACAAAAACCATTGAAGCTGCTAGTGCAAAAGATACTGCCAAAGCCATTCAAGTAGCCAGTGATGCCTTTGAAGAATGGAGTCAAGTTCCTCCCTCTAAACGGGCTCAAATCATGTTTACTTATCGTGAGCTTATTATTAAGCACACCGATGAACTCGCAGAACTTGTCTCAAAGGAACATGGAAAGACTTTTGCAGATGCACAGGGCGAGGTGGGAAGAGGCCTTGAGATTGTTGAGTACTGCACGGCAATTAACAATCATCTGAAGTCTGACTTTAGTGCAGATGTCTCCAGAGGCATTGATAGCCATAATCTGCGTCAAGCGCTCGGCGTCTGTGCGGGTATTGTTCCGTTTAACTTCCCTGCGATGGTCCCGATGTGGATGTACCCAGTAGCGATTGCCTGTGGCAACACGTTCGTATTAAAACTCTCAGAGAAAGTACCCTCATGTGGGTTAAGACTCACTGAACTCATGCATGAAGCTGGTCTTCCAGATGGCGTATTAAATACAATCGTTGGCGATAAAGAAGCAGTCGATGAAATCCTAACCAACCCTCAAGTGAAAGCAGTGAGCTTTGTAGGCTCGACTGGTGTGGGTGAGTACATTTATCAAGAAGGCTCAAAAAATAACAAGAGAGTTCAAGCATTATGCGGCGCTAAAAATCATATGATAGTGATGCCCGATGCTGATCTTGATCAAAGTAGTGATGCAATCATTGGAGCAGCCTATGGCTCTGCAGGTGAGAGATGTATGGCTATCTCTGTTGTGGTTGCTGTGGGTGATGAGACAGCAGATCAGCTGATTGAGTCACTTATACCCAAAGTTAAGTCACTGAAAATTGGTGAATACAATGAACCAGGTGTTGAGATGGGTCCAGTCGTCTCCAAAGAAAGTCAGGTAAAAATTGTCTCTTATATTGATGCTGGACTCAAGGCCGGAGCCGATCTTAAAGTGGATGGAAGATCTGAGACTGAAAGAGATGGCTTCTTTGTAGGCGGATGTCTATTTGACAATGTCACCTCAGATATGTCAATCTACACTGATGAAATCTTTGGTCCAGTTCTCTCTGTGGTTAGAGTCTCAAGTTATGATGAAGCGCTCAAGCTGGTCAATGACCATGAGTATGGTAACGGCACAGCCATTTTTACTAGGGACGGTGATACAGCGCGCCACTTTACAACGAATGTGAAAGTGGGCATGGTTGGCGTTAACATACCCATCCCTGTTCCTGTTGCAATGCATAGTTTTGGCGGTTGGAAGAGATCTCTTTTTGGCGGCTCATCCATTCATGGGATGGAAGGCGTAAGGTTTTATACGCAGCTTAAAACGATTACCTCGAGATGGCCTTCTGGTATTAGAAAGGGCGCTCAGTTCAATTTTGAGAGTGGAAAAGACGTTTAATTTTCTTCTAGTTTCTCTGTAAATTTTATTCCATATTTTCTCTAACTTACAGCTGTAAAAAAACAGTTGACAGTGATTAAATTTCGTATCAAAATGCAGTTTATACATAAACTCAATCTACGAACATGACTAGACGAAAATCAGGTGGAAGAGAAGCTAGAATTGCTCTAAGAAATGCGCCATTAAAAGAAGAAGAAAAACCTGTCAATGCAGGTGAAATAGGTGGCAGATACAAACCCTTAAGTGACAAACAGGTTCGGGATATTGAAGCCAATATCTATAGAATTCTTGAAGAGGTTGGATTTGGTGATGCAACTCCCCATTGTATTGAAACCTGTGTCGCTTTTGGAGCAACACTTGGAGACGATGGAAGGTTACGAATGTCCAAAGAAATTGTTGACAAGGCAATCAATCTTTCGCAACGTAATCTAACGCTTTTTGGTCAATCGCCAAAACATGATTTAGATCTCAGTGGATCTAGAGTTCATTTTTCAACTGCTGGTGCTGCAGTTCTTATTGCTGATCCTGAAAACAATGAATACAGAGAGTCTGAGAGTCAAGATTTATACGACATGGCAAGAATCGCCGATAAGTGTGAGCATATTCATATGTTTCAACGAACTTGCGTTCTAAGAGATATTGCTAGCCCAAGAGAGATGGATCAAAACTCAGTTTATTGTGTTGCGATGGGAACTGAAAAACATGCTGGTGTTAGCTTTACAGAATCTAAACATGTAACTGATGCCCTAGAGATGCTGCATATGATTGCTGGGAGTGAGGAAAAGTGGAGAGAAAGACCTTTTATTAGTATGAGCAACTGTCATGTAGTTCCGCCAATGAAATTTGCAGAAGAATCATTGGAGTGCGTACGTGTTGGGGTTGAGGGTGGTATGCCTATTTTACTTTTGTCAGCTGGCCAGGCTGGTGCTACCGCGCCACCATTACTACCAGGAGTAGTATCTCAGGCATGGGCTGAATGCCTTGGGGGCTTAGTTTATGTGAATGCAATTAAACCTGGAGCTCCTGCTATTCTTGGTACATGGCCATTTGTATCCGATCTTAGAACTGGAGCAATGTGTGGCGGCTCTCCAGAGCAAGGCTTGATTTCAGCTGCTTGTGCGCAAATGGGAAATCATTTTAATCTGCCTACTGGAACACCAGCCGGAATGACTGACTCAAAATTTCCTGACTTCCAGGCTGGATCTGAAAGAGCATCAACTCATGCTGTCACTGCGATTGCAGGAGCGAATATCGTATATGAATCTGCTGGGATGTATGCAAGCTTACTTGGTACATGTCCAGAAAGCCTCCTATTAGATAATGATTTACTTGGAGCCTCCATGAGAATGACTAAAGGCTTTAGTGATGATAGCGAAGAGTCTCTGTGCTTTGAAACTATCAAAGATGTTTGTTTAAACGACAAGGCACATTATCTAGGCTCAGAACAAACAATTGATGTGATGCAAAGTGAATATATCTATCCTGAACTGAGCGATAGAGATAGTCCAAATGATTGGGCTGATATGGGAAAACCGGTTATTTTGGAAAAAGCAATCCAGCAAAAAAATGAAATTTTATCTGAATATTTTCCTAGTCATATCAGTGATGATGTAGATCAAAAAATAAGAAATAAATTCAATATTAAATTAAGTAGAAAGAACATTGGTCGTAAGCCACTTTAGACAAGGATAGTATTATGAAATCACATGCTCAAGTAGTCATCATTGGTGGTGGATCGTTAGGTGTAAATCTAATGTATCACCTTGGACTAGAAGGCTGGACTGACGTTGTTCTAATCGAAAAGGGTGAACTCACCAGTGGCTCTACCTGGCATGCTGCTGGGCTTTGTCCTAACTTTAATGGCAATCACACTCTGTCAAATATTCATGAGTATACAATTAAACTGTATGACGAAATCCTCCCTGAAAAAACAGGGCTCCCGTCATCTTTTCATAGGACTGGCTCTCTAAGGGTTGGCTACACTGAAGTTGAAGAGCAGTGGTTCACTAACATCCTAAGTCGCGCCAATCACGTTGGCTGTGAAATGCATTTTGTCTCTAAAGAAGAAGCATCAATCATCAATCCAATGATGGATTTTACGAAGGCAAGAAATATTTTACATACGCCAAATGACGGTCATGTTGACCCGACGACTGTTGTCACACAATTAGCTCAATTAGCAAAAAAAGCTGGCGCAGAGGTAAGCAACTTCAATCGTGTATTAGATATTAATGTTCTCCAATCTGGTGAATATGAAGTGGTCACTAAGCAAGGCAACATTATTGCTGAGCATGTGGTCAATGCTGGCGGTTGTTTTTCTCCTCAGGTTGGTGAAATGGTTGGCTCTTATGTCCCTTTGGTTAATCTTCAACATCAATATTTGATTACTGATAGCCATCCAGAAATTGCAGCTCTTTCAAAGGAGCTTCCTGTAACTCGCGATTCAATTGCGGCCTCATATAAGGCAGGAAGGAAATGGATTTTTAATTGGTCCATATGAAACTAGAGGCTCTAAACCTTGGGCGCTTGATGGAGTTGATTGGTCATTTGATCGCGAACTCTTTGAAGGTGATTTAGAGAGGCTCATGCCATGGCTTGAAAGGTGCATGGATATTTTTCCTCTCTTTAAAGAAGTTGGAATCAATACTGTAATTAATGGATTAATCACACATACTCCTGACGACAATCTTCTTGTTGGACCTGCGAAAGGACTTAAGAACTTTTGGAATCTCTGCGGCGCAAGTATTGGGATTGCTCAAGGTGGAATTGGTAAATATTTAGCTCAATGGATGGTTCATGGTCAAACTGAGCTCAATATGGCCTCGCTTGATAGTCGTCGATTTGATAGATGGGCTGACAAAAAATATTGCACAACACGTGCAATTGAATCATATGAACGCATGTACGCCTATGCAGCGCCAAACGAAAATCGCCCTCATGGAAGACCAATTAGAGTAAGTCCTCTTCATACTTTGTTGAGTCAAAAAGGCGCTATACATACAGTCAATACTGGCTTTGAAAAACCTTCTTGGTTTTCAACAGATGAGATTAGAGGTGAGACTTTATCCTGGGCTCACACTGAAGCACATGAAGCCATCAAAGAGGAGTGCAAAGCAGTTCAAAACTCTTGTGGCGTTACCGACATCAGTGGTACGGCAAAATTTAGAATCACTGGTAAAGATGCCTTTGATTTTCTTGACAAGTTGTCTTGCAACAAACTGCCCGCAAAGGATGGAAGAATTGGTTTGACACTTTTTCATGCTCCGAAAGGAGGTATCATGGCAGAGCAAACAATCAGTCGTATTAGTAAAGAAGAATTCCTATTAATGGGTGCCATTGGATCTGAAGTCAAAGACTATCAATGGCTTGAATGGAATGTGGATGGTCTAGATGTAACCATTGAAAATTTAACTGAAGACTGGGGTGGAATTCTATTAACTGGGCCTGAAGCCAGAAATGTTTTGAGCCAATGCACTCAAGAAGATCTCAGCAA
Organism: uncultured Gammaproteobacteria bacterium; assembly: GCA_902509905.1. Lineage (GTDB taxonomy): Bacteria > Pseudomonadota > Gammaproteobacteria > PS1 > Pseudothioglobaceae > Pseudothioglobus. Next base: position 119,466 of record CABWZI010000001.1, on the reverse strand, counting down.
TAATGGGTTTTCTTGGCTCAGTTGTAAAACTGTAAAAATTGACTCGGCAGACGTTTTTGCAATGCGAGTTTCATATGCTGGAGAATTGGGCTGGGAACTCCATATGCCTAGCTGGCAGTTAATCTCTATCTATGAATCTTTATTTGAAATGGGCTCGACTTTTGGCATTAGAGATTTTGGTGGTCTGGCATTTAATAGCATGAGGCTTGAGAAAATGTATAGAGCATATGGAGCTGAGTTTACTGAAGAGATTTCTGCGCTCGAAGCTGGTATGGATCGATTTCTTGATCTGAGTCGAAACTTTATTGGCTCTGACAATATCAAACAACGTAAATCTGATGGAGTTAAAACTCAATTAGCGTACCTGATATTTGATGATGAGACTCCGGCAGAATGTTTTGGAAATGAGGCTGTCTTTGATGGAGATGAACTTAGCGGAATAATCACAAGTGGTGCATATGGCTATAGAGTTGGCCATAGTATCGCTTTTGCCTACCTCAACCCGAGCCACTGCTCTGAAGGAAAGGCGCTCAGAGTAGAAACATCTCTGGGAACTCGAAATTGTCATGTCTCTCTGAATGCTGCATACGATAACGATAATGAAAAACTTCGCTCGTAAATGACAACTATACTAAAATGCTTCTCAAAAAAATAAGTTATGAGTGAACAAGCCAGACTAAAACAAATCAAAAGCCCTTGTGTGAGTATATGTAAATACAATCAGAACAATTTCTGTGTGGGTTGCAAACGTCACATGAATGAAATTTTTGATTGGTTTGATTTTTCTGATGACATGAGAACTGCAATCATGGCAGATTTATTGACCCGCGATATTGATGCTGAAAGTCAATAATTCATTGTTTAAAAGTAAAAAAGGCTTAAGCCAACACCAATCATAATTACCCCAAAAGTCCTGTTCACTCTCATGGCCATTTTTTCACTACTTATTATTTGCCTTAATTTTTTTCCTAGAATACCAATAAATAATAAACCGAACAACAGTGAAATAGCAACCGTAGCTACGATTTTCAATCCATAAGATAAGCTAACTTGATTGAGATCAATCAAAGATGGAAGAACAGATAAATAAAAAATCATCACCTTTGGATTAGTTCCAGCTAAGAGAAAGCCCATCAAAAGTTCTTTCAAATGAGATTGAGCTGAAATGTCATTGCTCATACTAAATTTTCCAGCCTTCCATTGGGAGTAGCCCAAATAAAATAAGTAGCAGGCGCCAAAGTATTGGACCGCATTTGTAACAGGCGTAATCAAATCAGCGAGGGCGTTTAGAGAAAAAATGACAATGGTTAAATAAGACAAATCACCGAGCGTCATTCCGAGTGAAAAGAATATTGCCGAGGCTAGGCCTCTTGACGTTGAAATAGAGAGAAGTGCCAAAGTCCCGGGACCTGGGGTCACTGCAAAAATGAAAAGAGTAAAGCCAAGGACTAAAAAAATACTTATTTCCATAATTTATCTATACTCATAATTATTGAAAAGGGATCATATTTTTTAACTTCAAATCGTTAAGGACAACGAGAGCCGAAACAGCCATTAAGATCCCAATTGCATTTTTTATAGTAATCATTTCTTCAAAGAAAATTGCGCCCAGTGCGATTGCAAAGAATGGAGTTAATATACTAAAAGCGGAGCTCTTTTTTGAGCCAATAATTCTAATGCCCATATAGTAGACTGCTGTTATCGCAGTTCCAGCAATAAATGATACGAAAAGCATATTAATCCAAAATATAAAATCCATAGTCCCTAATGTGAAAAGATGATTACTATCATAAGATAAATTCCAATCAATCAAAAAGCCTATAAGACAGACATAAAGATTAATAGTCAGAACATGAATATTTTTCATATAAGAGGCAGCTACAGTGAACATTGCATAGGTAAGAGCAGCCAATACAAAATAAATATTACCCCCACTTACAAGTGTATCAAGATTCATTTGTTCCAGATTAAGCATTAAAGCGACACCTATTGCTCCAATTGTCAGTGCGAGCCAATCCTTCAAAATAGGTTTTGATTTTTTGGAAAAAATCATCATGACATAAACAAAAATTGGAATTAAAACGGTTACTAAAGCAGCGCCTAAACCAACCGCACCCCTCTGCATCCCCATGAAGTAGGTTCTATAGTTTCCGATTAGAAAAAAAGCCAAAAGAATGCAAATCACAAAGTTTTTTAAACTTATTTTTATAGGAATTTTCATCCATAAAAGCAAAGGGAATGTTGAAAGCGCGGACAGAAAAAATCTATAGACGACCACCTCATCCTCACTGATATAGAAAGACAGATATTTTGCTGAAACTCCTGACAATGCCCATACCAATGGAACAAGGAACATAATTAGCGTCATTGATTTTTCAGATTGAAACATCTACATCCTTTTTTATTTAATAAAGTGCGACAAAAACACCAACAAGAATCATAGTCACGCCTGTCACTTGATTTATCCTCCTGATGCTATCAGGATTTTCAATATAGCTTCTTAGTCTAACACCTAAAATATTTGCCAAACTTAAAACAAAAAAAACAGTTAAGCCAATTGCTACTATCACTTGAACTTCAGTATTTAAAGTCAGGTTATTTAAGTCTATAAAAATTGGAAGGAAGGATAGATAGAAGATAATTGTTTTTGGATTAGTTACTCCAACAACAAACCCAGCTATTAAAAGCTTTATGACTGAACTCTTTTTACTGGAAGGTTCAAAGCTAATTCCTTTTGAGCGAAATTGTTGATACCCAATAAATATTAAATAGGATGCCCCAAGGATCTTAACATAGAGCATACTCTCATTAATCAAATCAGCCAATGCATTGAGAGCTAGCATTGCAAGAGCTACATAAATAATATCACCAACTGTATGGCCTATAGAAACCCAAATTGCAGGGATTGGTCCAAATCGAGTAGAAATCGCCAACACTGCAAATAAACCAGGGCCGGGTGAAATTGCATAAACGAAAGTGGCAATCATCAGAGAAAGCAGGGTAAGGAAATCCATTGCAAGATTATAAACATTGCATCTGCTATAATTATCATTAAATTTTTTACCTCTATTAGTGCATTAAATGAACTTAAACTACTTAGACTTTGAACAACCAATTGCAGAACTTGAAGAAAAAATTGATGCCCTTGAAAGTATCAAAGATGATGCAGATATTGCAAAAGAGATGGAATCTCTGAAGGCTAAAAGCGAGCTCTTAACTAAGAAAATTTTTTCATCACTGACTGATTGGCAAATCTCACAACTAGCTAGGCACCCTCAAAGACTATACACATTAGACTATATTGAGACTATTTTTGATGAATTTACTGAACTATGTGGAGACCGAGCTTATGCAAACGACCATTCTTTAATTGGTGGAATTGCAAAAATTGACGATCTAACATTTATGTTTCTTGGTCAACAAAAAGGTCGATCTACAAAAGAAAAAATCTATCATAATTTTGGAATGACTAGACCTGAAGGTTATCGAAAAGCGCTAAGGCTTATGAAGATGGCAGAAAAATTTGGCTTACCAGTAATTACTTTTATTGATACGCCAGGAGCCTATCCAGGAATTGGAGCTGAAGAAAGAGGTCAGAGTGAGGCAATTGCTAAAAATCTATTCGAAATGTCTACGCTTAAAACTCCAATTCTTTCTGTCGTCATAGGTGAAGGTGGTTCTGGAGGGGCCCTAGCTATTGGACTATGCGATACCATGATGATGTTTGAATACAGTATTTATTCTGTCATTTCACCTGAAGGGTGCGCTTCAATTCTTTATAAAGATGCCTCAAAGGCGCCAATTGCTGCTGAATCACTTAAGTTAACAAGTAAACATTTAAAGAAAAATAAACTAATTGAAAAAGTTATTCCTGAACCCTTGGGTGGAATCCATAGAGACCCAGAGAAAGCCTCTAAATTTCTCAAAAAAGCACTGGTTAAAGAGCTTAAAAACTTATCAGAAATACCAATTAAGAAGCTTTTAGAAGATAGGCATGAAAAATTATTAAGCTTTGGAAGATTTAGCGAATAAAGATCCCTACTTAGTAGGCAAAAAAATTGTTATTGCCTTAAGTGGTGGAATTGATTCTGTTGTTCTCTTTCATTACCTTTGCTCAAACTACTCTGGAAATGTAAGAGCTATTCACATTAACCATCACCTTTCTAAATTCTGTGATGACTGGTCCAAATTCTGTTTTGAGCTCTGTAAGAATAACAATATAAACTTCAAGAGTATCGATATAAATATTAAAAAATCATCTAATATCGAGGAAAATGCCAGGATAAGTCGCTATAATTCACTAAAATCTAATTTATCAAAGAATGAAGTGCTTTGCACTGCACATCATCAAGATGATCAGGCTGAAACATTACTGCTACAGTTATTTAGAGGCAGTGGAGTTGCAGGTCTTGCCTCAATGCCAAAATTAAAAAGCTTTGGTCAGGCATATTTATATCGCCCCCTGTTAAATATCGGTAAACAACAAATTTCTGAATACGCGGCATCTCATCATTTGCAATGGGTAGAAGATGACAGTAATGACAACACTCAATTCAAAAGAAACTTATTAAGAGTTGAGCTGATTCCTAAGTTGAAAAATAGCTTTGAGAGTATGATCAAAAATATTTCGAGAAGTGCTGCTCATCAGGCTGAAGCATTAACTCTTTTGCATGATTTAGCTGAGATTGATATAGCAAGATTTAATCTCATAGTTGATAATAAAATTCAAATCAATCATTTGATTAAACTGTCATCTGAGAGAATTACAAATGTCCTTAGATTCTATATCAATCAAAGAGGTTTTTTGATGCCTTCAAATAAAGTACTTGATGAGCTACTCACAGTGATGAGTGCTAAAAGTGATGCACAAGTCCTTTTAAAATGGCACTGTTATGAAGTAAGGCGCTATAACGGAGAATTGTATTTCTTTGATACTGAGCATGAAGGTGTGAAATTACAATGCCCATATTATAAAAAACTACAGCACTTATCAAATCTTGAAGTTCGCTTCAGAAAAGATGGACAGCGTGTAAAACTCAAAGGCAAAGATCACTCGAGCTCACTTAAAAAAGTTCTCCAGGAATCAAACATTCCGCCCTGGGAAAGAGATAAATTACGAATGTATTATGTCGATGGTCAACTCAAAGCCATGGAATCTATAGGCGAAATGTCTGAAGTTTTGACTGATGTTTAGCTTTTAAAATCTTCGCTTAATGCCTCTTGGGATTTTGAAGCTAATGAGGTTTCATAATCGTAGTTTGAATGCGTAGACCCAACCTTTACTTTGGAACCAGAAACAAAATCAGCAATCATATTTTGGTCAAATTCAAATCTCATAAAGTGGACTGCTGAAGTTTTTACATCGGTTTCTCTTTCTAGATCTTCATTACAAATTGGAAAGACTTTTTCGTGACCCTCTACCTGAAAATAAATACTTTTTTCAACACCGATGAGCCTTGATAAAGCTACAACTCTCTCAGCAACATCGGGGTATTCAATCATCATTGTGGCCTTCAGATTAGAGCCATTGGGTACGAGCGCATTGTATACATCGAGCTCTTCTTGTATCTCACTTGATTCAAAAATTTTCTCAATTCGAAGCATCTCTTGAATTTGATATTGGACTGTTTGTTTGTTTTCAAATATCATTCTGATGTGACTACCCAGGTGAACCTCTCTAAGCTTTTTAACTTGAATTGTTTCCTGGCGGATAGATGAGCGCTTGTCTGCATACTCTTCAAGAGTTAATAGGTCTTGTCTTTCTAGCATTATTATTTTCCTCAGATTTTATTTATAAACCATAAGCCAACTTCACCAAGCTAATTGGATGAATTGACTCTATGTCTTGTGAAGCAATGTGAGCAACATGGTTACCTGCCATGACGCAGTCACTGACAACAAGATCGGTAGTGTCATTAATTTTTTTTGCAACCGGCATTCCAATTTTTACCGAGTAAGTATGTGTTTCCTTTCTCACTCCATAGGTACCATCATGGCCAGAACATCTTTCAGCAATATTGACGTCTAAATCAGGAATTAATCCCAAGATTTTTTTTGTGTGTGCCCCAATATTTTGGACTCTTTGATGACATGCCACTTGATAAAGAATCTCTTTATCAATTGCCTTAAATTTATCATCAAACTGATTATTTTCAATCAGTAAAGATAGATACTCAAATGGATCAAAGAATGCTTCAGAGATGGCTTTAATGTCTTCATTATCATGCAAAATCATTGGTAGTTCATTCTTAAACATCAAGACGCAAGATGGTATAGGTGCGATAAGCTTGAAGCCATCATTGACTAACTCGATTAATGGGTCAATATTTTCGTTGGCATATTTGACAACTGAGTCAAGATCTCCAAGCTCCATTTTGGGCATTCCACAACACTGCGTCTTTTTGATCAGCTTGACTTCAACATTGTTGTGTCTCAATACATCGACCAAATCAATAACTGTTTTTGGATCATTATATTCACCATAACAAGTTCCAAAAATTGCCACCTTAAATTGACTATCAGAGCTCTCTTCAACAAAAACCTTTGACAGCCTTTTGGAGTGATAAGTTGGCACAACTGCCTCCTCATGAACACCAAGTACCTTTTGAGTGACCTTTCTGAGAGTTTTGTTTTTGTTTGACCAGTTGACCACAGGAGATATGACTGGCTTAGATGCAATTGCCCCAACCTTTTGGGGCGATGTTAGCACCTTGTGTGACAACTTAGTTTCGCCCTTTTTAAACTGTATAGCTTTTGCTCTAAGCATCAGATGCGGAAAATCAACATTAAAATCATGTGGCGGCACATAAGGGCATTTCGCTATATAGCACAGATCACACAAATAGCATTGGTCAACAACTTTTTTATAATCAGCCTTATCGACACCGTCCACCTCAAACGTTTCGGACTCATCAATCAAGTCAAATAGTGTTGGAAAAGACTGACACAAACTTACACATCGTCTACAGCCATGACAAATGTCAAAAACCCTCTCAAGTTCATTATTGAGAGAATCTTCATCATAAAAATCTTTATCTTTCCAATTTAGAGGGTGACGAGTTGGAGCCTCTAAATTGCCTTCTTTAAATTTAGACATATTGAATTAGTTTTAAGGGTTTATTGCTACCACAGACTATATCTATGGTAGCAGTGACTTTACATACTATCTAATGCTTTTTGATAGCGGTTAGCATGAGAACGCTCAGCTTTTGCTAAGGTTTCAAACCAGTCCGCAATTTCATCAAATCCTTCTTCTCTAGCAGTTTTAGCCATACCTGGGTACATGTCAGTGTACTCATGAGTTTCACCATGAACCGCACTTGCAAGCATGTCTTTGACTTCCTTGGCTGGCATATCAGTACCTGGATCGCCCACTCCACCTTCAATTAGGTGCTCCATATGGCCATGGGCATGACCCGTCTCACCTTCAGCAGTTGATCTGAAAAGAGCTGCCATATCTGGCTCCCCTAAAACATCACATTGATTTGCAAAATATAAATAGCGTCTATTTGCTTGAGATTCTCCAGCAAATGCATCCTTTAATGATTGTTCAGTCTTACTTCCACTTAAATTCATTTTTACCTCCGATTGTTTAAATGAGCCACAATCATACCATTCATTTATATAAAGTTAAATTGAATAATACTGTATATTATATTCGTTAAAAACGAATATAAAAATGACACCTTCTATTAAAAATTTACAGTACCTCGTTGCACTAAAAAAAACGAATCACTTCTCTAACGCGGCAAAGGAGTGCTTTGTCAGTGCTTCGACTTTCAGTGCCGGAATTTCAAAACTGGAAAACGATCTTCAAGTCAAGCTAGTTGAGCGGGACAACAAAAATGTTCGCTTTACATCAGCTGGGAATCGTGTTACTCAGCAAGCGGAGTCAGTTTTGGCAGAGATGAATGTATTGGTGAGCACTTCAAAGATAGATTTTTTTGAGTCTGAAATTACTATCGGTGTTATTCCAACAATCTCTACATATATACTACCAACCTTTCTGTCAAATATCACTCAATCGCATCCAAAACTTAGAGTTTCATTCAAAGAGGATACTAGTGAAAACTTACTTAAACATCTTGATCAAGCTCAAATCGATTTTGCAATCTTTGCATTCCCCTATGAATTGCCAGATTATATTGAGAGTTATCAAGTCTTTGCTGACCCAATCTATTTTATTCAACACAAAAATCGCAAATCAAAAGAAATTGATAATGGCTCCTTATTAATGCTTGAACAAGGTCATTGCCTTCGTTCCCACATTTTACAAAACAACGAAATTTCCACCAAACACATATCCAACTTTTCTTGCACAAGCATTTCAACACTTGTTGCAATGGTGGATACGAATATTGGAGTGAGCTTCTTACCAAGAATGGCAATTGATTTTGGAGTACTGAGTCACTATCCGAATATAAATATAGACCTAAAATCCACTAAGGCTAAAAGGGATATTGGCGTCATTTACAGAAAAAACAACCCGCAAGAAGAAAACATAATAAAACTGGCAACGCTTTTAATGACTGGCTAAGATAGCTCTAGATGTATGGGTTACTGATGCCAAGCTTGCCTAAAAAATCAATCTCTATTGACTCCATTTTATTTGCTGAGGTGATATCTTCATGATCATGTCCAAGTAAATGGAGAATGCCATGAACTGCCATATGAGTAAGGTGATCACCAAATTTTTTGTTGCCAAATAGTGCCTCCTCCCTCACTACGTCGACACAAATAACAACATCACCAAGTATTGACTCTTCGACCTCATCTGGAATGTCACTCTGAAAAGAGAGTACATTGGTAACCTGATTTTTATCTCTGTACTCTTTATTAAGAACTTGAATCTCAACGGGAGAAACAAGACGAATCAATAATTCTGAATCCTCTAAAGCATTTTCATTTAAAAAATTTTGGCATACCTTGCTAAGACTATCCTCGTCAACATTTGAATCATTAATGATATTTTGAATAACTACCATGGCAAGTTAATATTGCTAAAATAGTTATTTTATCCCTAAAACTTTTTTATTTGATGCAAATCACTGAAGTTGCAATTCCGGTTCCATTGCACAATACGTTTGATTATTTGTGTAAAGAAAAAGTGTGCATTGGTTCAAGAGTAAAAGTTCCCTTTGGATCTAAAAAAGTGACAGGCATTGTTCTCTCTCACAAGGACAAAAGCAGCTTTTCAAAACTGAGGGAAGTTGAAGAAGTAATAGATCATGAAGCACTATTATCAAAGGAAATTCTTGAATTCTTATCTTGGTCTGCTAACTATTATCACCACCCAATTGGCGAAGTTCTATCCAATGCGATACCAAAAAACTTGAGAAATGGTAAGCCAGCACTGATCAAAAAGCCGGGTGAAGCTGAAATCAAGATGTCATCAACTGATATAAAGCCAACTAATGAGCAGAGTTTTGCGATTACTGAAGTGCTTAAGAGTTCATCTGAGTTTAATGGCTTTTTGCTACACGGCGTTACAGGGAGTGGCAAGACCGAAGTCTACCTCAGTATCACGGAGCAACTTTTAAAAAAAGGAAAACAAGTTCTTGTTTTAGTTCCTGAAATAGGGCTAACCCCTCAAATGATCTCACGTTTTGAACAGAGAATAGAGGGTCGGGTTGTGGCTGTTCATTCCCAACTCAATGACACGCAAAAGCAAGATGCTTATCTGCTGGCAAAGGATGGTGATGCAAAAGTTATTCTTGGTACTCGTTCTGCTATTTTTACACCTATACCTAATCTTGGACTCGTGATTGTGGATGAAGAGCACGACAACTCCTTTAAACAACAATCAAACTTTCGATACTCTGCTAGGGACCTTAGCTTTATGAGAGCTAAATTGGCCAACGTTCCACTCATACTCGGAACCGCAACACCTTCTTTAGAAACCTTAAAAAATGTGATCGAAAAAAAGCTCGCTCGACTAACTCTGACTTCTCGTCCTGGCGAAGCAATAATGCCAAGCGTTGATCTAATAGATATGAGAAGCCAACCTTCAGAGCCATTATCAAAGCCACTCATTGCCAGAATAAAGCATCACCTTTCAGAAAGCAGACAGGTCATGCTATTCATCAACAGAAGAGGTTATGCGCCAATATACTATTGTACAGAGTGTGGTTGGCAGTCAGAGTGCACCAGTTGTGACTCAAGGCTAGTTTATCACCGGAGTATTAATCGGCTCAAGTGTCACCACTGTGGATTAGAAAAATCTCCCGAATCTTCGTGCCCTTCTTGTAGCAGTCAGGAGCTCAAAATTCTGGGCTATGGAACTGAAAGGCTGGAAGAAAACCTAGAATCCTTCTTTCCGAGTACCGAAGTCATCAGAATTGACAGAGATACTACGCGCAAGAAAAAAGCTTTTGCGACTCACTTAAAAAAAATCAACTCAGGTGAGCCCTGCATCATTATCGGAACTCAAATGCTTGCCAAGGGTCATGACTTTTCTAACCTCGCATTTGTGGGTATTTTAGATGTTGATGTTGGACTCATGTCAACTGACTTTAGGTCCACAGAACATCTAGCTCAACTACTGGTTCAAGTTTCAGGAAGATGTGGAAGAGGGAAATATAAAGGAGAGGTCAATATACAGACCCGTTATCCTAATCATCCGATATTCAACTTCGTAAAAGATTCGCGCTACATTGAATATGCCAAAACTCTTTTACTGGAGCGCAAAGATACTAAACTGCCGCCTTTTGCTCATCAAGCGTTGATTTGTGCGAATGCTAAAAACAAAAATTTAGCAGAGAATTTTTTGAACGAAGTTGCCCAATTAATTAATAGTATTGAGATTGAATCAGTCGAAATTTGGGGTCCAGTTCCTGGAGTCATTGAACGGAAATCAGACTACTATTACTTTAATCTTTACTTGCAATCAGAAGATAGGGGGCAGCTTCGCAGATTAATTCAGACTTTTTATCAGCATGTAGAAACTATCAAGGTAAGCTCATCAGTACGATGGTTTGTTGACATTGACCCTGTTGAATAGATAAACTACTCTAACGAGTCGCCAACAATCTTACGCATAGCCTCAGTAATAGCCAGCAACTCTTCGTCTGATATTACGAAGGGTGGCATAGTGTAGAGCAACTTTCCATAAGGCCTGAGCCAAACACCAGACTCTATCAGCTCCTCCTGAGTTTTTTTCATGTCCAAATCTTCATTGAACTCTACTATGCCGATTGCACCAAGAATCCTGACATCAAGTATAGATTGATGATTCTTAAGGGGCATCAATTGATCTCTTAAAATTGATTCAATTTCGGTGACTCTTTGTTTCCAGTTACTAGTTAACAGAAGATCAATACTTGCAATCGCTGCAGAACAGGCCAAAGGATTCGCCATAAAGGTTGGTCCATGCATTAGTACGCCAACTGTTTCGGAAACATCTTTGTTAGTTATAGCAGCAGCCATTGTCATATAGCCGCCTGTCAAAGCCTTTCCAACGCACATAATATCTGGAGAAATATTTGCATGATTACAGCCAAAGAACTTGCCTGTTCGCCCAAACCCAGTGGCTATCTCATCAACAATCATTAGGACGTTGAACTTGTCACATAATACTCTAGCGCCTTTCAGGTAATCTTCATCATAAATATTCATTCCTCCGGCGCCCTGAACTATTGGCTCAAGAATCATGGCCGCAATTTTTTTATGGCTTTTACTTAGCCTAGACTCCAAATCAGAGAGCGCCTCATCAGTGTTATGATGCTTAGGCTGCATAACAAAGTAATGCTTTGGCAAAACCTCACTAAAAAGGTGATGCATACCTTTGTTGGGATCACAAACACTCATAGCGCCAAAAGTATCGCCGTGGTAACCACCCCTGGGCGTTAAAAAATATGACTTTTCTTTATGGCCTTTATTTTGCCAGTACTGAATGGCCATTTTTAAAGACACTTCAACTGAGACAGAGCCCGAATCGGCAAAAAACACCTTATCTAAGCCTTTGGGTGTCAAATTAATTAGCTTTTCACATAAGTCAATGGCTGGTTGATGAGTCAGACCCCCGAACATAACATGGGACACTTGATCAATCTGAAACTTAATGGCATCATTTATGTAGGGGTTGTTGTAGCCATGTATCATGCACCACCAAGAACTCATACCATCAATGACGCGCGCTCCATTCTTGAAATTAAGGTATACCCCTTCTGCGCTCTCTACATGGTATGTTGGGACCTTGTTTGGGATATTGGCATAAGGGTGCCAGATATGATTTTCTTCAATATTCACTATAGGTAGTCTCGCAATTGCTTCATTGAATCGATTACGAGGTCAGGATTTTCATCAGCGATATTGTTGCCATGATTGTAGCCATATGACATGCAAATAATCTGAAAATTTGCTGCTCTAGCAGCCTTCACGTCGCTTATTGAGTCTCCCAGCATTAGGCATTCGTTGGGCTTAACATTAAAAAAGTCAGCGCTATGAATCAGTGGCATTGGGTCTGGCTTCTTTCTTTCTAACGTGTCACCTGAAATAACTACCCCAAAATAGTCAAAAATCCCTAAAGATTTAAGCAATGGATGAGTAAACTGCTCGGCTTTATTTGTAACGCAACCTAAAAGGTAGTCCTTAGATTTTAAATACTCTAAGCCTTCTATTACGCCTTCGTAAAGAGTGGACCTAACGGATGAATTTTGGGCGTACAAATCTAAAAAAATTGGATAAGCTTTGTCGAACGCCGCTTTACTTGGAGAGCCATCCAATTCACCTGTCAAAGCCCTTTCCACCAACTTAGGGACGCCATTTCCAACCCAACGCCTAACTGTATCTTCTCCTCTTAATGGCATATTCAGAGCGACCATCATCTGATCAACACAATAAGCCAAATCAGGGACGCTATCGACCAAAGTTCCGTCGACATCAATCATTACTAGTTTTGGCTGAAATATTGTCATTAATGTTCTATATTTATTGCAACTTTGGTAGAATTGAATTAAGCACTGAAAACAAAGATATTTTATATGGAAAACAAAACAGTCATCGGATTTATTGGCGCTGGCAATATGGCCTATGCTCTTATTAAGGGGCTATTGAGTGATAGTTTTGAAGCCAAGAATATTAATGTTAGTGACGCCAATCCTGAGCTTCTAGAAAAACGCAGCTCTGAACTAGGAGTGACTGTCCAACCTGACAATGTCTCATTGTTAACTAATAGTGATATTGTCGTTTTTGCTGTTAAACCTCAAGTGCTCTCTGTGGTTTGCCATGAGCTTAAAAATAAAGCCTCATCAGATCAACTCTTTGTCTCAATTGTAGCTGGCATCAAAAGTAAAGATATTAATCGATGGCTTGGCGGTGACTTTGCACTCGTTAGAACAATGCCTAACACGCCTGCTCTTTTTCAGTCTGGAGTCACAGGTCTTTATGCGAACGAACTCGTCAATGATATCCAAAAAGAATCAGTAAACTTGTTGTTATCTGCTGTGGGAGAATGTTTTTGGGTCAATGAGGAAAACCTCTTGGATGCAATTACAGCGATTTCAGGCAGTGGACCCGCTTATTTTTTCTTAATGATGCAGTCCATGAAGCAGGCCGCTATGGCCCTGGGTCTAGATGAAGATACAGCTGATGCTTTGAGTATCAAAACCAGTCTAGGTGCAAGCATCATGGCGACTAACTCTGGCAAAGACTCGCGCACACTTCGTGCGGAAGTTACATCACCAAATGGAACTACGCAATCAGCAATCGAAACCTTTCAAGATCAGAACTTTGAAGGAATTGTTGCAGCTGCAACAAGAGCTGCCTACGACCGTGCACGGGAGCTCAGTCAAGAACTAGGCAACATTGACTAGGACTTTCTTTATTTCCTTTTAGCTCCCCCATAATAACTGCATGTTAGCAATCGCTGCTAGAGAAGCAGTTTCTGTTCTCAAAACCCTCTTTCCAATATGGACTGACTGATATCCCGCAAACTCAGAATCACTAACTTCTTTTTCGGTCAAACCTCCTTCTGGCCCAATCAATATAGTTGCATTTGAAGTTTCCTGCACTTGACTGAGGCTGATTTCTGCTCGGTGGTGCAAAATAAAGCCATTGTGGCCCTTCTCTTCTAATAACCCTTCGAGCGAAACTGGATCAGACACGCTGACAATGACTGAACGACCTGACTGTTCACAGGCATGGTTAGCAATTTTTTGCCAATGATCAATTTTTTTTTGAACTTTTTCATCTCTTAGTCGAACAACGCAACGCTCTAATTTCATTGGTATTATTCTTGTGACTCCCAATTCCACTGCTTTTTGGATCAAAAAATCCATTTTTTCACCTTTTGCAATCCCCTGAGCGAGAGTTAAATCTAATGTTGATTCTGAATTGTTTCTTGCTTTAGAAATGATTTTAAGGCTGGTTGTTTTTTTGGCATCTTGAACTAACGCTTTGTAATCAAAACCGTCACCGTTAAATACTGTAATATTTTTGCCGACTGGAAAACGTAAAACCTTGTTTAAATGGTGACTATTATCACTATTTAATTCAGCTGTTTTACCCTCAGTAAAAGGTGTATTTTGGTAAAGTCGTATCGTTTTCATGGTATCTTTCTTGCGTTGTATATCTAAGAATTAATACACCAAATAAAATGATACATCAAAAAAGAAGAGAGGAGTTGTTAAGCATGTTGGGTCATGATGCAGTGGTCATTGTATCAACCAATAGCGAACAAAAAAGAAACAGTGATGTGACTTATCCATTTCGTCCAGATAGTAATTTTTGGTATCTAACTGGTTTTATAGAGCCTGATGCAATAGCTGTATTTAGCAAAGATAGCTATGTCATGTTCTTAAGACCTAAGGACGAGACCAAAGAGATTTGGAATGGAATCAGACTAGGAGCTGAACTTGCACCAGAAATTTTGTTAGTGAATCAGGCATATGACATCGATACTTTTTTTGATCATATTGACTCTTTCACTAAAAAAGGCTCTGCCATTTATTATGATGCACCGGGAGGTAGTGGCTGGAAAGACCATTCCAGCACAAATATTCATAATAAACGCATTCATTCTCTTTTTGAAAGTAGGCTAAAACCCTTAAACCCTTTTGTTTCAGAAATGCGACTTATAAAAGACAAGGAAGAAATAAAAAACATGCAGGATGCAGCAGACCTAGCATCTGAAGCCCACATAAATGCAATGAAAGAGTCTATACCTGGACTTTTTGAGCATAATATTGCCTCTGTGTTTGACTCACATTTTAGGAATGGCAACTCTGAACACTCCTACCCTCCAATCGTTGCAAGTGGAGAAAATGCATGCATTTTGCATTACACTGAAAACAATAAAGAGCTGAAAAATGGGGATCTACTTTTGATTGATGCAGGTTGCGAGATTAATGGCTATGCCTCAGATATTACGAGAACTTTTCCGATTAATGGAAAGTTTAATGATGCTCAAAGAGAGATATATGATCTTGTTTTGAGTGCGCAAAAATCTGCTATTCAATCTATTAGGCCTGGAGTCAGCTCCAATAAGCCGCATGAGACTGCCTGTCAAATAATAACGGATGGCCTTATCAAGCTAGGAATTATGAAATCGCCTGAGGATTTAACTAAATTTTATATGCACAACACTGGGCACTGGCTCGGACTAGATGTACATGACGTAGGCAGTAAATTAGTTAATGGAGAGTTCCGTGAGTTTAAAAGTGGTATGGTAACAACTGTTGAGCCTGGAATTTATATCCGAAGGGATGATAAAATTGACCCTAAATACTGGGGCATAGGAGTCAGAATAGAAGACGATGTTCTAGTGACTGATAAAGGAAACCATGTTCTCTCCCAAAAAGCAGCTAAAGAGATTAATGAAATTGAACAATTAATGAGTCGGCAATAGTTATGAATATAAATGAGGCAATCAAAGCGGTTATTTCAAGACAAAACTTGAATGAAAGTGAGATGCATGACGTCATGAATAGCATCATGACAGGACAAACTACTGATGCTCAGATCGGCGCATTTCTTGTTGGCCTTTCAATGAAGGGTGAGACAATTGAGGAAATTACTGCAAGCGCAAAAGTAATGCGAGATCTTGCCACATCAGTCAAATTAAGCAGCGATGAGTACTTGGTTGACACCTGTGGCACAGGAGGAGATGGGCTCGGTCTTTTTAATATCTCAACAGCTTCAGCTTTTGTAGTCGCAGCAGCTGGTGGAAAAGTTGCAAAGCATGGAAATCGTTCAATATCCTCAAAATCTGGAAGTGCAGATGTACTGGAAGCTGCTGGTATCAATCTCAATTTAAATCCAGAATTGATTAGTCAGTGTATTGAGGAGATTGGGGTGGGTTTTATGTTTGCACCAGCTCATCATAGCGCTATGAAACATGCAATTGGGCCTCGTAAAGAGCTCGCAATAAGAACAATTTTTAACGTATTGGGTCCTTTGACAAATCCAGCCAAAGCACCAAACCAAATTATGGGCGTTTTTGATAGAAATTTAGTTGAGCCGATTGCTAATGTTTTAAAGGGTCTCAATTCGCGACATGTTATGGTGGTCCACTCCGAAGATGGTCTTGATGAGTTCTCCATTGCCAACAAAACTTATGTGGCAGAACTAAAAGATAATAAAATTTCAACTTATGATGTCCATCCTCATGATTTTGGGCTAGAAGAAGGAAGCCTAGATTCAATTAAAGCTGACAATGCTGAGCAATCTCTTGCTTTGATTCATGAAGCATTTTCTGGAAAGAAAGGTTTAGCTAGAGATATTATTGCATTAAATGCTGGAGCTGCAATTTACGTGAGTGGCCTAGTAAACTCATTAGATGAGGGCATCATAAATGCTAATCAAATATTATCAGACGGTTCTGCGCAAGATAAGCTTGATGCATACATTCATGCAAGTAATAAGCAACAATGAATAAAAAAACAAATCTAATCTGGATAGATCTTGAAATGACAGGGCTAATTCCCGAGAGTGACGTCATCATTGAAATTGCAACTGTTGTGACGGATGCCAATCTGAATGTTATTGGTGAGGGTCCATCTTTGGCTATTAACCAAAAAACTGAATTACTAGATGGTATGGATGATTGGAATACAAATCAACATAATCGCTCTGGATTAGTGCAAAGAGTTAAAGAAAGTTCAATTTCGGTCGCTCAAGCAGAATCTCAAACACTTAATTTTCTCTCTCAATACGTTGATTCGGGAGCTTCTCCTATGTGCGGCAATTCAATTTGTCAAGACAGAAGATTTTTGTATAACTATATGCCTACCCTTGAAAAGTTTTTTCATTACCGGCATATCGATGTCTCAACACTAAAAGAACTGGCTGATCGCTGGAAACCAGAAATCATCAATACCTCATTCAAAAAATCTAGGCACTTAGCTTTGTCAGATATCTATGACTCCATTGATGAATTGAAGCATTATAGAGAGCACTTTATAAAAGCATAAATTGACTTACCTTTCGCCAGCAAAAATTAATTTATTCTTACATATCACCTCAAAACGAGATGATGGGTATCACAACTTACAGACCATTTTTCAGCTATTAGATTTTTATGATGAGATAGATTTTAGTTTAAGAAATGATGGAAAAATAAACCGCACCTCAGGCAACGAAGATATTCTTATCAGTGATGACTTAATGATTAAAAGCGCTAAAAAGTTAAAACAATATAGTGCAACAAATTTTGGAGTGGATATAAAAATTATAAAAAGGATTCCTACGGGTGGGGGACTTGGTGGAGGGAGTTCAAATGCTGCAACCACTCTTGTTACTCTCAATAAACTTTGGAATCTAAAATTAACAAATACAGAGCTGATCTCAATAGGAAAAGATATTGGGGCAGATGTTCCTATTTTTATTGAAGGAAGAAGCTCATGGGCAGAAGGAATTGGTGAAATTCTTACTCCATTAAATTTGCCAGAATACTACTATCTGGTTGTTTCAATCAATAAACAAATCTCTACACGCGAAATATTCAGCCATAAAGCATTGACAATGTCACCGCTACAAAGGAAAATAACCGATTTTTCATTAGTTTCAAATCCACATAACGACTGTTTGGATGCTGCAATTGACTTGGAAAGTGAGATAAAAGATGCTTTGATGTATCTGAATTCAACTAGAAAGCATGTTGATGAAGCAAGAATGACAGGAAGCGGCTCGTGTGTTTTCGTAGCATTTGAAAATGAAAGTGATGCATTGATAGCAAACAAAGAATTGCCATCAAAGTGGGTTGGTTTTGTCGCGAAAGCGATTGATAAATCACCGCTATACAATTGGGATGTCGCCAAGCGGTAAGGCAACGGGTTTTGATCCCGTCATTCGCAGGTTCGAATCCTGCCATCCCAGCCAAATTTTTGCTGTCAGTTAATAGCTCATCTTCATCAACTAAACACTTCAAATTCATTTGAAGTGAGTACAATTGTATTTTTTACTAAAAAAGCACATCTAGAAATGAGCATATATCAGTTTAATTTTAAAAATATTGATGGAAAAGATGTTTCATTTAAAAACTTTGAGGGCAAAGTTGTTTTAATTGTAAATACTGCTAGCAATTGTGGTTTAACTTATCATTACAAAGGCTTGGAAGGACTATATCAAGAATATAAGGATGCCGGTCTTGAAATTATTGGATTCCCTTGCAATCAATTTGGAAAGCAAGAGCCAGGAACAGCAGATGAAATAAAAAAATTTTGTGAATCTAACTATGGTGTTAGCTTTGAGTTGTCTGAAAAAATTGATGTCAACGGCTCAAACGCTCATCCAGCTTTCAAATACCTTAAATCTGAGCTTAAAGGTAAACTAAATGATAGCATCAAATGGAATTTTACAAAGTTTCTAATTGATCGGAACGGGGTCCCTTTTAAACGCTTTAGTGCAACAGTTGAGCCTGATGAAATAAAGCCATTTATCGACGAACTTATCTAAATAAAATAAAAAAAATACTTACTAGCTAAACTACTTGATTCAATCGTATGATTTCTTTGTATAATTATGCAATCAACCATAAGAATCTAAGTAGATGTCTTTAGATAGAATAAAAATCTTTAGCGGTAACGCAAATCCTGATCTCTCTTCTGAAATTATTGAAAACCTGAATATAAGCCAAAGCAAGGCTTTTGTTGGCCAATTTAGTGATGGAGAATCTCATGTAGAAATTCTTGACAATGTCCGTGGTTGTGACGTTTTTGTTATTCAACCTACATGTGGGCCTTCGTCAGCAGAAACCTTAATGGAGCTACTCATCATGGTTGATGCACTCAAAAGGTCATCCGCAGGAAGAATAACAGCTGTTGTTCCTTATCTTGGATATTCGAGACAGGATAGGCGATCTCGTCTAACTAGAGTTCCAATTACAGCAAAGCTTGTGGCTCAAATGATTGAAACATCTGGGGTAAACAGAATTCTTACAATGGATCTTCACGCTGATCAAATCCAAGGTTTCTTCAATATACCAATTGATAACATTTACGCTCAACCCGTTCTCGTTCAGGACATACTAGACCATGAATATGATGATGTTGTAGTGGTATCACCGGATGTTGGGGGAGTTGCAAGAGCCAGAGCTGCAGCAAAAAGAATTAATGACGCTGATCTTGCAATCATAGATAAAAGGCGCCCAGAACCTAATCTAGTAAAGGTTATGAATGTAATTGGTGATGTATCTGGAAGAACATGCATTATGATTGATGATATGGTTGATACTGCTGGCACACTATGTCAAGCAGCTGAGATTTTAAAAGAAAAAGGGGCTAAAAAAGTTGTTGCTTATGCTACTCATGCAGTCCTTTCTGGAGGCGCTATAGATAATATTTCCAACTCAAAGCTTGATGAGTTAGTGATTACAAATACTATCCCTTTGAATGGAAATGCAAATAAATGCGATAAAATTAGACAATTATCCATTGCCAAAACCCTTGCTGATGTAATTCGAAGAATCAGCGACGAACAATCCATAAGTAAAATTTTTGCTGAATCTAACTAAATCAAAGCTATTCCAACAGTCAATTATTGACTAAAAAATAATTGATGAATTAGGTATAATTCCACCTCTGTTTTTAAAAAACAATACTATGAAGACAACTACTGAAGCTCATAAAACCGCCCTAAATAGTCTTATCGTCATTGGAAAAGAACAAGGCTACCTTACCTATTCAGAAATTAATGACCTTCTGCCTGAGGATCTCTTGACTCCAGAGCAGGTAGAGCCAATTGTGACTATTCTTGAGGAGTTAGACATTGTGGTAGCTGATGAGGCGCCAGATGCTGACACTTTGGTTATGCACCAAGGTGGCAAAGCTGAAGCAAATTCAGCAGAAGTTGCTGTAGCTGCTCTCGCCGCACTAGATTCAGAGTTTGGAAGAACAACAGATCCGGTAAGAATGTATATGCGTGAAATGGGGGTTGTTGAACTATTAGAGCAAAGTGATGAAGTTAGAATCGCAAAAGAAATTGAAGCTGGTGTCTATCAAATAATGCAGGCAATATCACTTTATCCAGAAATTGCAGATCACTTCTTTAAGGCCTATACAAGGCTTGAAGAGGGCAAATGTAAAATGACTGATGTGGTTATTGGTTACCAAGGTGATGCTGAAGAATTTGAAGAAAAACAAGCATTGATTGTTGAAAAACAAGCGCTTCTTGATGAAAAACATGCAAAACTAGAGGCAATGAATCTAGATGCTGATGAGGATGAGCTGGACGAAGACGAAGATGAATTTGATGAGTTAGAATATACTGGACCGGATGAAGGTGAAGTTTATGATCGCTTTGATAAAATACAAAAATCTTATAAAAGTTACGTCAATTCTTGCAAAAAGAATGGCTATCTTGATGCCAAGACAGTTAAGGCAAGACAAAAGTTCTCAGGCTGTATTTCAGAGTTAAGACTTGCACCAAAGCTTGTTAGCACAATGATGGATGTTGTTTCTAGTCGTGTTTCTGTAGTTAAAAAAGAAGAAAACTTGATTCGAAATGCTTGTCTTGATGCAGGCATGAGCTCAGAGCTTTTTTACAAACTATTCCCTGGAAATGAAACTAACTTTGATTGGCTCAAAAGCAAAGAGATTGATAAAACAACTTTAAAATCTCTAGAAAAGTGCAAAGATGAGATTTACTATTCTCAAAAAAGTCTGTTAGAAAATCAAGAGGCGATGCAAATTACGGTTGGAGAACTTAAAGAAATCAATAAAAAACTTAGACAGGGTGATAGAAAAGCTAAAAATGCAAAGAGTCAAATGATTGAAGCCAACTTAAGACTTGTAATATCTATTGCTAAAAAGTATGCGAATCGTGGCTTGCAGTTCTTAGACCTTATCCAAGAAGGTAATGTTGGACTCATGAAAGCAGTTGACAAATTCGAGTATCGCCGTGGATACAAGTTTTCCACATATGCAACTTGGTGGATTCGACAAGCTATCACAAGATCAATTGCTGATCAGGCTCGCACTATAAGAATACCTGTACATATGATTGAAACCATCAATAAGCTTAATAGAGTGAGGCGTCAATTATTGCAAAGATTTGGAAGAGAAGCTACACCTGAAGAACTTTCTGTTGAAATGGAATTGCCAGAATATAAAATTAATAAGATTCTAAAGATTGCAAAAGAGCCACTTTCTATGGAGAATCCTGTCGGTGATGATGAAGATTCTACAATAGGTGATTTTATTGAGGATGAAAAATTGTCCTCACCTGTAGAAGTTACTACCAGGGAAAGTTTAAAAGAAACAACTGGTGATCTTTTAGCAAATTTATCTCCTAGAGAAGCAAAAGTTCTTAAGATGAGATTTGGAATCGATATGAGCACTGATCATACACTCGAAGAAGTCGGAAGACAATTTGATGTTACACGCGAAAGAATAAGACAAATTGAAGCAAAAGCGCTTAGAAAATTGCGACACCCTTCTCGCGCACACAAGCTTCAAAGCTTTTTAGAATAGCTCTTTACCCGGGCCTATAGCTCAGTTGGTTAGAGCAGTCGACTCATAATCGATTGGTCCTTGGTTCAAGTCCAAGTAGGCCCACCAAATATTAAAAAGCCTAGTTAAGCTAGGCTTTTTAATATTTGAAGCTTTATTTAAAGGGCTCAGAGGTAGTTTGGCTCAATTATTGATTCATTAATAACGCCGTTATTATTACTCACGTAATATGCTTTAGCATTGGGTAAAGATGAAACACAACATTCGAGCTCACCATCAACAAAATGAGCTGCAACACCATCATCACATGCAATGCCTTTCATCATTGAGCCATTTAATATAGCCTTATGATACTCAGGCCTGCGTTGTGGTTCGCTATCAAAGTGTGGGCAATTACTGTTCGGTAAAAAGCCTAGACAATCCAGTGGCAATAGTTTTCCAGTCACGGAGTCAGTCAGCCCTTTTTCAAACCAGCATATTGAGCCGGCACTCAGACCTGCCATAATAGCTCCGTTATTCCAAGCTTCAAGTAAATATTGATCAAGACTCCACTCTTTCCAAAGAACCATAAGGTTGCGAGTATTACCTCCACCCACATAAAAGATATCTTTATCTAAAACAAACTCTCTCAAATCTCCCTCTGGAGGCCAAAACAGTGAAAGATGACTAGTCTCACAGTTTAATTTTTTGTAGGATGAATAAAATCGTCTTCTATAGCTTTCATCATCTCCACTCGCAGTAGGTATAAAGCAAACTTTTGGGTTTTTTTTATTGCTAAGAGATAACAGATACTTATCTAACTTTAGATTTTCAGGTTTTGAGGTAAAGCCTCCACCACCCATAGCTAAAACTTGTTTTTTCATTTTTATTGTAAAAATATGTTGAAGAAAAATAAATTTTACTTAAGATTCAGGTCAACAAAAAATAATTATGTACTCAATGATATAATGTTTTAATGAATAAAGCATTAATTTCCCAGCTTCTAAATATAAGCTCGCAAGCGGGTGAAATAATCATGGATATTCGCAAAAATTCCACTGAATTTTCAGTTAAAGATGACAATACACCAATCACTGAAGCCGATAAAGCTTCTCACGAATTTATATTAAATGCCCTATCAAAATTAACACCAAATATTCCAATTCTCTCAGAGGAATCATCGCATATTCCGTTTTCTGTCAGAACTTCATGGAAAGAGTACTGGTTGATTGACCCATTAGATGGTACTAGAGACTTTATAGATGGCTCTCCCGACTTTTGTATCAGTATTGCTTTGATTAAAAACAACTATCCGACATTTGGATTGATTTATTCGCCCTTTAATCAAGTACATTACTACCGGCTAAATAAACAGCCTTCAATCAAGGTTGAAAATACAAAATCATCTAAGATACTGACATCAAAGCCTAAGAGATGGAAAAAAATAGTTGTAGGCAGATATTCAATCAATAATAAAGGACTCAAAGAACATTTAAAACTAAAAACTAATTTTGAAACATTTAAACTTGGGAGTGCTCTCAAGTTTTGCCTAATTGCTGAGGGAATTTACCATTATTATCCCAAATTTGGACGTTGCTCTGAGTGGGATACAGCAGCAGGTATATGCATACTCGAAGGTGCAGGAGGGTCAGTAGTTAATCTAGATAATAAAGCCTTAAAGTTCAACCTAACTGAGGATATTATTAGTCCATCATTTATAGCAACTGCCTAGTCTGAAAACCTTAAAGAAAGGTCAATCGATCTAATATCTTTTGTAAGAGATCCAATAGAGATAAAGTCAACGCCAGTTTCAGCGTATTGAATTATATTATCTTCATTAATCCCACCAGAAGCCTCGATTGGATAGACTCCACTTGAAATTTGGACAGCCTCTATTAGATCAGGAATAGAAAAATTATCACACAATATACGCGTGATATTCGTCATCGAAAGAACAGATTTAAGCTCATCAAGAGATTCAACCTCAACAATTATTGGTATTTTAGGAAAATTAATTACAGCGTCTTTTATTGAATCCTCTAGTGAGCCAATTGTTAAGATATGATTCTCTTTTAGCATTATGCAATCATAAAGGCCCATTCTATGATTGACCCCGCCGCCGCACTTTACAGCATATTTTTGAGCCTTTCTAAGGCCTGGTATTGTTTTTCTTGTGTCAAGTAATTTTGCTTTTGTTCCAGAGATTAACCCAACTAACTCAGCAGTTTTAGTTGATGTAGCACTTAATATTTGTAAGAAATTGAGAGCGACTCTCTCGGCAGTAACTATAGTTTTTGCGAACCCATAAATTCTACATATGATTTGACCAGGAATAACATTAGAGCCATCCTCAACATTCCAAGTAATTTGAATTTTGGGGTCGATTGACAGAAAACATAGATTGGCAAAGTCAATACCACATATGACTGCATTCTCTCTGCATACAATCTCAGCTACAATCATTTTATTTTCAAGCAAAGTCGAAGTTAAATCTCCATCTCCAATATCTTCCGAGATAGCTAATTGAACTATTTTTTTGATATCATTTTTCATTTACAAAGTCAATAATTGCATCAACTGATTTAGTGCTAGATTGGAGTTTCAATAATTTATGAATCCTTCCTAATTCTCTAATAAGTTTGGTATTGTCTGATTCTAATAACTTCATAGCATGATCAGAGATATTCTTTCCATTAGCATTCTCTTGAATTAATTCTGGAACAATATTACTTCCTAAAATTTTATTTGGAAGAGATACTTCACTCGTATGAAGCAAACGGCTCGCGATCTGATAACTGATATATGACAGTTTGTAAACAACAACCATGGGTACGGCCAACAAGCCAACCTCCAGAGCGGCAGTTCCTGATGCAACAATAACTAAATCTGAGTTACTAATTTTTGCATGTGCATCACCAACACTAACTCCTATTTCTATCCCATCAATACTTTTAGTAACCCAGTCTAATTGCTGATCATTTGCAAGGGATATATTAAAGATCAGATCTGGATTTTCATCTTTCATTAATTTGGCTGCTTTTAAAAGCTCTGGCAATAAAGACTTAATTTCTGATTCTCTAGAACCAGGCATCAATAGAACATTATTGTTAGACTGATAATCTTTTCTTGGCTTTAAAGTTTCAGCAAGTGGATGCCCTACAAAGATTGCTTTTTGATTATGCATTCTGTAGAAATCAACTTCAAAAGGAAATAGACATAGAATTAAATCTGTTGATTGCTTAATTTTTTTAATTCTATTAGAGCGCCAAGCCCATATGGATGGGCTAATTAAATGAATTGTTTTTATACCGTTTTTCTTAAGGATTCGCTCTAACTTAAAATTAAAATCAGGTGAATCAACGCCGATAAAAACATCGGGCTTGTTTGCAAGATAGTGCTTAGAAATCCGCTTTCTGAGTTTTAAGATAGATGGCAATTTTCTCAAAACTTCACTCAGGCCCATTACATTGACTTCATTCATATGCCATAATCTATGGCAACCTGCTTTGATCATCTTATCCCCAGCTAAACCATCAATCATGCAATTTGGCTCATTAAGCTTTAAAGCAACCACTAGTGATGAAGCAATCAAATCACCTGAAGTTTCTGCAGCGCTGAGGGCAATCTTCATTTCAATTCATTAATGCAAGGGCATATTTATCTTTGTTACACTCTTAAAATATTAAGATCTAGGTAAGATAATATCAGGGTTATCATCAAAAGGCCTGTAAATAACAAGAACCCCGCCGATAACTTGAACTAATTGTGAGTGAGAAAATTCCATAATTCGCTCAATGATGTTTTGTTTCTCATCACGATCATCCACTCTTAACTTAATCTTTATTAGCTCATGCTTTTGCAATGTAGAGTCAATTTCTGCCAATACTGAATCACTTAAGCCATTTTGACCAACCATCACAAAAGGCTTCAAATCATGAGCAATTGATCTTAAATATTTTTTTTGATTATTAGTCAATTTCATCTTCAAATAAACTCTCATTCTCATAAAGGGAATCAATTGTTTCTCTTTTTCTAATCGTGCTATGTTTATTGCCACTAACCATTATCTCCGGAACCCTTGGCCTAGAATTATAGTTAGAGCTTAGGACAAATCCATATGCGCCAGCTGTCATGATAGCAATGTAATCTCCTTTTTCTAAAGTAAGATTTCTATCTTTCGCTAAGAAATCTGTAGACTCACAAACAGGGCCAACGATGTCCCAAGTATCATTAATACCCTTCGAGTTATCGTCAATCAAGACAGCTTGATGATAGGACTGATACAATGAAGGCCTAATTAAATCATTCATAGCACCATCAACAATTGCAAACGACTTTAGATTATTTCGCTTTAAGTATTCTACTTTTGTTACAAATATTCCTGCATTGCCAACAATTGAACGTCCAGGCTCAACCAATATCTTCATCTGATCAACTCTATTAGTAACAGAATTCAAATAGTCCTCAATATTGATTGTTTCCTCTTGGTCATAGCTAACTCCAATACCTCCACCAATATCAAGATGGTCGATCAAAATGTTTTCAGTTTTTAGCTTTTCAACAAGCTCTAATGCTCGATCTAGCGCCTCTATAAAAGGAGACACATCAGTTATTTGTGAACCTATATGATAATCAAGTCCACAAACTTTTAAATTTTCTGATAAAGCTGCTTTTTTAAACATTGAGAAGGCAATATCAGCGCCAACGCCAAACTTATTTTCTGCTAGGCCTGTTGAAATATAAGGATGAGTATTTGCATCTACATTCGGGTTTACCCGAATCGAAATAGGTGCAGTCATATTCAATGATGAAGCCACTGAATCAATGCAATCTAGCTCACCTTCAGACTCGACATTAAAGCAATAGATGCCATATTCAAGAGCTTTTTGTATTGAGTATTCATTTTTAGCAACTCCCGAATAAACGCATTTGCTTGGATTTCCTCCTGCAGCAATTACCCTTTCAAGTTCTCCAAGTGATACGATGTCAAAGCCAGAACCGAGTTTTGCTAGAGTATTTAAGACTGCAATATTAGAGTTCGCCTTAACCGCATAACAAATTAAATGCGGATGATCTCCAAAAGATTTTTTGAATAGATTCCAATTGAACTCTATTTGACTTTTTGAATAAATATAAAGCGGCGAACCATAAGATTTCATTAAGTCTTTAACAAGTAAAGACTCAGCATAAAGACAATTATTTTGAAAATTGAATGCGTTCAATTGTTTATTCTATTAGCTGCTAGTAGATGCTTCAATTGAGCCAGCTTGTGACTCATCGATTGGAACCAAATCGCCCATTCGGCCACACGCAGCTAGAGTAATAACAAGCGAAACAAGTAAAAAAAGTTTAATTTGGTCTCTCATGGCGTCACCATCACTTTATCAAAGGTATCATTTTACACAAAGGCTTTAAGCTGTTGTATAAACAAATCTCTAGGCATATTAAAAGCACCTAGACTTTCAAGATGCTTATTTTCCACCTGACAGTCTATCAATTTATAATCACTATTTTGCAGAAGGTAAGCAAAGGCAACTTTTGAAGCATTGCTAACGAGTGAAAACATTGACTCTCCAAAAAAAACACTTCCTAACGCAACTCCATATAAACCGCCCACCAGCTTTTTATCCAAAAAAACTTCATAGGAGTGCGCATATCCTGCATCATAAAGTTTACAGTAAGCTGAAATCATCTCATCACTTATCCAGGTTCCAGACTGTCCAGCTCTAGGGACATTTTGACACTGGTGCATTACTTCAGGAAAAACAGTATTCACTGAGACATTAAATCTTGATGAGTTAATAGTCTTTCTTAAGCTTTTTGAAAGATGAAAAGCCTCAGGCGTAATGACCATTCTAGGGTCAGGAGAATACCACAATATTGGCTCATCTTTTCCATACCAAGGAAAGATTCCATTTGAATAAGCATGTAATAATCTTTCAACAGATAAATCACCACCTATTCCTATTAGGCCATTTGGTTCTTTGAGAGCTAATTTTATATCTGGAAATTTTATTTCATCAGCATTAAGCCAAAAGGATGAGGGGATTTGAATCACTCTTTTCGATTATTGATAATATCCCTTGCCATGTAGAGTGCAAGTATACTTCTAGCCTCGGTTAAATCCTCTGAATATGTTAACTGCTCTATATCTGAAAGTTTTTTAGGAACAATTTCTAACGGTTCTGGCTCATCACCTTCTGCAGTCTCTTCGTAAAGCTCTTCAGCCAAAACAATATGCGTTTCGCTAGACTGATAGCCTGGAGCAAGGGTGATTGTTTTTAAAAAAGTTAATTTGTTTGCGCCGTAACCAATTTCTTCTTTAAGCTCTCTCCCAGCAGCCTCAACTGGGGTTTCTCCTTTATCAATTTTGCCCTTAGTCAAACCTAACTCATATCTTTCAGTTCCACCAGAAAACTCATATATCATTAAAACTGTTTCATCATCAATCATTGGGATAACTAGAACAGCTCCATTACCTCTTGACATTAATCTTTCATAAACCCGAGTTGCTCCATTTGAAAACTCAACATCCATGGATTCAAGATTAAAAATTCGACTCTGAGCGACAGTGTGAATATTGGTAAGTTTGGGCATTTTCCTCATAGTCATATTATGCCATTGCTTGTAATTTAGAATAAATTAATGATTGATTATTTTTCAATAGTAAAGGAAAAATAATCATTCAATTTATTACTTTCGATTCAGCTCATCAAAGACCATTAATGCTGATGTATCACTATATGTATGGCCTTTATCCATTAGGTTAATGTATCTATCATAAACCTCTTGAGTAAAAGTTAAATTAGTTGCATTTCCTTGAGCTTGATCCAAACAATACCCTAAATCTTTCACCATCCACTTAATTGCAAAACCAAAATCAAACTCCCTTTGATGCATCGTTTTGCCCCTATTCACCATTTGCCATGATTGGGCAGCGCCTCCAGATATAGCAGATAATAATTTATCCATATCTAGATTTTCAGCCTCGGCAAAAAGCAAACCCTCTGATAGTCCTTGCAATAGTCCAGCAATACAGATTTGATTAACCATTTTCGCTAATTGACCTGACCCAGCCTCCCCCATTAAAGTAATACTCTTTGAATATGTATTAATAATAGATTCACATGACTCTAAAACAGCCTGGTCTCCTCCTGCCATAACACTTAGAACACCATCTATAGCGCCAGCTTCGCCACCACTAACCGGTGCATCAATAAAGTCAATTTCTTTAGCACCCAGAGATTCATTTAAGTGCTTTGCGAGTTTGCAAGATGTCGTCGTGTGGTCAATAAATATAGAGCCACTTTTTAGAAAGGACAACATCCCACCTTTCGAAAATACAATTTCCATCATATCTTCGTCCCTGCCAGTACATGTGATAACTACATCAGCATCTGAGACAGCTTCTTCAATTGTTTGAGCAACTTTACCTTGGTATTCATTACCCCACTTAGCAGATTTTTCTAATGATCGATTAAAAACACAGACGTTGAAAAGTCCAGAATTTGATAAATGTCCTGCCATTGGATATCCCATTGTGCCTAGACCGATGAAAGTTACATTTTTTTTACTGCCCATAGATGTATCCTAATTTTTTGTTCAATTACTATGAATTATACGACAATGTCTTCTATACTAAATCGCCACTTAATTCAAAAAATCTTCCATATGACTGAACCCAAATACTGGCAACAATCCAAAGAATTTTTATCTAAAGTTGACCCTAGCCTAGAAGGGCTGCTCTTGAAGCACGATGATTATATTATTTCATCTAGGGGTGAAGCATTAGAAACTTTACTTAGGGCAATAGTTGGTCAGCAGATATCTGTCCAAGCAGCTGCGAGTGTATGGGGAAAGTTGGCAAATAAAATTGGACAAATAAAGCCAGAAAATGTACTTTCATTAAGTTTTGATGATCTCAAGGCCTGTGGCCTATCAAAACAAAAGACTCAATATCTTATTAATATATGTAATCATTTTATTTCTTTCTCAATCAAAGATCATTCACACTGGGAGGACCGGTCATTTGAGAGCGTCTATCAAGAATTAATAACCATTAAAGGAGTGGGTCCTTGGACTGCTGAAATGTTTGGTATGTTTTATTTACTCGAAAAAGACATCTTTCCAATAAAAGATATTGGAATTATTAGAGCTATGAATCAGATTTATGGCGACGGAAATATTCTTAGCAAAAATCAGATTATAGAAATTTCTGAACAATGGAAGCCTTATAGAAGCGTTGCGTGCTGGTTTCTATGGAAATCTATTGACAGTGAAGATGTTCAATACTAAGACTCTAAAGCCTTAACAACAAGATCACCCATTTCTTCTGTTCCAACTACTTTTTGACTGTCGCCAGCAATATCCTTTGTTCTGTATCCTTGATCCAAGACATCGCTTACCGCAGAATCAATTTTTTCAGCCAGCTCTGCTTGGTTAAGCGAGTATCTCAACATCATAGACACTGACAAGATAGTTGCTAATGGATTTGCAATATCTTTGCCAGCTATATCTGGGGCAGAACCATGAATAGGCTCATACATACCAAAGTTATTTTTATCTAATGATGCTGAGGGCAGCATACCGATCGAGCCAGTTAGCATTGCTGCACAATCAGAAAGAACATCTCCAAAAAGATTACTGGTAACCATGACATCAAACTGCTTAGGATCTCTCACGAGCTGCATAGCTGCATTATCAACGTATAAATGAGAAAGTTTTACATCTGAATATTCTTTTGATACTTCCTCCATCACATCTCTCCAAAGCTCAGAAACCTCAAGAACATTTGCTTTATCAACAGAACAGACTCGACCATCCCTCTTTTGAGCTATCTGAAAAGCAGAATGTCCAATTCTTGCAATCTCAGATTCATAATAGGTCGCAGAATTGACTCCAAAGCGCTCACCATTTTTGATTTCAACTCCTCTTGGCTCTCCAAAATAGATACCTCCAACAAGCTCGCGAACAATCATTAAGTCAAGACCGGATACAATCTCATTTTTAAGGCTGGATGCAGAAGCTAGTTGTGGATATAGGATTGCTGGCCTTAGATTTGAAAAAAGCTCAAGCTC
This sequence comes from uncultured Gammaproteobacteria bacterium, assembly GCA_902509905.1. Classification (GTDB taxonomy): domain Bacteria; phylum Pseudomonadota; class Gammaproteobacteria; order PS1; family Pseudothioglobaceae; genus Pseudothioglobus. Next base: position 88,526 of record CABWZI010000001.1, on the reverse strand, counting down.
AGAACGTATGCCCAATAAACCTCTTTCTGGCCTTAAACTTCTTTCGAGTGACTCCCATTTAGGACCACCAACAGCTCCCAGCAAAATTGAGTCGCACTCTTTTGCAATCCTAATCGTCTCATCAGGAAAAGGCGAACCTGTTTCATCATAAGCTGTTCCACCAAGGAGTCCATTGACAAGAGTCATCCCCATTGCATGATTCCTATTTAATGAATCAATGACTTTAACGGCTTGAGCCATAATTTCTATCCCTATGCCGTCGCCAGGCAGAATCAGTATTTTTGACATTTTAGTTTCCTAATATACGTTTATAAATTAGATGTAGTTATATTTCAACCATATCGAAATCTTCCTTGCCTGATCCACAAACTGGACACTCCCAGTCTTCAGGAACATCGGACCAGGTCGTTCTAGGATCAATTCCTTCATCTGGAGCCCCTTTCTCTTCGTCATAGATCCATCCACACATGGTGCATTGAAATTTTTTCATAATAAGTTTTTAACAGGAAAAGTTATTAATGCTGTTCAATTCCTTTGCAAGGTGATTATACATTTTGTTAATCATAAATTGATAATCAAAATTGATAGCTACTTTCATCATCAAAACTAATATAAGTGATATTACAAAATACAGTATAAAATATTGCAATGCTCAAAATTTATAACACTCTCAACAATCAAAAGGAAGAGTTTCAACCTATTGATGCGAACCAAGTTGGAATTTATGTTTGTGGTATGACCGTTTATGACCTATGCCATATGGGTCATGCTAGAGTTATGGTGATGTTTGATGTCATAACAAGGCATTTGAGACGAAACTTTCCTAATGTAAAGTATGTCAGGAATATCACAGATATTGATGACAAGATCATCACAAGGGCTATTGAAAATAATGAGGATATTTACTCCTTAACTAATAGGTTTATTGATGCGATGCATGAAGATGAACAGTCTTTGGGAGTCCTGAGTCCAGATATTGAGCCTAGGGCTACTGATTCGATTGACAAGATGATTGATATGATTGAATCTTTATCAAAAAAAGGATTGGCGTATCAAGGAACCAATGGTGACGTATTTTATTCAGTAAGAAAATTTAAAGAATACGGGAAACTATCTGGAAAAAACTTAGATGACCTAGTAGCTGGTGCAAGGGTTGATGTTGAAAACCATAAAAAAGATCCTCTTGATTTTGTTCTTTGGAAAAAAGCTAAATCTGGCGAACCCAGCTGGCCGTCACCCTGGGGTAATGGTAGGCCTGGTTGGCATATTGAGTGCTCTGCAATGTCTAATCATTTTATTTCGAATCATTTCGACATACATGGTGGCGGCATGGACTTGACATTTCCGCATCATGAAAATGAAATTGCCCAATCTGAAGGCGCCAATAATTGTACATTTGTAAATACTTGGATGCATGTTGGTTTTGTTAATATTGATGACGAAAAGATGAGCAAGTCTCTCAATAATTTTTTTACTATTCGTGATGTATTAAAAAAATATGATGGAGAAGCCCTAAGATATTTTCTTATAAGTAGCCACTACCGTTCGCCTTTAAACTATAGTGAAACAAACATTGAGAGCGCTCAATCAGCTTTAATTAGACTTTATAACGCCATAAAAGGCCTAAATCATAATTCTGTAGATTCGTCACTTCTTGAGGTTGACTATGAAGCAAGATTTAATGCAGCTTTAAATGATGATTTCAATACACCTATGGCCCTAAGTGTACTTTTTGAAATTGCTAAACAAATCAATATTGAACGAGCAGCCAACCCAAATAAAGCGAACACACTATCGAGTCAACTTGTCCAGCTCGGAAATAACCTTGGTATTCTTAATTATAATGCTGATGAATACTTGAAACGAGGATCGGAGTTGTCTGAATCTGAAATCTCTAAAAAAATTAACCAAAGAGAGGCTGCAAGAAACTCTAAAGACTTTACTATGTCAGACCAAATCAGAGATGAGCTTTTGGAGCTGGGTATTATCCTCGAAGACAGCATAAATGGAACAACTTGGCGAAGAAAATAATATTAGCCTGGATTGGAATCAAATTGATACAATCTTGCTAGACCTTGACGGAACTATCTTAGATTTAAACTTTGATTTAGAGTTTTGGTTGGAATATATTCCCCAGGTTTACTCAAAACAAAATCACATCGACTTTAAGACAGCTAAAGAAATAATCATATCAAAGATTAATTCTCAAGAAGGGAAGCTTACCTGGTATTGCTTGGATTATTGGGAAAAACAACTTGAATTAGATATTATGAAACTAAAGACTGACATCTCACATCTGATTCAAGTTCATGATCATGCCTTAACTTTTCTTCAACGTGCAAAAGATAAAAATAAGCGTATTTATTTAGTTACAAATGCCCATAGAAAAGGCATTAAACTTAAAATGAAAATGTCTAAAATCGAAGGTTTTTTTGATGAAATTATTTCATCACATGACTTTGGAGTTCCAAAACAACAGCAAAAATTTTGGAAAGAGCTAGACAAGCAAATCGATTTCAATAAAGAAAGGTCAATTTTCTTTGATGATTCTCTAGATGTTTTAGAGGCGGCTGCCAAATTTAAAATTCAAAATGTTATTGCAATCAGTAAGCCAAGTACTAAGATTGTGAAAAAAAATGTGCCAGGCTTTAGAAATATTGAAAACTTTGGTGAGGCTATGCCACATTAAGTAATCGTCATTTTAATTACCATTTCCTATGAAACAATTTGTAACAATCTACTCTAGCTTAGATTCTAAAATATTTTTTTTAACTAGAAAATTCTAACTTAATATAATTAAACAATACTTTAGAATTATTGAATACTGTATCCATACCAAATGTTATACTTTTTTAATAAATCTGAAGTGCATCTGTATGCGATAGTCAAATTTGCATACTTGAATCTTAACCTTTAATAACTAAATTATTATGAAAAATGCCTTTTATGCTCAATCTGGAGGAGTAACTGCTGTAATTAATGCTTCAGCCAGTGGAGTGATTGAAACCGCTCGAAAACATTCTGACAAAATTGGTACAGTTTATGCTGGAGAGAATGGAATCATTGGGGCTTTAACTGAAAACCTAATTGATACCTCATTAGAATCAGATACTGATATTGCGGCACTTAATCACACACCGTCAGGTGGTTTTGGGTCTTGTCGCTATAAGATGAAATCACTCGAGGCCAATAGAGCTGAATATGAACGCCTAATAGACGTCTTTAAAGCTCATAATATTGGTTATTTTTTTTATAATGGCGGGGGTGACTCAGCAGATACTTGCTTAAAAGTTTCTCAATTATCTGAAAGTATGGGTTATCCGATTCAGGCAATTCATATACCCAAAACTGTAGACAATGACCTTCCAGTAACTGACAACTGCCCTGGATTTGGTTCAGTAGCAAAATATATTGCCGTTTCAACAATGGAGGCAAGTTTTGATGTAGCATCAATGGCAGCAACTTCAACAAAAATCTTTGTATTAGAAGTCATGGGCCGCCATGCTGGCTGGATTGCAGCAGCAGGAGGGTTAGTAGACTCTTCAATACCAGTAGTAATTTTGTTTCCTGAGGTTGATTTTAACGAAGAGAAATTTTTAGCTAAGGTCGACAAAAATGTAAAAGAATTTGGATATTGCACCATAGTTGTATCTGAAGGAACAAAGTGGCCTAATGGCTCTTTCCTAGCAGAACAGGGTACTCGAGACGATTTTGGACATGCTCAACTTGGAGGAGCGGCGCCTGTTGTTGCGAATATCATTAAAAAATCTCTGGGCTATAAGTTTCACTGGGCTGTTGCTGACTATCTGCAACGTTCAGCAAGACATTTAGCTTCTAACTCTGATGTAGAACAAGCCTACGCTCTTGGAAAAGCTGCGGTAGAAATGGCCCTAGATGGGAAGAATTCAATCATGCCTTCTATTGTTAGAAAATCAAGTAACCCATACCAATGGGAAATTGGCTATGGCGAATTAAAGGACATCGCAAATGTGGAAAAAATGATGCCTGAAAATTTTATTTCAAAAGATGGATTTTCTATAACTGATTCATGTCGCGAATATTTACTTCCACTTATTGAAGGTGAGAATTATCCACCGTATAATAATGGTTTGCCAGAATATGTCGTAATGAAAAAAACAAAGGTAAGCAAAAAGTTGCCCCCCTTTGAAGTGTAAATAAAAGGCGTTCATATGAATATTATTTTGTTAGGACCCCCTGGTGCTGGAAAAGGCACTCAGGCGGCACATATTTGTGAAAAGTTTAATATACCTCAGATTTCGACTGGTGATATGCTGCGTGCAGCAGTCAATGCTGGCTCACCGATAGGCCTGGAAGCAAAAAAAACAATTGATGCTGGGAATCTTGTATCTGATGAATTGATTATTTCTTTGGTTAAAGAAAGAATTCATTTGCCTGATTGTCACAATGGTTATTTACTTGATGGATTTCCTAGAACCATTAATCAAGCCAATGCTCTTAAACTTGAAGGCATAAAAATCAACTATTGTGTTGAAGTGAAAGTTCCTGATGATGATATCGTCGAGCGAATGTCTGGTCGTCGTGTTCATTTATCTTCCGGAAGGACATACCACATTAAATTTAATCCACCTCAAGAACCCAACAAAGATGACATTACTGGAGGTGAACTAATTCAGCGTGTTGATGATAATGAAGAGATCGTCAGAGGTCGACTTAAAATTTACCATAAACAAACTGAACCATTAGTCAAGTACTATCGGACTGACGCAGATAACCCCGAAACTGGCACTAAATTCATTGCTATTAATGGCGTTGGCACTCTGGAAGAGGTTAAAGATAGAATTTCAACCGCATTAGTAAGTTAACAAACGACTCTATAAGTCAATCTTAAACTTGACTCTTTTAGTCCCATCTTCAGAGCCCTTAACTAGGACTTTATCATTATTGATGTCATATGTTAAAGAATCCCCACTGAATGAATCAAAGCCTTGGACTAGATATGCATTACCAACTAGAAAGATCATGCCCTCATTAACATCATAAGTAATTAAAGTTGCAGTAGCCTCAATGAATCGCGCCTGATTTTCTTGACTTTGAATATACTTTGCAGGTTTGTCAAGAGTGCCTTTAGCAATCATGGTCTCCACTCCATCAGCATTGGTCTGAACTTGAATGATGTCAGCTGTCATTACCAAAGAGCCTTGCTTTACTTCAGCATCACCAATGAACTCATTAAATCCAGTTGTCTCATCAACCATAACTGATTCAGCCTCAATCTCAATTGGCTGTTCAGCATCCTCAGACAAAGCAAATACAAAAGTTGAGCAAAATATAGCCATTAGTAAAATCAATTTATTCATAAACAGCAACAACCTCATCCATTAATTTAAGTTTCTTTGAAATAGCATCATAATGCATTTTTTTTGACTTTATGTCAACAGTGCTAGATTTAAAACGGCTTAGAGAATCAGACATAAAAATTTCACCTCCATTTGACTGATCAATTATCAAATCATAGCTCTTAAGTGAACCTCCTGAACCGTCCAAAATATCAACATTCCCAAGAAGTTTTGTTAATTTTGAATTCATATCTACATCTATGCCCTTGTCTGCATTTACAATATTTTGATTTGATCGGTAGACAGTAGGCTTCTTGCTAACATATTTTTTGACGCCACCTTCCTGATTGATTAATAAATCCTTAGTATCAATTGTTGCACCTGTATCCTGGAGAATTTGAACTTCACCATTTAAATTCATTATATCTCTATCAAGATCCATATCCATACCCTCTGCAATAATTTTTGCAGTCTCACCTAAATATACAATTCTGCGGTTGCTATTAATTTGCCCATCTTTAACAATTAAAAGCTCGGTATCAATCTCATGAGAAATGCCGCTCATAGTTTTAATTTCTACCTGGTCTATAAAATGAATCGCACCTGATTTAAAAATAACTGCACGATCAGACTTCAAAGTTAGATTTTTATTTTGCAATTCATCAAAAGTAGTTACTTTTACAGTTTCAAGCTGAACAGGGGCATTCTTAAAACTTTTATAAACGTCTGCTTCAATAGTATGCAATAAAACCTGGTTATTTGAATACTCCTTGATAATAAAATTATCTATTTTTTCAAGATAGGGTATGTCTGTATTCTGAGATTCAACAACTTCTTCATTGGGGGACGGTTGACTAAAAACAAAGATATTCATCAAATTTTTTTGAAATATCCAAAGAATCGCCACCACGGCTATAATGAAAATCAGAAGTGATTGAATTTTCTTAGATCGAAAAAGTCCCATACTATGCTAAATCAAAGAATACAAGGATTGTACGGAATTACACCAGACAAAAACCTTAACATAGACATTATTGAGAATGCCATAAAAAAACATCATATCAATATTCTCCAGTATCGCAGAAAAGCAGTCGACATAGAACACAAGGTCGAAGAAGCAAAAAAACTACTTAATCTATGCATAGAACATAATACTTTATTTATAGTCAATGATGATGTGAACCTTTGTGAGAATATAGGTGCTCATGGCATTCATCTTGGCCAAAATGATATGGATGCAAAATCTGCCAGAGAGAGACTGGGCAATCATTTTATTATTGGTGTGACATGCCATAATAGTTTGGAGCTTGCAATTAAAGCAGAACAAAATGGTGCTGACTACGTTGCACTAGGTGCTATCTTTAAATCAAGCACTAAGCCCAATGCTACTCATTGCCCTCTCACTAAAGTTGAAGAAATCAAAAAATTTATTAGTATTCCCATCGTAGGTATTGGTGGCATCAACCTAACAAATCAACATGTCGTATACCAATCTGGATGCAGCTCGGTTGCAATGATTGAAGGTCTATTTATGGATTAAGTCTGTGGGCGTTTTGATATGAGTAGCCACCTTTTAAACCTTTTTTTGACAGGACTAATTGCCATAACTGATTTCTTCTAGAGCGAAATGTACCTGCACACATCAAGAGGTAATACTCCCACATCCGCTTGAATCTTTCATCGTATTTATCCTTCAAACCATCATAGTTTTTTTGAAAATTTTCATTCCAAGCCATAAGGGTTGGATCATAGTCTTGCCCAAAATTATGCCAATCTTCTATAACGAACAACCCTTGAGCAGATTTACTTATCTGTGCTGGTGATGGAATCATACCATTTGGGAATATGTATTTATTGGTCCATGGGTCTGTCGATCTTGAAGGTGTGTTCCTGCCAATTGTATGTAGCAAAAAAAGCCCGTTATCGTCTAAACATCTTCGAGCAACCTGCATATAATCTCTGTAGTTTTTATATCCCACATGCTCAAACATTCCTATTGAAACTATTGCATCATAGGCGCCATATAAATCCCTATAGTCTTTTAATTCAAATGAGGTGTCTAAACCCTTGCAAGATTCTTGTGCATATTCCATTTGCTCCTTGGACACTGTTACTCCATGGACACTCACGCCATAGTTTTCAGCTGCATACTTCGCAAAGCCTCCCCATCCAGAGCCAATTTCGAGTACTTTCATTCCTGCCTTTAGATGCAGTTTTCTGCAGACGAGGTCTAATTTATTGACCTGTGCTTGATCCAAATTATTTGCACCATCCCAATAACCACAAGAGTAAATCATTCTTTGGTCAAGCATTAAAGCAAATAAATCATTGCCAGTATCATAATGCTCTTTGCCAACAATATAGGCACGCTTTTTTGACTGAGCATTTAAAAAATAAGCTCTTAAAACATGTAAAAGAAAGGCTGGATTTTTAATTTTTATTTGTTTATCAATCCGGCCCCATAGCATCTGATAACAAAATTGGTCTAATGCCTCACAGTCCCACCAACCATCCATATAACTTTCCCCGAGCCCCAACGACTTGCCAGATAAGACTCGGGAATAGAAAAGTTTATTGTGTACTTGGATATCAAATGGACGAGTGCCGTTGACCTGAATATCAACTGACTCTAATAGCGTGCTTACTGTTTCTTTAAAATCAGCCAAATCTTAAAAATAACTTACCCCACTTCCTACAAATCTTACCATAGAATAAATCAATTTGGAAATGCGTAATACTTACAGAAATCTAAGTTGAAGCTTTTGATTTAATAAAAGATGAAAGGCTCAAAAAGAATATGATTACAAACCAAACGAGAGACCATCCAGCCATACTTAGACCAAAAAACTCCCAAGGTATCTCTGCACAATTTCCATCGCCCATAAATAAGGCATTTATTACATCAGCAAAAGGAAACACGTCAATAATATATTCTAAAGGGGGTCCGCACAATGGCACCTCGTCTTCAGGTAGGCCTTGAAGCCATACTTGACGACCAGAAATCCAAATACCTGCTAGTGCGAAAAGAGATAAAAAAAACGAATAAACTCTGCTGACTTTGAAGCCTGGGTTGTGCAAAAAAGAAACAAAAGAGCTTAATCCGATTAGGCTATAAAAAAACTGCTGAGTAATACATAGGGTACATGGCTCAAGCCCTAAAATTTTCATACTGTAAGCAGCATAGCCAAGCAGAGATCCAACAATCAAGAAAATGATTAAATGGATTTGACGTGCTGAAAAGTTACTTATTAATAAGTTCATCAATATTTCTCTGCTTTATTCCTGGCCAAACCTGGCAACTCTCTCTGGGTCATCGAGCTTAGGACTTGAAAAAAACTCATTTACCATAGGTATAAAAAACTCCAATGTCTTTGAATCGTAATTGGGATCAAAACAGTTTTGATCATAATCATGACAAAACCTTACTGCTTCAGCATACCAAGGATGATCAATAAATGCCTCTCTGGCATTTCTATCACCGCCTGAGTGATGAGCATAATAGTACATCTGAAATACTCCATGATGCTTAATAATCCAATAGATTTTCTCTGAAACAAATGGCCTTAGAATAGCAGCGGCCATTTCAGAATGCGAGTATGGTGCAAGAGAGTCACCAATATCATGAAATAAAACTGCCATCACCATTTCTAAATCCTCTTTAGCTAATAGTGCTCTAGTTGCACCTTGGAGAGAGTGTTCTAATCGACTAATTTGATAGCCTGATAGACTTGAATCCAAAGCCTTTAGAGCATCAATAAGCCTAGAAGGTAAGTCTTGAACATATTGAGATTCTAGTGTATCAAGGAAGGCATACTCTTCCGCTGTGCCATCCTCCATGCAAATAAAATTGACTTTATCCATGGCTAACATCTTACAGTAATATTGGCCCTAAATTCTTTTAGCGCTGTCCTTTAATAATCCGGCGACATAGTGTGAAAATGAATGTCTGATCATCATAAATATATTCTTTTTTTCACGATAGACAAAAACTGGTGCTTGTCCAAAAGTAGTTGAAACAGCTTTTCCATCTTGAAGGGACCCTTCGAGATCATAACTCATCCATCGACTCAATAGGTCAGTGGTTTTATCGCCTCTAAACTCAAGAGTTCCATATGCAGCTGAATTGTTTGTGATAGAAATACCAAGAGGAAGTTTATTAGTCTTCTCTTCAATTTCCAACATTTGTTGAGCGCTTAGGGAGATCCAAAATTCATCTGGACTGACCCAAAAGCATTTTAAATCTGAATCGCCAAAGGTCGCTAGTAATGGCCCAGGAAGCTCTATATTAAAAATATCTTTTGCTACTTTGATATTCATTTTAGAGTCTTTAGATGTTCTTAAAATGAGTAGAGATTGATCTATCACTTCTTGACAACTGACGCCTTCTTGGTTGACTAAAAAGCCTTCTTCGTCAATAAGTTTATTGAAAGTTGATCTGAATTCTGGTTCCATATTCTCATGACTACTATTTTTACTCATTGCCATCTACCTTTTCTCCATTAGTATCATAAAAGACACTACTTGAAACTTCACAAGGTATCTCCTTAAGGCCCTGCTTTTCCTGAACAATCTTCACAAGGACAGTCTCAGACATTTTTGAAAGTCCACCTTTAAGTTGAGCTAATGCGATTGATCTTCCAAGAGCTGGGCTGTAGTAGCTTGAAGTTACATAGCCAACAGAGACGCCCTTATTATTAATAATATGTGCTCCTTCAGGAAGCACAACCTGATCATCTTTGGTTAGAAGGCCAACTAATTGCAATCTATCTTCCGATTTTAGTGCGGATATACTAAATGAACGACGCCCAATATAAGAAAAAGGCTTATTCTTTGCTAGAATCCAGTTCATATTAACATCCATCGGCGTCATTGAGCCGTCTGTGTCCTGCCCCACTATAATGAAGCCTTTTTCAGCCCGCAAAACATGCATTGATTCAGTTCCATATGGGGTGATGTTCCATTCCTTACCTTCACGAGCAACCTCATCCCATATAAAACGCCCAAAGTTTGCTTCAATATTTATTTCATAAGCAAGCTCACCAGAAAAGCTGATTCTCATAATTCTTGCTTTAACACCACAGACAGTTCCCGGGCGCCACTGCATAAACTTAAAATTTTTGCTGTCAAAATCAACATCTGAACATAACTTTTTCATCAATTTGCGCGCATTCGGCCCAACCACAGCAACTGTTGAAAACTGATCTGTTACACTACTTAGATGCACATCTAAATGACTCCACTCAGTTTGAAGCCACATTTCTAGTGTCGAATATACACTTGCAGCACCGCCTGTTGTAGTTGTCATAATAAAATGGTTGTCATTAATGCAAGTTGAAACACCATCATCAATAATCATTCCTTTCTCATTGCACATGAGCCCATAGCGACAGCTACCTGGTGCTAACTTCATCCATGCATTGGTGTAGACTCTTGATAAAAGTTCTCTAGCATCCTTACCTTGAATATCGATTTTTCCAAGAGTTGAAGCATCCATCATTCCGAGTGAAGTTCTAACAGCACGACACTCTCTATTAACGGCTTGATGCATGTCCTCACCATCTTTTGGATAATACCATGGCCTATACCACTGCCCAACCACTTCAAATTCAGCACCGCTGTTGACATGTGAGTCGTGAATTGTTGTGAACCTTTGTGGATCGAAAAAATCCCCTAATTCTCTTCCAGCCATTGCTCCAAAATCAACACCTGTATAAGCTGGTCTAAATGTAGTCGTGCCGACTTCAGACATAGGGGCATCAAGAAATTCTGCGGCTACAGCAATACCATTAATATTTCCAGTTTTTCCTTGGTCAGTTCCAAAGCCCATTGCAGTATATCTCTTAATATGCTCTATTGATTGGTATCCCTCTCTAATAGAAAGTGAAACGTCCAAAGTAGTGACGTCGTTTTGAAGATCAATAAAAACTTTTGGCTTATTGAGAATTTCAAGTGGAGTAAAAAACTGATCAACATTGAAATAATTGCGGCTTTGGTTAGTGAGTTCTTGTGGATTGACTTCATTATCTTCACCCAGAGAGAGCAGAGTTAATTGTGCTTTATTCTTTGCATCAGCTATTGCATCTTTCCAGAACCCTATAGAGTTTACAGCTCCACATAACTGTCTATTCTTGCGATCTTTTTGTGCCAAGAATGATTGTGAATTTTCATCAAAGTATGTTTTTCCACCGCAATGACAATCTAAATGCACTACCGGATTAAACCCTCCAGACGTTGCTAATAAATCGCAATTTAAAGTTTGAGTATCTCCAGTCACCCTCCATTTTGACTTCCAATGTGGAGGTTTAGCTTGCATTTCCACCTTAGAGATTTCAATACCAGTAACTCTACTTTTGCCTTTTGCTTTAAGAATAGCAAAACCTTGAAAAACTTCTATTCCTAAATTTCTTGCCTCTAAAACAATGTCACTTTCGACGCCAGATGCTCTAACGTCAATGACCTTAGACTCAACATTATGTTTTCTTAAATCAATTGCGGTATTGTAAATACTGTCATTATTACCATATAAAACAATTTCTTTTCCTGCAACTACATTGAATTCGTTTACGTATCGTCTTACAGACTGACTTAACATAATATTTGCCAAATCATTTGTCTCAAACAACATAGGGCGCTCATGCGCACCTGTCGCCAAGATGACTTCTTTAGTCCTAATCTTATGAAGTACTTTTCTTGCAGACTGAACGCCCTCTTGAATCATTGACTGGCCAGTTCCAATAGTCTGCAATACTTCAATATAGTTATGGTCATACCATGCATAAGCAGTTGCAGATGTTAGAATTTTTAACCTAGAGCCTGCTTCATCTCTGTACTTTAAAAGTCTTTCTTTAGTTTCTTGATACCAAAGAGTTGCAGTTTGATCAGTTGTAAATTCATTGGTTAATTCACCACCTAAATTCTCTCGCTCATCCACCAAGATAACTCTGGCTTTCTTTGAACTAGAAAGAACCTCAAGTGCGGCGCTCATTCCTGCAGCACCACCGCCGATTACGAGCACCTCGGTATGTTGAAAAATATGATCATAAACATCTTCGTCAATCTCTGAAGGCGCTTTTGAGAAGCCTGATAATGACCTGAGACGATCCTCAACAATTGACCAAACCTTCTGCTTGATAAAGGTTTTATAGTAGAAACCAGCTGGCATAAAACGATGCAGTGGCTTAATCATTGCACGAAAGTCAATCGAATGCGGGTTGCTTGAACTGACCGCACTTAAGCCATCATAAAGCATGATTTCAGTTGCCTTCATATTAGGCGTATATCTGCCACCAATTTCAAGCGAAACTAGGGCGTTTGGCTCCTCAACTCCAGCACCAATAATGCCTCTCTTTCGTCCGTATTTGAAACTTCTTGCATAATATAAAACATTGTTGGCAATTAGGGCTGACGCTAAAGTATCGCCTTTGAAACCCTTGTAGGCTTTATTGTTAAAAACGAAGCTTAAGGGCTGGTTGTAATCGATGAGGCTGTTTGAATGTTTCTCTATTCTCATGACGCGTTCTCGCTATCTATTTCCTCAAAAGTCGCAACCTCGATAACTTCGTGATTGATGGTAGATCTTTTAACTAAAAAATATTTTCGACACCCAGAAGTATGTACCCATTGCTCCCAGTGGTCACCTTTTAAATTAGTCCTATAAAATACATAATCAGCCCATTCTTCATCACTTAAGGCTTCAGGATTTTCAGGTCTTGCTATAAAGGCTTCTCCTGCAGGTGAAAATTCATTTTGGTCTCTAGGTTCTTTGCAATATGGACAGTGAATTGAAAACATAATATTACCTTCAAATAAACTAGTGGGCTACGCCAGCAGCGCCATGCTCATCAATCAGAGCACCCGTTGTAAAGCGATCAATATGAAATGGCACAGCTAAATCATGCTGCTTGTCTTGAGCAATTGTATGAGCAAAAACATTGCCTGACCCGGGAGTGGCCTTAAAGCCCCCTGTACCCCAACCGCAGTTGAAATAAAGCCCCTGAACCTTTGTTGGGCTAATCACAGGACAGGCATCAGGACAGACGTCCACAATTCCTCCCCACTGACGGTTCATACGAACTCTAGAAAAAATTGGAAATAATTCAAGAATTGCTGCAGCACAATGTTCGACTATTTTCGCACTGCCACGTTGAGCATAAGAATTATAGCCATCAATACCAGCGCCAATAACTAGGTCGCCCTTGTCGCTCTGACTAACATACCCATGAACAGCATTGGACATGACAACAGTATGGAGAATTGGCTTCATTGCCTCCGAAACGAAAGCTTGTAATGGATGACTTTCTACAGGTAATCTCAATCCAGCCATTCTTGCTATGACAGATGAGTGGCCAGCACTAACGCATCCTACACGGTCTGCCAATATATCGCCCTGAGTAGTTTTAACTCCTTTGACGCGACCCTCTTCAACTTCAATATCAATTACTTCACAGTTTTGAATAATATCGACACCAAGGTTTGATGCAGCGCGAGCAAACCCCCAGGCTACGCCATCATGTCGAGCAACCCCTGCACGAGCCTGAAAAGAAGCACCCATAATTGGATACCTGACATTTTTTGATGTATTAATTATTGGAATTTGTTCTTTGATTTCTTTGTGGTCAACAACTACAGCATCGACACCATTTAAAACATTTGCATTGACTCTTCTTTCAATATCCCTCATGTCCTGGAGTGTATGACCAAGATTGTATACACCTCTTTGACTAAACATAACATTGAAATTTAAATCCTCACTTAATCCCTCCCAAAGTCTCATTGAGTGTTCATATAGACTGGATGCTTCATCTCTCAAGTAATTGGATCTAATAATTGTCGTATTTCTTCCAGTATTACCTCCACCTATATAGCCCTTCTCAACTACAGCTACATTAGTAATACCGCACTCTTTAGCCAAGTAGTAAGCTGTAGCAAGACCATGTCCGCCACCGCCAATAATAATGACATCATATTTTGATTTAGGCTTTGATGATGGTATCGCCTTATCCCAGTCCTGATTAGCTAATCCTGCTTTTAATAGCGAATACCATGAATATTTTTTTTGCATAACGTTAACTCAACTAATAATCTATAAATCAAGCACAATATCACTTGTTGGATAAGAGCAACAAGTCAAAATATATCCCTCTTGTTCATGCGACTTTAAAAGTCCGCCTTGAGCATCCATTTCAACAGTTCCATCTAGCATTTTTGTTCGACAAGTTCCACACAAACCTTGTGAGCATGCAAATGGAACAGTAATACCTTGTTTTTGAATAGAAACTAAGATACTTGTATTGCTTCCACAAGGCAAAACCTCGCCGCTCTTTTTAAGCGTGACATTATATTCATTTATTTCACTTTTTGTAACTTTATGTTCCGGCAATTCGGCATTGATTGCCATATTTTTTTGAGCAGTTGAACTCTCGATATCAAAGCTCTCTTGGTGGTAGAAATTCATATCAAAAGCAGCTGATTCAAGTATTTTTTTCACATTCTGCATATAAGGCTCTGGCCCACAACAATAGATTTCTCTTTCCACAAAATCTGGAACAAGCTTGAGGAGCATCTCATGGCTCAAAAAACCAGTGGGTCCTTGCCAACTCTCACTAGGAACATCACAAACATAATGGCTTTTCAAGTCACTTTGGTTTGATTCATAAAATTCAAGCTCGTCTTTTGAAATCAAATCCTTTTCAGATTGTGCATTATGAACAAATGCAATATCCACATCGATTGAAAGATCATAAAAATATCTTGTCATCGAGAGCATTGGAGTAATGCCACTTCCCCCTGATAAAAACAAAATTTTAGGCTTTGGCTTATCTAGTGCTACGCTGAAAGAACCACCGATATCAAGAGCATCAACACAGTCACCAACTTTCAAATTATCGTGCATCCAGTTTGTCACAACACCCTCAGCCATTCGTTTGTTTGTAATAGTAATGGTGTTAGGTCTTGTTGGAGTTGATGCAATAGTGTAAGTTCGCATCACATCATTTCCATCAATTTTCAGAAAAAGGGTTGTGTGCTGCCCTGGTAAAAATTGAAACCAAGCATCCTTCTTCGATTTAAAGGTAAAACTTTTTACATTATGTGTTTCATCTTTTATATGAATACATTCCAGCGGAGAAACATCTCCTGTCCATCGAGCAAGGCCCTCTATATTAATGTTTGGAAAGACTAATTCGTTCATTCAACTTACGCCCATTCTAAAACACTCAATTGTAGCATCAGAGTCTATTAATAACTCTATAAACGCTGGTTCATGTAGGTAATTATTAATTACGAAAAATGTAAATATATCTAATTAATTATTGAATTGTTATTAGATAAAAATGTGGGAATTTTAACAATTAAAGCTTGCTAAAGCAATCTTTCATTCAAAACAAAAAAACACAGTTAATACAGTAGTTTATGGCATTGGAATGTGGTGTTTTTTTCGAGCATAGACTCCCTGCATAATGATCGCAAATAAAATTGCTAACCCTCCAATCAACGTATTTCTTGTTGGGACTTCATGAATTCCAAGAACTGGAAGCCATGCCCAAAAAATACCCAATACAACTTCAAGCAGAGAGAGCATGACGAGCTCTCCACTAGGCAAGTATTTTGCACCCAGCCCATACAGTATTAGACCAATACCAACAACAAGACCGTGTGTCATGCTGATACCAATATTAGCTGATGGCATCTCAAAGCCACTACCAGTTAAAAGAATAAGAATTGTTGCCCAGATCATACAAAAGAATCCAGCAAGAGCAGGGGTTAATAACTTAGGAACCTCAGGGTTCTTTCTGATCGTAATGGTATATATAGCAAAACCTAGAGCTACAAAAAATCCGTAGATAACGCCGATGATGGTTGCTGACTTATCAGTATCCCAAACCATTATGGTAATGCCTATCGCTACAATGAGCATATTAAGTAGTGTGCTTTTACTCAGTCTCTCGCCAAGAATAAGGTATCCCAAAAATGCTGACAAAACTGGGGACACGGCAAGCATGAGCAGAGTGATTGCGACTGTGGTTGTAGTTAATGCATAAATCCAACCAAAGAATGTAACAGACATAACAAGACTACCAATAAGGCTCCATGAATCTATTCTCTTGAAGGTCTGGAAAAAGTTCCTTCCTTCCCTAAAAAGAACAAATATGAGTATGACTGAAGTTATGATCAAACCTCTGTATAGCAAATACTGCAGCCTAAAACTTTCGGCATCTTCGAGATATCTTACGAGTGGCGCTCCAAAGCTCCAGATAACGCCGCTTACAACAACAAGAAAAAAACCCAGTAAATAGCTATTCTTCAACTGATTAACCCCTTTTAATATTTGACTAAAACTAATTCCCGCATTTTGTTCCTAAAATAATTTCATGTCAATCATTTTTTAATACTCAAGTTAAGAAAATCACAATAATTTTTTGCCTATATAATTCATGTATCGAGTTAATTGATTTAAGTTTTTGATGAATATTAGTGAAAAACCAAAGTGGCAATTCTGGATTGATAGAGGTGGAACATTTACTGATATCATCAGTAAAAATCCAGATGGTGAGCTTTCAAGCCACAAGCTGTTATCTGAAAACCCTCTGCACTATAAGGATGCTGCAATTCAGGGCATTAGAGACTTGTTATCGTTAAAAGATAAAGAAGCTATTCCAATTCATCAAATTGAGTCTATCAAAATGGGCACTACAGTTGCTACCAATGCACTCCTTGAAAGAAAAGGAGAAAAAACACTATTGGCAACCACGAAAGGGTTTGCAGATATTTTAAGAATTGGATACCAACAAAGACCTAAATTATTTTCTTTAGATATTCAGCTCCCTGAAATGCTATATTCTGAAGTGGTTGAGATTGATGAACGAGTTGATAAGGCAGGGAAGGTATTAAAACAGCTTAATACTATAGATACAAAAAAAATATTAACCGATGCCTTTATTAAGGGCTTTAGATCTATTGCAATTGTGTTGTTGCATGGATACCGATATCAAGAGCATGAAAGGCAAATTAGCTTAATTGCTGAAGAAATTGGGTTTACCCAAATTTCTGTAAGTCATCAAATAAGTCCACTAATGAAAATCATACCTCGAGGAGATACCACAGTAGTCGATGCCTACTTGTCTCCTATTCTGCGTCGCTATGTTGATCAAGTGAGAGCTGAACTTGGACACAGCCAATCGAACTATGGTCGATTAATGTTTATGCAATCCAATGGCGGTTTAACCGATGCCAATTATTTTCAAGGGAAGGATGCTATTCTTTCAGGTCCAGCAGGCGGCGTGGTTGGAATGGTCAAAACTGGAGAAACAATTGGACTAAGAAAACTGATAGGTTTTGACATGGGAGGTACCTCAACTGACGTCTGTCACTACAGCGGAGAATATGAGAGAACTCTTGAGACTGAGGTTACCGGTGTCCGACTCAAATCGCCAATGATGCTCATCAATACGGTTGCAGCAGGTGGGGGCTCTATTCTTCATTTCGATGGAACGAGGTATCGCGTCGGTCCAGAATCAGCCGGAGCTTTTCCTGGTCCAGCCTGTTATCGCAACGGTGGTCCTTTGACAGTCACAGATTGTAACGTGATGCTTGGCAAGTTAAACCCAGATTACTTTCCAAACGTATTTGGCCCTAATGGCAATCAAAAACTTGATATTGATATTGTTAAAAGAAAATTTACCTCTCTAGCTACAGAAATTTCATCAAGCACCAAGACAACTGTTACTCCGCTCGAAGTTGCCGAAGGCTTTTTATCCATTGCTATTGATAGCATGTCAAATGCAATCAAAAAAATATCAGTTCAGCGTGGTTATGATGTCAGCGACTACACACTCTCTTGTTTTGGCGGGGCTGGAGGACAACATGCGTGCATGGTAGCAGACAAACTAGGCATCAAAAAAATACACCTCCATCCCTATGCAGGGGTTTTATCTGCCTACGGTATTGGACTTGCTGATAGCCGTACAATTAATGATTTAGCAGTTGAATTACCTTTAGAGCCAGGCTTAATAGATCAATTGAATAAGGACTTTAAAAAGCTTCATGCCAATGGTCGACAAGAGCTAGTTTCTCAAAACTTAAACGAAAAACTATTCCAATACACTGATCGAGTCTATCTAAGATATAAAGATTCGGACACATCCTTACCAGTTACATTTGCTAACTTTTCAGTCATGAAATCAAACTTTGAGAGGACTCATAATTCAAGGTTTGGATTCATATCGCCAGAAAAGGCCATCATCATTGAATCAATTCAGACAGAGGTGGCATGTCAAAGTGGGCAATTGAATTCTCAGGTAAATTCTCACAATACATTAATCACTGAGTCTCTTACAACTCAATATGTATTTATGAATGGGAAACTCGAAAAAACTATTTTTTATAATCGAGACAACATCAAACCAAATGAACAAATCTCTGGACCTGCTGTCATTATTGAACCAACCTCAACATTCATAATTGAGCCGGGCTGGGAGGCAATCCTCAAAGACAGTAAGGATTTAATTTTAACTCGTACACAAAAAGCTCTGAGGCAGAATGCAATTGGAACAAGTGTAGACCCTATCATGTTAGAAATTTTTAATAACTTATTTATGAATGTTGCAGAACAAATGGGTATGGTTCTTGAGAATACTGCCTCATCTGTGAACATCAAAGAGCGTCTAGACTTTTCCTGTGCAATATTCTCTCCGACAGGTGAGCTCGTTGCAAATGCACCTCATGTGCCAGTTCATTTAGGTTCGATGAGTGAATCCATCAAAACTATTATTCGTGAAAATTCACTGACTATGAGTTCTGGAGACGCCTTTCTAATTAATGCGCCATACAATGGTGGCACTCATTTGCCAGATATCACCCTAATAAAGCCTGTATTTGATGACTCGAATGAGGAGGTGATTTTTTATGTTGCAACAAGAGGGCATCATGCCGATATAGGAGGGACAGTTCCGGGCTCAGCTCCAGCAAATTCAACTCATATTAAAGAGGAGGGGGTTTTAATCGACAACTTTACGATCGTCTCTAAAGGTATATTTCTTGAAGATGAAATAACTGACTTATTGACTCAAGCGGACTACCCTGCAAGAAACATAGTTCAAAATATTGCGGATTTAAAGGCTCAAGTTGCAGCGGCAGAAAAAGGCTCTCAAGAGCTTCAAAAAGTCATTGAGCAATATGGAATAAAGGTCGTTCATGCCTATATGGGTCACGTACAAGACAATGCAGAGGAATCGGTTCGACGTGTGCTAGATGTTCTCAGTGACTCAAGTTTTACCTACCAGATGGATGATGGTCATCAAGTCTCAGTATCCATCAGAGTAGATAAATTGAATCGATCTGCAACTATTGACTTTACAGGTACTAGCGACCAACACCCAGGAAACTATAATGCGCCCAGCGCAATTTGTTATGCAGCAGTACTCTATGTTTTTCGCTGCCTAGTCGATGATGATATCCCCCTAAATTCGGGATGCTTAAAACCTTTAAATTTAGTCATTCCCAAAAAATCAATGATTAACCCTGAATACCCTGCTGCAGTTTTTTCAGGCAATGTGGAAACATCTCAATACATTGTTGATACCTTGCTTGGTGCTCTTGGAAATTATGCAGCTTCACAAGGAACAATGAATAACTTTATTTGGGGTAACGACAAAGTTCAAAATTACGAAACTATCTGTGGTGGCTCAGGGGCTAGTATCAATCAGCCAGGTTGTAGTGCAGTTCATACCCATATGACTAACTCAAGACTCACTGACCCTGAGGTTTTGGAATGGCGCTTCCCAGTGAAACTGGAATCCTTTAGTATCAGGCAAAGTTCAGGTGGCAAAGGTTTGCACCCTGGGGGAAATGGAGTAGATCGAAGGCTGCGCTTTCTTGAACCAATGACAGTTAATGTCATCGCGGGTCATAGAAAAATACCGCCATATGGCTTATCTGGAGGAGGGTCAGGTGCTCTTGGTGAAAACTATGTCATTCATTCTGATGAGAGCGTGACACATCTTGAAACTAAAGGACAAATTGAAGTAGGTAAAAATGATCTCTTTATACTTAAAACGCCTGGAGGTGGTGGTTTTGGAAAAACCATATAAACTAGAGACAACAAATTTAGCTCTATTAATAGGAGACAACTATGAAAACAATTAACCTAAGCCCAGAACCCAATGACGCTGAAATTAGACGAGCAATGAAGCCAGTCATTTCTTATCCTATTGATAATCTGCCAGCCTTTGATCAAGATTTTTATATAAATGCCAGTTCAAATATGGATCTCGTGGAGTCCATCATTATTCCCCCAAGAGATGCAAAAACTTTTGAAGTTCCGGCTGGATACTTTTTTCGAATTATTAGTCGAGAAGGCCCACAGGTCGGTGATTTAAATCTATGGCATAAGAATAATATGAATGAACGATTCTTCAGTGGCAAAACACGAGCGCTTTACGGGACTCATGTAAGCACTGGTGATAGACTTTATTCAAACCTGCCATTTCTAAGACCGATGGCCACTATTACTCATGACACTTTGGATTGGTATGGTTACGATGATGATGGTGGTAGCGTCCATGATGTCATTGGAACTCGTTGTGACCCTTATACCCATGTTGCTCTTAATAGTGAGGAGTACCATTACTGTTGTCACTCTAACTTATGCAGGGCACTTTCATCTCATCAACAAAAACCAATTAATGAAATTGAGCATCTTGTTCATGATGTACTTAACGTCTTTATGTGCACTGGATTTACCAAAGATACGCATCAGTATTTTATGAAAGCTAGTCCAGTTCGCCCCGATGACTATATAGAATTCTTTGCCGAAATTGATCTTGTTTGCGGGTTGTCAGCATGTCCAGGTGGTGATTGCAGCTCCAGTCACTCGAGTGATGCGGCTGCATGCTATCCCCTGCAAGTTGAGATTTTTAAACCAGTTGAAGGGGCAGTAAAACAATGGTCACCCCAAGCAATAAATAAGTACTCAAGAAATCACGGCTCCAGTTAAAATTCAACTTTAGATTAGAACGAATTAAGATGGAGAACTTAAGGGGTATTTTGTTTATGATTCTTGCTATGGCAGGTTTTGCATGTGAGGATTTATTTATTAAAATTCTCTCAGAAAATCTTCCAATTTCTGAAATTATTATGGTTCTTGGATTCAGTGGAAGCGTTATATTTCTCATAATTGGCTTATTTACAAAAGCTCCTATTTTTCATAGGGATTTGTTATCTATTCCCATCATTGTTAGAACTTTATGTGAACTTTTTGGTGCTTTATTTTTTGTTCTTGCTATTGCCCTAACGCCCCTATCTTCTGCCTCTGCCATCATCCAGGTTATGCCATTATTAGTAACGATCGGGGCAGCCCTGATCTTCAAAGAAAAAGTTGGTTGGCGAAGGTGGACAGCTGTTTTTGTTGGCTTTCTTGGCGTTTTATTAATCCTGAGACCAGGATTTGGAAGCTTTATGCCAGCCTCTATTTTTGCTCTTCTTGGGGCTACTTTTTTAGCTGGAAGAGATCTTGCAACTCGCGCTATTGAGGTGCAATTACCATCAGTTACCATCTCTCTTTATGCCTTCTTAGCCTTTGGATTATCAGGCATTATTATCATACCATTCAGCTCAGAGATGTTAATACCTAGCTCAAATGATTTTTTATATTTTGCCGGTGCGTCAGCATTTGGAGTTATTGCATATTACTCAATTGTTATTGCAGCAAGAACTGGAGAGATGTCAGTTATATCTCCTTTTAGATATTCAAGGCTTGTTTTTGCCATGCTACTTTCAATTATTGTTCTCTCTGAAAGACCTGATATGATGACGCTTCTGGGTGCAACCATTATTGTAGCATCTGGTGTTTACACCTTTGTTCGTGAAAATGTATTGAGTAAGTCTAAAGAAAGAGTTGCTTAAAAGACTCCAGCGTCTATCGATCTAAACTGAGTTCTCAATAAAAAAAGCTTGCTATACTTAAAGAAATTGTCTAACATCCGCACAAATTAACACATATACAGGAGTTATTATGAACATGCCAAGAACAATTCACATTCCTAATGGTGAGAATATAGTTCACACATTTAGTGATGAAGAATACCAAAATAGACAAAGAAAACTAAGAGCTCATATGGCTCAAAGCAATATAGATTCAGTAATCTTTACCTCTATACATGGCATCAATTACTACAGTGACTTCCTTTACTGTTCTTTTGGGAGGCCATACGCACTGGTTGTTACTCAAGATAAAGTAACTTCGGTGACAGCAAATATTGATGGTGGTCAGCCATTCAGAAGAACGTTTGGAGACAACCTGGTTTATACAGACTGGCAAAAGGATAGCTTTTTTTATGCGCTTCAGCAGATTGTTAATAATGGTGGAAAAATCGGGATTGAGTTTGATCATATCACCAAGGAGCGTCTAGATAAACTCCAGGCTGCATTTGACCAATCACAATTTATTGATATTTCTGTTGACTGCATGAAAATGCGATCAGTTAAATCAGATGAAGAAATAGCTCACATTATTCAGGGTGCTAACGTTTGTGATATTGGTGGGGCGGCTCTTGTTGAAGCGATTAAAGAGGGCGTTCCTGAGCACGAAGTGGCTCTTCACTCTACTCAAGCTATGGTTCGAGAAATTGCTAAACGCTATCCTCACTCAGAGCTCATGGATACCTGGACTTGGTTTCAGTCTGGAATCAACACTGATGGTGCGCATAACCCTGTGACAACAAGAAAAGTTCAAAAAGGAGACATCCTCAGTCTTAACTGTTTTTCAATGATTGCTGGCTACTATGTTGCACTTGAAAGAACCCTGTTTTATGACCATGTTGATGACGAGTCATTGAGGCTTTGGGAGATCAATGTAAAAGTTCATGAAGAGGGGATGAAACTAATCAAGCCAGGGGTTGCTTGCAAAGATATAGCTCTTGAACTTAACAAAATTTTTGAAGAGTATGGCTTGCTTGAAAGCAGAACATTTGGCTATGGTCATTCATTTGGTGTTCTATCTCATTACTATGGCCGTGAAGCAGGCGTAGAACTGAGAGAAGATATCGATACCGTCCTTCAAAAAAATATGGTCGTATCTATGGAGCCTATGATCATGATTCCTGAGGGTAAACCTGGTGCTGGAGGCTACAGAGAGCATGATGTGATGGTTTTGACTGAGGACAGTGCATATGACATCACTAAGTTTCCGTTTGGGCCAGAGCATAACATTATCAAGTAGCATCACTCCTATTAAGAAATGCTAAACATAGAATATTCCGAACTACTCACTGAATTGCGAGAAGTGGCTAGAGACGCTGGCACTGAAATAATGAAGATCTATGAAAGTTCAATTGATGTTAACTATAAGCATGATGGATCGCCGGTTACTCTTGCAGATGAGGCTGCTGAAAAAGTCATCTTAAGTAGACTGAAAAAAATCACTCCTGACATCCCAATAGTATCTGAGGAGAATACCAATAGCCATAAATTAGAGGCTAGTAATCAATTTTTTCTGATTGATCCGCTTGATGGAACAAAAGAGTTTCTAAAGAAAGATGGCCTTGGTTCTTTTACTGTGAATATTGGACTTATTGAAAATGGTATCCCAACTTTAGGGGTTGTTTTTGCACCAGCACTTAATCGAATGTTCTTTGCATCAACCTCGACAGGCGCTTTTGAGGAGTCAGCGAGTGACACTAAGGAGATTAAAATAAGAGCGGTTCCAAATTCTGGCCCTGTAGCCGTTGCGAGTGTATCTCATCGTGATGAGACCACAGATGAATGGCTAACAATTAACAATGTCAACAAAACCATTTCAATAGGCTCATCACTGAAATTTTGTCTGGTGGCCTGTGGTGAAGCAGATGTATATCCTAGATTTGGTCCAACAATGGAGTGGGATACTGCAGCGGGAGATGCTGTATTAAGGTCAGCAGGTGGCAAAGTCTTAATGCCGAATAGCGAACCATTCAATTATGGCAAACAAAGCTATAGAAATAGCGCTTTTATTGCACATGGAAATTTTTAATTGAAGGTCTAGAGCTACTCTAGCTCTCGTATGAATAAATCTCTACCATCATCTCATCAGCTATAAGCTCGAGCTTGTCTCTGACAAGATGCTCATCAAGATCACTAGGTATATGAAGTGTAATTTGAGCCTTAAAAAGCTGCTCTCCTGACATCGAGGCATCAATAATTTCAGTCTTTAACTCTTCAACATTAGCTTTCAACTCGACCGCCAACACGTGGGAGAGTTTATTAATAATTCCAACATGATTTTGCCCAATAAGCTCGATGCTATAACTTTTAACATTACTCAGCTCATCAATTGGCAGAGTTTCCTCGCAAGCAATTTGAAGACCTAAAGATGCGGAAGTTAAATCTTTTTTTAGTTTAGAAGCGTCACTTGATGGCACGTTGACTTTAAGAATTCCAGCGAATTTGCCTTCAAAACTAGACATATTGCTCTCAATCCAGTCACCATTGTTTGAAACAATAATCTTTGACAGGCCGTCAACAAGCCCAGGCTTATCGTCTCCCAAAACGCTAATCAAAAATGATTTCATAAAAGTCTACTTATAATCTTCAATACTTGGACAAGAACAAACTAAATTCTTATCACCATAGACATTATCCACTCTAGAAACTGGCGGCCAGTACTTCACTCGCCTTAAACTCTCGACAGGATATGCTGCCTCTTCCCTGGAATACGAAAACTCCCATTGGGTTGATGTTACCATTTCTAAAGTGTGTGGCGAATTAATTAATGGATTATCTTCTGTAGAATATTCACCCGACTCAACCTTCTTGATTTCTTTTCTTATTTGAATCATTGCCTCACAGAACCGATCAAGCTCATCCAAAGACTCAGACTCTGTTGGCTCAATCATCAACGTTCCAGCAACTGGAAAAGACATTGTAGGGGCATGAAAACCAAAATCTATTAGACGCTTAGCGACATCATCAACGCTTATTCCTACTGAGTCTTTAATCGGTCTAATATCAATAATACACTCGTGTGCGATCCGTCCATTCTCATCACTATAAAGAATCGGATAGTGCTCCCCGAGTCGCTTAGCGATATAGTTTGCATTTAGGATAGCGTTGCATGTTGACTCATAAAGGCCATCTTTTCCGAGCATTGCGATGTACATCCAACTTATAGGGAGGATACTGCCTGATCCCCAAGGGGCACCTGAAATACTACCAACATCAGTATTATTGAGTGGCGTTCTTGGTAAAAAATCTATAAGATGTTCTTTCACTCCAATTGGGCCGACACCCGGACCCCCTCCACCGTGAGGTATAGCAAACGTTTTGTGAAGATTCAGGTGAGAAACATCCCCGCCAAACTCGCCTGGAGCAGAGAGCCCAACCATAGCATTCATATTCGCGCCGTCAATATATACTTGGCCGCCTGCATCATGAACAATATCACATACCTCTCTCACATCTTTTTCAAAAACACCATGAGTAGAAGGATATGTAATCATTATTGCAGCTAGATTTTCTTCATGCTCTTTCGTTTTTGCTCTTAAATCATCAAGATCAATATTGCCATCATCTGTACTATCAATCACTATAACTTTCATTCCAGCCATCTGAGCAGAAGCAGGATTTGTGCCATGAGCTGATGATGGAATCAAACAGATATTTCGATTTTCATCACCCCTGCTTCGATGATATCCTCTTATTGCAATTAATCCAGCATACTCTCCTTGCGCACCAGAGTTGGGCTGAAGTGAAATTGCTGAATAACCAGTCGCCTCACACAACATCTCCTCAAGCTCACTAATCATTTGCTGGTAACCAATCACCTGGTTCATAGGAACAGCGGGATGAATTTGAGAAAATTCTGGCCAACTCACTGGAATCAATTCTGCTGCTGCGTTCAGTTTCATTGTGCAAGAGCCCAACGGAATCATAGAACGATCGAGTGCGATATCTTTATCTCCCAGATAACGAATATATCTCATCATGTTGGTTTCCGAGCGATAAGTATTAAAAACATCATGCGTCAGAAAATCAGATTCCCTCTTTAAATTCTTTTTGATTTTTGATTTATTTTTTTCAAATAATAACTGTGCGCTCAATTCAGACTCAGTATTGAAAATTCTCCATAAGAACTCTATGTCTTCAGGAGTACTGAGCTCATCAAATGAAACTGAGACAAGGGTTTTACTGAATACATTAATGTTGTAGCCATTTTTTTCAGCTTGCATCACTACTGCATCTGAATTTTTAACTTCAATAGAGAGGGTGTCGAAATAAGAGTCATTAATGACATTAAATCCCATATCTTTCATGCCATCAGCAAAAACACTGGCATATTTATAAATACGACGCGCTATGTTTCTAAGTCCCTCTGGACCATGATAGACTGCATACATACTAGCCATAATAGCTAATAGTGCTTGAGCAGTACAAATGTTACTTGTCGCTTTCTCTCGGCGTATATGTTGCTCTCTAGTTTGCAGTGCCAATCGATAAGCAAGCCTTCCCTTTGTATCAACTGACGCACCAATAATTCTGCCTGGCATAGAACGTTTGAATTTGTCTCTAGTCGACATATAAGCAGCATGAGGGCCGCCATACCCAATTGGAACTCCAAACCTCTGAGTATTCCCAACCACAATATCTGCGCCCATTTCACCAGGTGGTTTAAGCAGAGTTAATGCAAGCAGATCCGCACTCACAGTAACAAGTGCCTTTTTTTCATGAATAGAGTCTATCAATTTTGAATAGTCACTAAAAGCCCCATAGGTATTTGGATACTGAAGCAGAACACCAAAACAATCAAGACCTTTTAAATCAACTAGAGGATCACCAAAAACTATTTCAATGTTCAATGGCTCTGCTCTTGTCTTAATAACCTCAAGGTTCTGGGCGTAACAATCATTTGCAACAAAAAAAACATTACTTTTTGACTTGCTAACGCGATGACTCAATGTCATTGCTTCAGCGCAAGCAGTCGCCTCATCAAGCATGGAGGCGTTGGCTAAATCCATACCAGTTAAATCTGAAACCATGGTTTGATAGTTCATTAATGCCTCAAGACGGCCTTGAGAAATCTCAGGCTGATAGGGCGTATAAGAAGTGTACCAAGCTGGATTTTCTTCAACATTTCGCTGAATGACTGGAGGGGTGATTGAATTGTAATAGCCCTGACCGATGAAAGACTTGTATCGAATATTCATTCTTGCTAGATTTCTTAGCTGTTTAAGTGCAGCAAGCTCTGACATCCCATCAGCAATATTCATTGGCTCTTTTCGACGAATAACATCTGGCACTATTTCATCAATTAATTTATCTAAGTTATCAAAACCAAGATAATCGAGCATTTGATTTTTTTGTGCGCTTGATGATCCAATATGCCTATTGGTAAAAGCGTCATTATTCAATAAATCTTCAATCTTATCCTTCATTAACTTCTCTCTTTCAGTTCTTCTATTCTTCAATAAATGCGTTGTATGCCTCTTCATCCATCAACTCATCAAGCTCTGCTGGGTCTGATAACTTAACCTTAATAAACCAACCTTCGCCCATTGAATCCTCAGTCACAATCTCTGGCTCATCCTCTAATCTGCTGTTCACCTCAATAATTGAGCCAGAAACAGGTGCAACCAGATCAGAAGCAGCTTTCACTGATTCAATGACAGATATATTTTCACCCTTTGTGCACTCATCACCAACCTCAGGCAGCTCAACATAAACCAAATCACCTAATTGCTCTTGAGCAAAATCCGTGATTCCAATTACTACTAAATCATCTTCTTTAGCATCAACCCATTCATGATCTTCAGAATACTTAATACTCATTACTTCTCCTTATTAATGTTTAACCTCTGTAATAGTTGTGTTTAACAAATGGCAGTTTTATAATCTCGACTGCTATTTTCTTCTCTCTGACCAGCGCAAAAAGTTTGGACTGGCTATTTGATACTTTTGTCTCTAGTCTTGCTATAGATATTGGCTTATTTAAAGTTGGGCCAAAACCCCCACTTGTGACATATCCAACTTGAGTTCCATTTTCATCTTGAATTATTGCTCCATCTCTAACCGGCATCCTTCCTTCTGGAAGTAAGCCGACTACTTTCGTATCAGAACCATTTTCAAGTTGCTTTAAAATAATATTATCGCCTAAATAATTACCCTCGCGCTCTTCACCTAGCCTTCTTACTTTTGAAAGCGCCCAGTTTAAGGAGGACTCAACTGGACTGTGGTTAGTATCAAGTTCATGCCCATAGAGAGATAAGCCTGCTTCAAGACGTAATGAATCTCTTGCACCCAATCCTATCCATTCAACCTCTTCACTTGACAATAAAATATCTGCAAGGCTTTCAGCATCTTGATTTGACACTGAGATTTCAAAACCATCCTCTCCTGTATATCCAGAGCGCGTAATGAAACAATCGATTTCATTAATCATCACCTGCTTAGCAGTCATAAATGTCATCTCTTTGACCGAAGGAGCAAGTTCACTTAAAACCTTATTAGCTTTTGGACCTTGCAAGGCCAACAAAGCTAAATCATCATGTAAATCTAATTCACAGCTTGAACCCAGGTGGCGCTTTAAATGCTCATAGTCATCATATTTACATGCGGCATTGACAACTAGAAATAAAGTGTTATCTCCAAGATTTGTAACCATGAGATCATCCAATACGCCACCATTTTCACTTGTGAAAAGGGCGTAGCGCGTCTTCATTAAGGGCAAATCAATAATGTCAACTGGAACTAATGACTCCAAGGCACTCATTGCATGCTCACCAGATAATCTAATTTGTCCCATGTGAGATACGTCAAACAGCCCAGCCCTTTCCCTTGTGTGATTGTGCTCTTTTTTTATTCCAAGGGGGTAACTCACAGGCATTTCATAGCCCGCAAAAGGAACCATTTTTGCGCCTGCATCAACATGCATTTGATGGAATGGAGTTATTCTTATTTCACTTCCAATAGACATTAGATTTTGTCTCAAAAAAACAATATTATATAAGATTAGTCTTTTTAGTTGAATTCAATTGCCCATGAATTCATATAAATAAATTGATTACTAGAAACTAAAAGTAAATCTTCTAATTTAGAATCAAATTTTGTAAAGTAATTTAGCTAGACACAGATTTGACTAATACCCACTATTCAAGCTATAGATGGGATAGGGGTCTTGACCCTTTTCTACAAGTCTAATATTTTCAGCAATTGTTTTTGCCGCAGAGCTAGGGTTGCTTTGACCCGCTATGTGAGGAGTCACATAGACAGAAGGATGTTCCCAAAGTGAATTATTTTCAGGGAGTGGCTCCTCTGCGAATACGTCCAAAGCTGCAGCAGCTATGTGCCCTGTATCTAATATAAATAATAGGTCATTCTCATTAATAATACCGCCCCTTCCGATGTTAATGATGAACGAGCCTTTAGGAAGATAACTAAGCTCAGATTTGGTCAATATATTTTTAGTATTTTCAGTTAATGGCAGGACATTAATGAGTATATCAGTTTGACTAAGAAACCCAGATAGCTGCTCCTGGCCATAATAATATTCAATTTCCCCAAGTGAACTTTTTGGACTTGCGCCCCAACCAATCACCTTAAAGTCTAAATTAATAAGTGAGTCGCCAATTGCCTTGCCAATGTTTCCTAGACCCATGATTCCAATAGTACGATCTTCTGATTGCACTGAGCTTTGCTGAATCCATTCACGACTTTGTTGCTGAATTCTATAAAGATACTGGTCACTATGAAAATGCAAAACCCAGTGCAGAGAATGAAGGATCATTTCATGGGTTAATTTTTTATCGACCAGGCGAACTATAGGAAGCCCGTCGGGCAATTCAGGATCACTAATGACGTGGTCCACTCCTGCACCTAATGATAGGATTGCTTTTAAATTCGGGTATCTTGTAAGAATTCCTCTTGGATGTTTCCAGACGACTGCATACTCGATATCATTAACGTCCCCCTCATCCGGATAGACTCTAACATCCATCTCTGGCATAGCCTCTTGAAGGCCACTAGACCAAACCTCCATATCTTCCCAGAAATCAGTGGATGCTAATAATATTGCCATTGTAGGTGCTAATTAAATAGTTAATTAATTATTATATATTTGAGTTTGTTCTAAGATAATCAAGAATGTTATTCACAAGATCATCAATATTTGCGTCACTATTTTGAAGAACAATTTCTGACATTTCAGGTTCCTCATAATCGGAGTCAATACCTGTGAAATTTTTTAATTGTCCAGCTCTTGCTTTTTTATAGAGTCCTTTAGAGTCTCTAGCTTCACAAACTTCAATTGGAGTATCAATAAAAATTTCAATAAACTCACCATCGTTAAATAATTTCCTCGCCATTAAACGCTCAGAACGAAATGGTGATATAAATGAAACTATAGTAATTAATCCAGAAGAAACCATGAGTTTTGAAACTTCTGCAATTCTGCGAATATTCTCAACTCTATCTTGGTCTGTAAATCCTAAATCTTTATTCAAGCCATGACGAACATTATCACCATCGAGAAGCATTGTATGCTTCCCAAGCTCATGGAGTTTTTTCTCAAGTTCGTCGGCAATAGTTGATTTTCCTGAACCTGAAAGCCCTGTAAACCATAAAACGCATGGCTTTTGCTGTTTATTTTTAGAACGAGTCTCTTGTGTAATATTTGTTTTATGCCAGCTGATATTTTGAGCGCGCCTTAAAGAAAAATCAATTAATCCTACGCCAATAATCGAATTGTTAAATGTATCCAAAACTGTAAAAAAGCCTGTTTTTTGATTGCTAGAGTATGTATCAAAAGAAACTCTCTGACCCAGGGACAGCTTACAATAACCAATCTCATCTTGCTCCAACTTTTTGGCTGCAAGCTGACTTAGTGAATTGACATCAATTTTAAAGCTAAGATCAGTTACTTGGACAGTTGTACTCTCAGTCTGAAAATCAATACTATAAGTTCGCTCGGGTATCATTGGCTCAATATCATGCCAAACGATATAAGCTGCTAACTGATCTGACTCACTAGGCTGAGCCTCAGAATGACTAGCTTTTTCATTTCCAGCATGAAATCTATCAAGAAGGCTATGAAGTCGATTTAAATGGTCATTCATTTTGTAGCTTATTTGTCAATAAAATATGGAGTTAGTGTTTGTATTATAGTTAATTACTTGATGATAAAAGTGCTCTAAAACAATTCAACATTTAGTGAATTTTTTAATGGCTAGAGTTTATTTCATAATGTAGAATGGCAATTTTTTGTGTCATTAAATTTACCATGTTTATCAGTGTTTTAGACCTATTTAAAGTTGGCATTGGTCCCTCCAGTTCTCATACTATGGGTCCTATGGTTGCGGCTAATGCATTTCTAAGTGATGTGCGTCATTTTATTGATACAAATCCTAGCAACAATGGCTATCATGTTAGATGCACTTTAAAAGATTCATTAGCCTATACTGGTGTCGGTCATGCTACCGATAGGGCAGTCGTATTAGGCCTTCATGGCTACCTCCCAAATACCATAATTGATGAGAATATGGATGAGGTCATTGACCGAACATGGAATTCAAAGACTATAGAAATTAATGATGATATGCAAGCAAACTTCTTTGCTGAAGAAGATATTATTTTCGATACTCGCAACTCATTAAAACAACACCCAAATGGTATTGTTTTTGAACTACTCGATAAATCTGATAACCTGCTAATTTCAAACACCTATTTTTCAATAGGAGGTGGCTTTATATCTACGTTAGAAGAAATTGATAATGTTGAAGCACCAATTGCTGCAGAGCCAAGTTCAGCTTATCCATTCCCATTTGACAATTCAGATCAAATGCTTGAAATGTCAAAAGAACATAACAAAACAATTTGGGAAATGAAGCAAGCCAATGAGCTAGAAAATATTCCGGAAAAGATACTAAATCAAGAGCTAGACAAAATTTGGAATGCAATGAAAACCTGTGTTGAGAGAGGCCTAACAACTGAGGGGATTTTGCCTGGAGGACTGAATACCAAAAGGCGAGCAAAGCAATTACATGAGAGCCTTCAAAATGATAAAGAAAATGCTGGCTCTAGCGATTGGCTGTGCGCATATGCCATGGCTGTTAATGAAGAAAATGCTGCTGGACATATGGTTGTTACAGCTCCTACTAATGGTGCTGCTGGGGTTGTACCGGCGACTTTATACTATTACTACAAGCACAAGGCAGCTACGCCAGAGCAAATCAGGCAATTCCTTTTATCAGCCTCTGCTATTGGTGGCCTAATCAAACATAATAGTTCAATTTCTGGAGCGGAAGTTGGGTGTCAGGGTGAGGTTGGCTCTGCATCATCTATGGCAGCCGCAGGGTTGTGCGCTGCAAGAGGTGGCACAAGTGAACAAATTGAAAATGCTGCTGAGATGGCTCTTGAACATCATATCGGTATGACTTGTGATCCAGTAAAGGGACTTGTTCAGGTTCCATGTATTGAAAGAAATGGCTTTGGAGCGGTTAAAGCCTATACAGCAAGCTCACTCTCCTTAAGAGAGAGCGGTGAGCACTTAATATCCCTGGATCAATGCATTGCAGCCATGAAGAGGACAGGCCTTGATATGTCTAACAAGTATAAAGAGACCTCTCTCGGCGGTTTAGCAGTAAGCTTTATTGAGTGCTAATTTAGTCAGTATCGACTAGACCTGCGCCTGCACCAGAAGCTCTTGATTCAGCGCTTGATTTAACGAGACATCGAGAAAAATACTCATAGATTTCTGGCCATTTTTCTCCAACTTTGACTCCATTGTTCAGGACTTTTAGCTTTTCATTTTCAAGATTAAATGTTTTGTTTTTTCCATTTTGAATCTTAGATTTAACAGCATCCAAAGAGGAAATATAAACATCAGCATAATGGCTCAACTCTATTGAAGTCTCTGATGAAGAGATCATTTCCCATTTACTATCATCAATGAAATTTACTTCAAAACTGTTGTTGTCTTGATCTGTCCAAGACGCCTTGACCCCTGAACACTGGCTCGCTCCAAGAGAGGCAATAATGAGAAAAGGGCAGTCGACATTGGAAATTTTTAACTCACCATCAAGGCCATTGAATTCAATCCAGTCAACACAGCTTACTGAAGCCTCTAAAGATGACAATACCTTTTCTTCTGTGCAAAAAAGATGACTACTCTTACTATTTTTTTCAAATTTGATTGAGAGACTACTTTTTTTTAGATCAAGATTATCCAGCGCTAGAATACTGCACTCGGATGGATCAAAGCCATTTTGTGCAGCCCAAATATTACTTCTTGCAAAATCTTCTGAAACACCAATAGGTGCTTTAACACCAAACCCGGCACGAGTGAAATAAAACAGAACTTCGTTTAACGAAATCGTTAAATCGCTTTTTGGCATGAACAACTAATGCATGGGTAAGACTGAGAACGCCCAGCAATTGGAAAAGACCAGCAGTCATGGTTTGGATCTTGAATTTGCTCTGGTAGTGGAGCGCCCTGATACATCGAAATGCGAGTCCAGAGATCAGACTTTGGATCAAACTTTGAGGCACCAAAGAATGCCAATTTGAATCGCAATAAGTCTAACGGCCTCATAGACTCACTGAGTAAATTATCTTGAACTTCAGAATAAGGTCTTTCAAAAGTATTCTGAATTCGGCGAATAATATGTCTGAAATGAGGATAATTCATTGCAAATTCACCTATCGGCATATCTTCATCGGTGGTTGCCAATACCTCATTTAAGTCATGAACATCTCGACCAATTGCAAGCGGCATTTCTTGATCAACGCCATCATCAACACCCTTCGATCCAAATCTTGGCTCTAATTTATCCTCTGAGTAATACCAAAAGTGGTGCTGGGATTCTTCTAAACTAAAATCAATAGTTGTTGCCCATTTGTATGCATCAGCAACAACTTCCTTAAGTTGAGCCAAGCTCATAGCTGCCTTAAATTTGGGTATTGTAGTTGTCGACATTGTGTCTGCAAGGTCATCCACAATTGAGCCATGAGGCTCAATTATTAATGAAACAATCATCTCTTGGCACTCCAGAGAAAAGTTGTCCTCAACGAACTGATAAATTCCATTCCATGGGTAAGGTCTAAAAATATTTGACTCATCTTCACACCACATTCTGAGCGATTGTATTTCATCAGTTAGGCAAGTAATTCTTGCTGTTTGAACGTCATCGGCAACACTCCATTCATCAATATGTTGACTCGCCTGAAGCAGAGACTTTAGGAAAACCTCGAGGGTTCCTGGTAATGCAGTTTCAATAGACCTGACTCTTGCTAATGCTGTTTCTTTCGCAACAACCCAGTTGTGAATGAGGGTTGGATGCTTCAGTAAAAAAGGTGCCATCCCGAGTCCAGTTGAGTTTCCAACACCAATGAACCTACTAATGTTTTGATCCAAACGAACTGCCTGCTTTCCGCCTCTTTCCTTAGCAAGCTCTTCAACCAAATCAATAGTAAACCATCGAATCAAATAGACTGCCAATAATTCAATTTGAAATGGTGCTCTGCACTCAGGTCGATCCGCAATCTTTGCTCTATCGGCACAACCAAATTTGCCGCTGCCATAGACCGCAGTCGTTCTCATTAGGTAGCCAACCGAAGATATCAACTCAATATCAGGTTGATTACCTGAAGCCAGAGCACTAATTATATTTTCAAAGACTCTTAGACTTTTATTTGCTCTTGCCAAAACAAGCTCACTCGGCCTGTATCTTCCGCCTTCTTGAAGGGGGGTATTTTCAGCTAAATAATCAATATCCTCTTGCGTCGGCACACCGTCAAAGAGACTGAATGTCGCATCCCATACCTCAGCAATAACCCTGTCTGTTCTCATGTCAGCAGGTATCTCTTGAGTGAATGCGATTAATGAATAAGTTCTTTTTGGCGTAATGGCAGAATAAACACTGACGCCATATCCATCTTTATCAACCTTTCGAAGCGTCCTCTTAAACTGCCAATTCTCCTTCGACATCCGCCTAATGAGAGTTCTCATGAAGCTCAGCCGAGTAGGAAATGAAGAACCCATTCTATCAAGGCGCATAACCTTTTCGGGGGATCTCATAAAATCAGATTCGATATCAATTAATACAGATTCACTAGACATAAATTTATTATAAAGGTTCAAAAGAAGATTCGAAAAAATTTAACCAGTTTTTGCCCATCACTAAATCAACATCATCATTTGAAAAACCAACAGAACGGAGTCCTGTTGCAATATTAACAAAATCACGATTGTCTCTGAACCACTCAGGCTGGTCTGGAAAGCCTGCAAAACTTGCTGACCCTTCACCGTAATCACGATCATTAGTCCACGTGCCATTTCTCATCCACTCAACTACGCTGTCAGGCTGATTTTGACAAAGGTCGGTACCAATTCCAATATTTTTAATGCCCATAATATCAGCTGTATCAGCAATCATATTACAAAAGCTTTCTAATGTGCAATCAGATCCATCCTTGAGATGATGTGGATAGACAGAAAATCCAAGCATACTTCCACTCTCTCCAAGCGCTTTAAGAACTTCATTTGACTTATTTCTTAACGCAGGGTGCCAAAAAGTTGGGTTGGCGTGAGTGATTGCAATCGGGCGTTCTGAGATGTCTATTGCCTCGAGAGTTGACCTTTCGGCAGAGTGACTCATATCAACCACCAAACCAACTCGATTCATTTCTTTGATGACCTGTTTCCCCATTCTAGTAATTCCAGGATCATTTTCTTCGTAGCAACCGGTTCCCAGAAGGCTTTGATTGTTATAGGTTAGCTGCATGAATCTTGCACCAAGCTGGTGGCACACTTCGACAAGACCAATATCGTCCTCAATCGGTGAGCAGTTCTGAAAACCAAAAAATATAGCTGTTCTTCCTTCTTTCTGGGCCTTGACTACATCGGCCGCTGTTCGACCCAGGAAAATCAAATTCGAGAAGTCTTCAAAACGACGATTCCAATCAATCACATTTTGCACCATCTCTTGAAAGTCTTCGTGGTAACAAATTGTAACGTGAACAGCGCTTAGACAACCTTGGTTAATTTGCTTAAATATTTCCTCACTCCAATTATTGTATTGAAGCGCATCAATAAATAATGAAGGATGAGACATTATGGATTACCGCTAAAAATATAAGAGGTTTTGACCTGTGTATAAAGCTCTTTAGCATATGAACCTTGCTCTCTAGGACCAAAACTTGAATTTTTTCTACCGCCAAACGGGACATGATAGTCTGTGCCAGCAGTTGGAAGATTAACCATAACGCATCCACTCTCTGCATTTCTTCTGAAGTGGCTTGCTGTAGACAATGACTGGGTGATAATCCCTGAAACCAGTCCAAAGTCAGTATCGTTTGCAACTGATAGTGCTTCATCATAGTCCGCAACCTTAATGACACATGCCATAGGCGCAAAAAGTTCTTCACGATTAACCCTCATTGAGTTATTTCCACCAACTAATAAGGCTGGCTGCATATAGAAACCTGGATTATCAAGTTCGAGTTTTTCTCCACCACAGACGACTTCGCATCCTTCTTCTTTAGCTAGTGCCATATATTTAAGATTCGAGTCAAGTTGTTGCTGACTTGCTGCTGGACCGATTTGAGTTCCCTCTTGAAGAGCGTCCCCCACCTTGAGAGCAGAAGTTGATTCTTTCATACGATCCACAAACTCATCATAAATGGAGGCATGAACGACCAACCTTGATGACGCAGTACATTTTTGTCCAGTAGATCCAAAAGCACCCGCTGTTGCTGCTGCAACTGCAACATCCATATCTGCATCATCCATTACAACGAGAGGGTTCTTAGAGCCCAACTCTAACTGAAACTTTGTTAAATTTTTTGACGCCGCACTCGCAATCTGAAGACCTACGTCGTACGAACCAGTAAAGCTGATTGCGTGCACCTTAGGGCTCTCAGCTAATGATTGACCGATTGATGATCCAGACCCCATGACCAAGCTGAATAAACCTTTTGGAATGTCTTGCTTTGAGATAATTTCAGTTAATGCTACCGCACTTGCAGGTGTTAGGTTCGCAGGCTTCCATATAACAGCATTGCCAAAGGCTAGTGCTGGCGCAATTTTCCAGCTCGCTGTTGCAGTTGGAAAGTTCCATGGTGAGATAATTGCAACAGTCCCCATAGGCTCACGACGAACATCAATTTCAATATTCGGTCTGACTGAATCAGCTGTATCACCGCCCTGTCTTAAAACTTCAGCTGCGTAGTAAGTAAAAAATTGGCCTGCCCTGTAAACCTCTCCTTTGCCCTCTGCTACAGGCTTGCCTTCCTCTCTAGAAAGGAGCTCACCGAGCTCAGCACTGCGAGCCATCATCTCTTCACCAATCTTCATTAATACTGCTTGACGCTGCTCCAGGCCTGTTGCAGCCCATTGTCTTTGTGCAACCTGCGCCGAATTGAGAGCATCCTCTAATTGAGCACTGCTAGCTTGAGCAAATTCTCCAATAATATCATTTGTATTGGATGGATTAATATTCGAGATTGAACTTGCGCCTTTTACCCAGTCGCCCGCTATGTAGTTATTAGAAAGATTAGACATTATTTTAATTCATTTTTCAAAATGGCAAATTTTACTCTTAATTATTGATATATCAAGAATATAAGCATTTTAGTTGATATAGTATTTTTCACCTTTCTATGAAAAAAAACTGTTGCATCAACTAAATAATTAATCTACGATACCTATATTAAATATAGTCTAATAACGATATGTCAACCACTGCAGAAAGACTCGGTCGAGCAGCAAGAAGATCTGACCGTCTGAAAGTAAAAATTGAAATGCTCCCTACGCTGAAGAGAAATATCCCTCTTACAGAACCGATGAATGAAGAGCAGATTGAGAAAATGGATGATGCTTCATTATCTATTCTGGAAGAGGTTGGCGTAGAATTTCATGATCCAATTGCACTGGAACAATGGAAGAAAGCCGGAGCTAACGTTAAGGGTGAGAGGGTGCGCTTCGATAGAGGCCTCATTCGTGAACTAATAACGTCTATTCCAGAAAGCATCACAATGCATGCGCGAGATCCAGAGAAGTCACTAGAAATTGGTGGTAATAACTCTATATTTGTCCCAATGACAGGGGCGCCTTTCCTCACCGACCTTGAAAATAATAGGCGCATGCCTACGCTGGATGATCTTGCTAATTTTCATAAGCTTTCTCACATGCTCCCTGCTATTCATTCAAGCGCCCATCACATCGTAGAACCCATGGATCATGCAATTTCTCATAGGCATCTAAGAATCACTTATTCATCCATGAAACACTCTGATAAAACCTTTATGGGGATGACTAGTAGTGGCAAGAATGCTGAAGATGTAATTGAGATGTGCAAGATTCTCTTTGGTGAAAAGTTCATAGATAGTCATGCCGTTGTTACTGGAAATATTAATGGAAACTCTCCACTGGTATGGGATCAAACTATGCTCTCTGCACTGAGAGTTTTTTCTGCCCACAATCAGCCAGTACTCTGCTCTCCTTTTGTTCTTGGTGGCGCTAACACTCCAGCCAGTGTTGCTCCAACTGTGGCACAAGTCAATGCGGAGGCTTTATCAGCACTCGCATACACTCAGGTTATCCGAAAAGGAGCGCCTGCGATCTATGGTCATTATTTAGCTACAGTATCAATGCAGTCTGGTGCTCCAATGGCAGGGACGCCCGAAATCTCTCTAATGAACTTTATGATTGGTCAAATGGCAAGACATTATAAAGTTCCCTGGAGAAGCTCAAATACTTTGGGTGGCTCAAAAGTATTCGATGCTCAATCAGGATATGAGAGTGCATCAACAATGATGGCTGTTCTTTTATCTGGTGCAAACTATATTTGGCATTCTGCAGGATGGAATGAGGCAGGAATGCACTGCTCAATGGCAAAATTTGTGGTGGATGCAGAGCAGTGTGAAATGGGATATAGAATGGCTGAAGGAGTTCGATGGGATGACTTCGAGGAGGGTCTAGCTGCGATTAGAGATGTAGGTCCTGGTGGTCATTACCTGGGTCATCAGCACACAATGGAGAACTTTCAAAGGGCCTTTTTTATGCCTAAACTATTTGACAATAATTCTGTTGAGCAATGGCAGGCTGATGGAAGCAAAGATACAATTCAAAGAGGGCTTGAAGGAGCAAAAAAACTACTTGAAGATTATCAAGAGCCAAAGCTGGATGAAGCAAAAGATGAAGAGCTCTTGGATTACATCGCTAAAAGGGAAACAACAATTCCTAAAATGGAGGCGCTGAATCAGGAGCATTAAACTATGGGCAAAGATAAATCAAATGTTGTTCTTGTGACCGGAGCCAATGGCGGTATTGGAAAAGCTATAGTAAATAAATATTCACGGCAAGGTTTGACTCTAGCAATTGCTGATAAGGACGAAGAACAGGCTAACAAAGTTGTGCATGAAATCAATCGCGGCAATGGAAAGGCAATGGCATTCCCTGGAGACCTACTGGATCAAAATTATTCTGATAGCCTTGCTAATGAGGTCAAAGAAAAACTGGGTAGCATTGACATACTCATTAATAATGCTGGCTTAATGAGGCGTGGTGATATTACTCAAACCAGTGATGAGGATTATGAGCTTTCTATGAAGATTAACGTTGAGGCCCCATTTAGATTAATTCGAGCATCGATTCCCCTTATGGCTGAGTCTGGTGGAGGTTCTATCGTGAATATTTCATCATGCTGGGGAATTAACCCAGGACCAAATCATCTAATTTACTGTACGACAAAAGCAGCCTTGGCAGCAATGACAAAATGTTTGGGCAGAGATCACGCACATCAAAACATTCGAATTAATGCAGTATGTCCGAATGAAGTCAATACGCCAATGCTTAGAACGGGCTTTGAGATTAGAGGATTGAATCCTGATGATGCTATTGAAGAATTAAATCAATCAGTTCCGATTGGTCATATTGCTGAGCCAGAAGAGATTGCCGATGTTGTGGCATTTCTAAGTTCATATGAAGCTCGATATATTTGTGGATCCTTAGTGGAGATCAATGGTGGAAAAGCGGTTTACTAATAAAGTTGTCGTTGTTACAGGAGCCACAAAAGGGATTGGTTTAGCCTGCGCAGAGCGACTCAAAAAGGAAGGTGCAATCGTTTGTGCTATTCAGAGAGGTCACTCAACCTTCTTTGATTCTTTTGAGTTTGATTTAAGTAAAGAGCAAGACTGCTCTATGAGTATTGATGCCATTATTAAAAAGCATGGTCATATAGACGCTTTAATTAACAATGCTGGAATGATGAAAGAGTCATCAATTCTTGATACTTCTCTTGAAGAATGGAATAAAACTTTGGCGGTTAATCTTACTGCTCCTTTTTTGCTTACGAAGTTTTGCATGCCTTTTCTGATCAAGTCTAAAGGCTCTATTGTGAATATTGGTTCAATTGAAGGTATTGGCGCTAATCCGAATCACGCATCCTACTGTGCAAGTAAGGCTGGGCTTCATGGACTTACGCGCGCCATAGCGGTTGACCATGGTAAGGATAATGTGAGATGCAACGCAGTTGCGCCGGGATGGATAGATACTGAGCTGAACGAAGACTTTATTAATTCGATGCCAGATTCAGAGCAATTTAGAAATAGTATTGGAAGTATCCACCCAGTCAATAGAACAGGTAAAACAGAAGAAGTTGCCTCTTTAGTTGCTTGGCTTGCATCAACAGAATCAAGTTTTGTGACAGGGCAGGTATATACTATTGATGGAGGCAGGATGGCAAAAATAAGTTTGCCAACTCCCTAGGAGAATTTATGAAGTTTGAAGGAATCTACACCCCGGTATTGACTCCGTATGATGATAATCATGCAATCAATTTTGATGCTATTGAGCCTATTATTGAGGATCTCATTAGCAGTGGTGTTCATGGCATAGTCGTTGCAGGAACAACGGGTGAGTACTATGCCCAGGACACTAAAGAGCGCCTTCAGGTCATGAAGATTTCAAAAGATATTATTAATAATAGAGTGCCATGTATTGTAGGTACAGGTGCCATTCGCACTGAGGACTCGGTATTCTTTGCTGAAGAGGCTGCCAAAATAGGTGCGGACGGAATTTTAATAGCGACTCCCCCATACGCGCTCCCAACGGAAAGAGAAAATGCTCTTCATGCACTCGCAATTGATAGGGCCGCTAATCTTCCTATTA
Source organism: uncultured Gammaproteobacteria bacterium (assembly GCA_902509905.1). Taxonomy (GTDB): domain Bacteria; phylum Pseudomonadota; class Gammaproteobacteria; order PS1; family Pseudothioglobaceae; genus Pseudothioglobus. Next base: position 47,081 of record CABWZI010000001.1, on the reverse strand, counting down.
TGCTTTATAACTATCCCGGAAGAATGGGTTCAATGATGGGTGAGGAGTATCTTGATAGGGTGGGCAGGTCATCTAACTTTTGCGCAATAAAGGAGAGCAGTGGTGATATAAACCGCCTTCATCTTTTGGCGAGAGATTATCCACACATTCAGCTTTGCTGTGGAATGGACGATCAGGCGCTAGAGTTCTTTGCATGGGGGGCGAGTGGATGGGTGTGTGCAGGCTCTAACTTCGCACCAGAAGCTCATGTTGCTCTCTATGAGGCTTGTAGAGTTGAAGGGGACTTCAATAAAGGGAGGCGAATCATGTCAGCAATGATGCCTTTGATGAGAGTTCTTGAGCAAGGCGGAAAATTTATCCAATGCATCAAACACGGATCAATCATGAGAGGACTTCCCGTAGGACCTCCACGAAAGCCACTGCAAAAACTGAATAAAGACGACAAGCGTCAACTAGAACAAGTCATTCGAGTCATGAATCAAACTGTCAATCAAATCAAACAGGAGGGTAGTTAAATGTCAGATCTTCTAACCCATGAGGAATACAGTGCAATTGCAAATTCACTTAACTTCCCAACTAACGCGTTCATCAATGGACAATTTCAATCTTCAAAATCAGGAAAAACATTTGAAACTAAAAACCCTGCAACAGGCAAAGTTATCGCACAAGTTGCAGCCTGCAATGCAGATGATGTGGACCACGCTGTTATCAAAGCAAGGGAGGCGTTCGACCAAGGGCACTGGTCCAAACTTCATCCAAGTGAAAGAAAAAAAGCCCTCATAAAATTATCAAAGCTCATTAAAAGAAATCTAAACGAGCTGGCTGTTATGGAGAGCGTCGATTCAGGTAAGCCAGTTCGTGATTGTGCTATGATTGATTTGCCAGAAACGATTGATTGTCTGCTCTGGCATGCTGAAGCAATTGATAAGGTCTACGATCAAACTGCGCCAGCAGGAGAGGATGCCTTATCGGTCATTGTTCGTGAACCCATTGGAGTTGTTGGCTGCGTTTTGCCATGGAACTTTCCTCTTCTCATGATGGCTTGGAAAATAGCGCCCGCACTTGCCACTGGCAACTCTGTGATTGTAAAGCCAGCAGAGCAAACAAGCCTAACCGCTCTAAGACTTGCTGAGCTCGCTATTGATGCTGGAATCCCGAGAGGCGTCCTAAATGTTATACCGGGTATGGGGCCGGATGTAGGTGAACCCATTGGACTTCATTCTGATATTGACATGGTCTCTTTTACTGGCTCTACTGAGACTGGAAGACGCTTTCTTCGATACTCAGCAGACTCGAATCTAAAGAAGGTTGTGCTCGAGTGCGGTGGAAAAAACCCGGCAATTGTTCTGGATGATGCTGAAGATTTAGATTTAGTTGCAGAGCATATTGTGAATGCTTCATTTTGGAATATGGGAGAAAACTGCTCAGCAAACTCAAGACTCATTGTTCAAGAAAACATTAAAGAGACTTTACTTGAAAAAGTACTTGCACATCTTAGAGATTGGAAGACAGGTGATCCTCTCGACCCATCCAATTACCTTGGCTCTTTAGTAGATGAGGAACATTATAAAAAAGTATGCAGCTATCTCAAACAGGACAACATTTTAGTTGGCGGCACGACTGAAAAACCTAACTATGTCCTTCCTACCATTATCGATCAGGTAGACCCAGATTCTAAAATTGCACAAGAAGAAATTTTTGGACCTGTCCTCTCAGTTATTACTGTCAAATCTTTCGACGAGGCTATTGCAGTTGCAAACAATACTGAGTATGGATTAGCTGCCAGTGTTTTCACCTCGAACGGTAAAAAAGCAATCAGAGCTGCACGAGCCATTAAAGCTGGCACAGTGACAGTTAACTGTTACGGCGAGGGTGACATGAGTACGCCATTTGGAGGCTATAAACAGTCAGGTTTTGGTGGGAGAGATAATTCCATTCATGCTCATGATCAATACACTGAACTCAAAACAATATGGATTGATCTCTCAGATCGTGCTCCAGAAGAGTCAGTAGATTAAAATAAATGAATCAGATCAAGTTACCCAAAAATCCCGGTGATACGGGCTGGAAGGAAATCCTCCCCAAAAGAAAGGTTAACCCAAAACTTTCAGATCATCTCAACGCAGACTACTTGATTATTGGCGGAGGCTTTGCCGGCCTCTCTGTGGCTAGGCGTTTAATTCAAATCGATAATAAAGCAAAAATTGCTCTGCTCGAAGCCTGTGAAATTTCAGAAGGACCCGCTGGGAGAAACTCGGGCTTTATGATTGACTTACCCCACAACTTAGCTTCAGATGATTACGTAGGAAGCCTCGATAAAGATCGCGAACAAACCCTGATTAATCGCTCTGCAATTGAATTTGCCAAGAATGCTTCAGAAGAATATGAGATGCCGCCTGAGGCAATTCAGCTGGTTGGAAAAACGAACGCAGCAGCAACCCCAAAAGGGGTGAATTTCAATACAGAGTATGCAAAGCACCTGGACAAGACGAGTGAAAGCTATAAGATGCTCGACTCTCAAGAAATGAAAGACCTGACAGGAATAGATTACTACCTAAATGGTCTATGGACACCAGGTACAGCGATGCTACAACCTGCGCTTTACATCCAGTCACTCGCAGATGGCGTCTCTAAGAGTCCCAATACAACGATTTATGAAAACTCTCCGGTCATTTCTCTTGAAGAGGAAGGCATGCATGATGGACAAAAAGTATGGAAGGCTAAAACTAATCTTGGATCAATATCAAGCCCAAAAGTTATATTAGCTGTCAACGGCTTAGTTGAAAAATTTGGATACTTTCAGAATAGGTTAATGACTATTTTTACCTACTCATCTTTATCAAGAGAGTTAACTTTAGATGAGTCCAATATGCTGGGAGGCAGCCAAGAGTGGGGATTGACTTCAGCTGACGCTATGGGCTCTTCAGTAAGGCGCATTTCTGGAATCGGCGGCAATAGAATCCTAGTTCGAAATAGATGGTCTTATAACCCAAGCTTGGAAGCCTCAGATTCATTTATGAGTGGAGCTGCCAATAGCCATAATGAATCATTTAAAGCACGCTTTCCAATGCTTGATAAAGTGTCTATGGATTACTCATGGGGAGGGCGACTTTGTCTGAGCCTTAATAATGTTTTTGCTCAGGGAGAGGTTGATGAAGGCATCTACTCAGCTTGTTGTCAAAATGGTCTTGGGACTGCAAAAGGTACTGCGATTGGTGTCATTACGGCCGAAAAAATAACTGGAACCGTCAATAGTCTTATTCCTGACTTTGTTGACGAAGAGGCACCAAAAAAATTAATGCCAAAACCATTCATGTGGTTTGGTGTTAATAGCTATATGCGCTGGAAAGAACTGATGGCAGGAAAAGAAAAATGACTTTTATTATTTATAGCTAATAACGGGATCGCCCAAAACATCTAATCGAGGAGTAATGCCTAATCCAAATGATTTTGGTGCAGATACGAAACCGTTAGTAGCTTTAAATTCTCCATCAGCAGTTTTGACTGAGACCATATCTCTGCAGTCAAGAATACATCGAAGATATTTTTTTGGAAGTGTCTGACCTAAATGGACAATAGCAGCAAATGCTATATCAGAACCCGTTGTGTCTTGGATACTCATTGTATAGCCAGCTGCAAGACAAATATCTCTTTGTCTGCGGCACTTCGTCAAACCCCCATTTTTTGAGATTTTTAAACCAATACCTTCAGCTCCATCGTCAGATCCAATCTGAAGAATATCTGCTTCATTTAGAGCAAGTTCATCCCAAATTATTGGCACAGAGGTGCGTCTTCTTAGAGAGAGGTTTTCTCGCCAGGTTGCACATGGAGCCTCTAATGCAAAATCCAATCCACTCGGAAGAATATTCAACAACCTAAGTGCAGATTCGACAGTCAGTCCTCCATTTGCATCTACAATAAAATACTCTCCACTCTTTCGATCTGCTAAACAGGCTTCAATTCTATTTGCATTATCATGAGGATCATCACCAAGCTTAATTGAGTGCCCTCTATACCCAAAATCACGGTGTCTTTTCACTCGCTCTCTCATATCGTCGGGTTCACCAGCATGGATTGAAGAAATTAAGGGCAACGGTTCATTGGTATTACCACCCAATAGGTCGCAAACAGGCATCTCTACAGACTTTCCAAAAATATCCCAGCAGGCAACATCGAGTGGTGTTTTTGCATGATTATGTCCAACTAAAGCATTATCCATTACTTCATTGATTCGGTCTAAGTGCCTAGGATCTTTTCCCAACAAGCTCGGAGCCATCTCTTCAATACCAGCGCGCACTCCCTTAGCGTGGGCCGCTATATAATTAGAACCGAAAGGGGTGCTTTCACCCCATCCTTCAATACCTGAGTCAGTTAAAACTCGAACAATAGTAGCATCAAAAAATGAGTATTCCCTCCCACCTGATAAGAGGTAGATTCCCCCAGAATAAGGAAGATCCAATTGAAAAACATCTATTTGCTTAATTTTCATTATGGCAAAAGAACCAACTTACCCACATACTTCTTTGATACAAAGTCTTTTTGAGCAGCAATAATATCTTTTAAAGGATAAGTCTTAGAAACGAGGGGGGTTATTTCGTTTCTTTCGATATATCCAATTAAATTTTCAAAAACTTTTCGATCTTGAAAAGTACACCCTATTAAAACTAAGTCTTTTAAGTACAGTGTTCTAACATCAAGTTCAACAATTGGCCCTGCGATAGCCCCAGCTGCTGCATACCTCCCACCTTTTTTTAATACATCTAGCAAGTCTCCCCAGCGCTCCCCTGCAACCAGATCAATAACGACATCAATACTCTCAATTTCTATAGAGTCTGTTAATTTAGCTTCTCTATTAACAACTGTATTTGCACCGATTTCTTTAACTAAATCTGACTTTGCTTTGCTTGATATAGCAACAACACTAGCGCCTCTTCTCTTAGCTAGCTGAATAGCAGCTGACCCAACACCACCTGACGCTCCTGTGATAAGAACAACTTCACCCTCTTTGACATCTGAACGCTCCAATAGGTTTTCTGCCGTGGAATATGCACAGGGTATGGATGCCAGTTCCGCATTCGACCAATTACTTTCAATCTTAAAACTTTCATCACTAAAAGCGATCATATATTCTGAAAAAGCACCATTGCATTCTGATCCCATCGTCCAGCACTCATAGGGCCTGTATGCCACAGCATACTGCTGCATCGTTCTAACCAATACTCGTTCACCAATTCGACCAGCATCGACTCCGTCTCCAACAGCAACGATTTCTCCATAGCAGTCTGCGCCCTGAATGATTGGAAATTCTAAAGGCTCACCAGACCAACTTCCATCGTCATCTTCCCCTTGAGAATTACTAGCATTGGTTTCTCCTTTGACTGACTTTGAATACCAAGCAGTTCTGGTGTTAATATCGGTATTGTTGATGCCCGCCCCTAAAACCTTAATCAAAACTTGATCTGAATTAGGGGTGGGAACTTCAATGTCATTTCGGTACTCAAGCACCTCATAACCACCATGGCCAGTTGTCAAAACTGCGCTCATTGTTTTTGGGATTATGCTCATGCTTCTAATAATTATTTGAAAGTTTAATTATAGTATTTGAAGTGTAGGTTTCGCCCACTTTTAAAATTGGGCTCTCAAAGTTATCCTGATTGATTGCATCAGGAAAAAATTGAGTTTCCATACAAAGACCATAATTTTTTCCATAAGTTCTCTGATTCTTGCCTTGGTACTCAGGATGCATGTTGCCACCCGTATAAAACTGAAGTCCAGGTTGATCACTAGAGTACTGAACCCCCATACCTGTTAGATCACTCCATACCCTTGCCACTTTCTTCATTTCTTTTTCGTTATTAACAACATAGTTAATATCAATACCGCCTTGATCTATAAGCTCTTTCGAAATAGGGTTACTTTCTAGGAAGTCATATTTGGTATTAGCAACATTTAAGAGATTGCCATTGGGTATTAGGTCTGACTCTACCTCACAAACCTGATTCCCATAAATCTGAGCACTATGATTAAGAATCTTTCCATAATAATCATTGTGACCATGAAAGTTCCAATAGTTATGATTAGTAATGTTGACAATAGTGTCTTGATCTGTCGTAGCTGAATAACAAATTGAAAATTCGTTCTTGCTATTGAACTTATATTGAGTAGTACAGGATAAATTACCAGGATATTTTTCTTCTAGATGTGAAGATAGATAGGACATTGATACGATGACTTCGTCTTTATTCTCATCAATTGAGTCTATCGTCCAAAGCCTCTTATTAAAGCCTGTGCTTCCTCCATGAAGATGATTATTTCCATTGTTATTATTTAATTTATATTTTTTATAGTTAAGTGTAAATTCAGCATCCTTCATTCGATTGCAGACTCTTCCAGTAATTACATTGAAAAAGCTTCTATCCGTTATACAACCTAAAGGATCTTCATAGCCAAGAATTACATCCTCAGTTAATTCTGGATTATTGTCATAAGGAATTAAAACTTGATGGATATAGCCACCGAAATTTGAAAATGAAACACTGAAATTATTGTCATTTTTAATATTAACAAGATAAATATTCTGATTATCTATACTAGAAATTAATTCTTTGCTTATTTTCATGTGTTCTTGAGTAGAAATTAATCTCTTAAAGTTTAGCTTAACAAATCTTTTTCAAATGGATAACTTGTTAATAGTTCATATCCACTTTCAGTGATTAACACCTGCTCTTCAAGTTTCACACCTGGACCTCCGCTATATCTTCCAACATAAGTCTCAACACACATCACCATCCCAGGCTGAAGAACCCCGTCAAAACTGTTCTCATTTAACTCCCAACTAAATGGTATCGCAGGAAACTCATCACACAAACCCACACCATGAAAAAGGACCGAGTAATGGCGAAACTCATCCTTTGAGTACTCTTTAGAGTTCAGTGTTAACTCTTTAAATGTGGTGCCTGGTTTTAACAACTCGATATTGTTTTGAATTTGCTCATAGCCCATGGTATAGATTTCTCTTTGCTCATCATTAGGCTTTTCATCACCACATAGCCATGTCCGAGACATATCAGTACAGTAGCCGTAAGAGCCAACTAGGTCTGTATCAAAACCCATTAATTCGCCGCTTAATATAGGTCGAGATGAACACTCCTGATACCAAGGATTTGCTCTGGGGCCGGAGGCGAGCAACCTCGTCTCAATCCACTCTGCCCCCCTTGAAACTGCCTCCATTTGAAAGCGACTCCAAAGCTCTTGCTCAGTTATGCCTGGCTTAAAATGATGACGCATCAGCTCCATAGACTTTTCACACGAAAAGATTGAGCGCCGCATAGCCATCATCTCGTCGTCTGACTTAATGAGTCTAGCAAGCTCCATCACCTCTTCACCATTTGCAAGTTCTAGGCCATTTGACTGGAGCTCGTGAATTCCTTCAGGTGCGCAGTGATCGAGAGCCAATCTTTTATTGCCTTTGCCATGCTCCTTGACTATATCAACAATTTCAGATGCCCATATCTTGGCCTTCTCTTTACTCTTATCTCCAGCAGTAAAATATAGATACGTGATGGCATGTCTGACTTCAGTAATTAAGGGGTTGTGATTAGAAAGAAACTCATGTGCATCAAACTCAAAAATAATGACAGGGCCTTCAGTCATAACAAGCGCGTAACGAGCAGCATTATGGGATGTCCACAAAGACATATTGGTGCTGTCCGTTGCATAGCGAATATTTAATGGGTCATAGAGAAGAATACCGGCACAGTCAAATTCGATAAGTTTTTCACGTACTCTTTTGAGTCGATACTCCCTAATTTTGGTCATATTTGGATTGGCTAAACCCGCCTTAAGCCACTCAGATTCAGCAAGCTCTCCTGGGCCGAGCGCATGTTTATTTAGAGTGTAAATATCCTCTTCACCTTTTAGGTGAGAACCTATTTTTGCATGATGTCTTTTAGATGCTATAAAACTCATTTAATAATCCTCGATGGTCACCTCATTTTAGATCCAGACGGATCATAAAGGGGCTCCATGACAATGGATGCCTCTTTGAACTCTCCCAATATCTCTACTTCAAGTTTTGCATTGGAGTCAATTAATTCAACTGGAAGATAGGTCATCGCAAGTGATTTTTTAACCGAATGTCCATAGCCCCCTGAAGTAATATAGGAAACACACTCCCCATTATGCATCACTGCCTCGTCACCACTGACATCAGTTTCAGTATCGATATGTATTACTGAAAGCTTTTTGCTTGGTCCATTCTTTTTCTCAATTAATGCTGCTTTTTTTCCTATAAAGTCCTTGCCCCAGTCCACGAAGAAATCAAGACCTGACTCCATTATTGTAAAGTCTGGCCTGAAATCCATGGTCCATGCGCCCCAACTTTTCTCAAGCCTCATAGACATCAAAGCTCTACCTCCAAACCACTTAAGGTTAAGATCTGCCCCTGCCTCTTCTATAGCCTCAAAGAGTTTCAGTTGGTACTGAGGAGCCACATAAATCTCATAACCAAGCTCTCCAGTAAACGAAATCCTAACGCAAAGGGCAGGCACACCACCTATAAAGGTATCTTTTATATCTCTGAATTTAAATGCCTCTGAACTCACATCTTCCCGAGTAAGCCTTGATAACAATTCTCGAGAGTTTGGACCCGATATCGCAATACCATGAAAATCATCTGTCATGTTCTGATAGAGAACATCTTGAACGCCCTCAAGATGCATCTCAAACCATCGAAGATGCATATTTTGTGCAACGCTTGAACCGAATAAGTAGAATGTTTCTTCGTCAATACAGGCGACTGTGAGGTCACCGTTGAGCTTACCGCTCTCCAAAAGCATAGGTGTCAGATTCACTCTTCCAGGGCCTGGAATCCTACCTGCCAATACCTTATTCAAAAAGGCTTTAGCTCCCTTACCAGTAAACTTGTGATTGGCGAAATTAGCTACCTCACTTGCTCCAACAGACGCCCTCACAGCTTCGACTTCCTTAGCTACATACCCATGAGATCTTGATCTGTGAAATGTTGGTTCTTCATAGGCATCCTCGGGAGATGCGGCAAACCAGAGTGCGTTTTCAAGGCCAAAAGAATCTTGCCATACTGCGCCTTTCTGGGTAAGACGGTCATAAATTGATGTTGTTTTCTGACGCCTTCCTTTAGGCAGCGTTTCGTTAGGGAAGGTCATCACAAAACGTCGTTCATAATTTTCAGATGACTTAATAACCCCCCATTCTGGCGTCGCAAAATCTCCAAAACGTGCAATATCCATCGCCCAAACATCAATCGATGGCTCTCCTTCAATCATCCATTCTGCTAGGGTCTTTCCAACCCCGCCGGCCTGACAAAATCCAGCCATGACGCCAACTGCTGTCCAGTAATTCTTCATTCCTGGTACTGGACCAATCATGGGATTGCCATCTGGAGAAAAAACGAATGGGCCGTTTATTGTGTCCTTGATGCCAGCATTCTGAAGCGATGGGATTCGCTCAAAAGCCAAAGCCAGTCTATCGGCGATTCGGTCTAAATCTGGTTCAAGTAAATCATGTCCAAACGTTTGTGGGGTTCCGTCTAAAGACCAGGGCGTTGACTGAGGCTCATAGGTTCCAAGTAGCAGGCCTGAACGTTCTTGTCTGAAATAGATATTGGCTTCATAATCAATACATGCAGGCAATCTCTGGCCCTCTGGAAGTGAAGTAATCTTATCTATCTCTTCGGTAATTAGGTAGTGGTGCTCCATTGGCACCACTGGCAAATGAATACCAGACATACGACCAAGCTCACGAGCCCATAGCCCTCCGGCATTGACAATATGTTCAGCATGAATATTTCCTTTTTCAGTCACAACATCCCATGAACCATCTACCCTTTGGTTGGTTTCTATTACCGGGGTATGCGTATAAAACTCAGCCCCATGAACACGGGCTGATTTCGCATAAGCATAAGTCACACCTGATGGATCTATATCGCCGTCAAGAGGATCCCATAAAGCTGCAACATAATTTTCAGGATTGATGAGAGGGTGCTTTTCAACAACCTCATCTAAGGAAACAAACTCTTGCTCAAGACCCATTGACCTCGCTTTGGATCTTTCTCTTTTAAGGTAGTCATACCAGCTCTGGTTAGAGGCCAAATAATATCCTCCAGTGCTATGCATTCCTACAGAATGCCCTGAAGTTTCCTCTATCTCTTTGTAAAGGTTAATTGTGTAATCTTGAAGTCTCGAAATATTTGGATCAGAACTAATCGTATGAATTTGTCCTGCTGCGTGCCAGCTTGAACCCGAGGTTAACTCATCTCGTTCTAATAAAACAACATCCTTCCATCCCATTTTTGCAAGATGAAATAGTATTGAGCAGCCAACAACACCGCCACCAATAACTACAACTCTTGCCTGATCCTTCATAATAAATCTATCTAATTAAAATTAAATGTTAATTTAAAAAACAGCGAAACTCAAGTTAAAAAATTTGACTTTAAAAATTGAAAAAATTTAGCTCTTTATAAAGGTGGTGCACCACCTTCTGAAACTCTTTTATCCACAAAACTTGAGAGCTCCTCTTCAACCTCAGGTGCAAGTTTAGGTTCTTTGTAATCAGCCAAGAGCTGCTTCCATATTTTATTGGCGCGCTGAGAGGCAGTCTCAGAGCCTGCATCCCTCCATGACTCAAAATTTCTCCAATCAGATAATAGAGGGTTGTAGTGTTCTGTTTCATATCGATCCAATGTTTGCTGAGCTGCAAAAAAATGAGCGGCTGGACCAACCTCCGCAATTGCATCGACACCAAGCGTATCTTTATTGACCGGAGAAGGAGTTAAAAAAGCCTCCATCATTTGACTCATCTCTGCATCCAAAATGACCTTCTCATAAGATGCACAGAGCCCGCCTTCAATCCAACCATGTCCGTGTAGGATAAAATTAACTTGACCTAAAAGACAGGCCCACAAAGACATCTGAGATTCATAAACGGATTGCTCATCTGCAGCATTAGAGGCATTTGCATTTGAGGCGCGAAGAGGGATTTTATATTTTCTTGCAAGCTGTCCACTCGCAATTGTGGCCTGTGTATATTCTGGGGTCCCAAAGGCAGGGGAGCCTGATTTCATGTCAACATTAGATGTGAAGCTTCCATAAATTGCCGGTGCTCCTGGATTAACGCATTGATGAAAAGTAAGTCCAGCAAGAGACTCTGCATTCTGCTGAACAAGAGCTCCTGCAACAGTAATAGGCGCCATAGCACCGGCCAAAGTGAATGGGGTATAGATTACTGGCTGATTATGCTCAGCCATTTCTATAGCTCCCTCCATAAGGGCTTTATCATAAACTAGAGGTGAGTTCGCATTGACGACAGTCGTAATTGAAGGCTCTTTTAAAAGCGTTTCTTTATCAATGCCTCTTGAAATTCGAACTATTTCAATGGCATCTAACATTCTCTCACTGCCAATAGCATAACCAAATAGTGGCTTTGTCGATAATCGAGCGGCAGCAGATACCGCATGTAAATGACGCTCCCGAACATCTATATCACATGGCTCAACTGGGTAACCGCCAAGAGCATGCACAGTATTCAAGATTTCACCAAGCTTGATCAGGTTTGAATAGTCTTCAAAGTTACCTAAGATTCGCCCTCTGTCAAGATCAGAAACATTTGGAGCGCTCGAGACCATAGTGTTGATAAAGGATTGACCTCCAACATGAACATGCCTCTCTTTATATCTGCCATGAAGAGTAAATTCACTTGGCGTAGTGGAAATTTTTTCCATCACGAAGTCTGGATCAAACCTAACACGTCTTCCATCACTCCCAATCATTGCGCCTTCTCTTTTGAGAATTTCGACAGCACGCGGTGACTGGATGTCCATCCCTGTGTCGCACAACACTTTCAATGACGCCTGATGAATTGACTCAATCTCATCTTCTGAATAGATTGACATAGGTTGAAAGGGATTCTTTTTTTGGCCGTAAGGAGCCTGCTGAAAGTTTGTAACTTCTCTAACGTTTTTACTTCTACCTCTTCTCACCAGCACTCAACCTAATGATGTATAGAATTTGGATGTTAAATGAATTTACATGTCAACACAAGAAAAAATTAATTTCTTGGATTTTGAGCCATCCTTTCTAAAATATCAACGCCCTGTTGTTTCCAAAAATGCAACAGATCAATAAAGATCCAATTTTCAGCAAGCATGTCTCCTTCCCTCCTGTACATATCTATGACTCTCATATCGCCTGGCTTTCCAGTTGCAGGCATACCCATAAAGCCCCCTGTTGGAGTGAGTGTAAGATTAGGCCATCCAAAAAAACCACCAAAATGGCCTTCAGCTAATTTGCAAAGATGTCCATTGGATATCCGATCTTTAAAAGAAGCTCTAAATGGCCCTGAATGCTGCTCGGCATATCTTTCAATGGTATAGGTTGCTCCAATTCCAGCAGGCCCCCACCAGATCATATCTTCTTTCCAGCTTCTTCTAAGCTCGTCAACTAGAGGTAATTCATTAGTATGCTTCCAATCTCTCATATCCTCAACCATGAAATTTATTGAGGCAAGAGTTTTTTCACCCTCGGCGGCATCCTGCTGATCAAAAAGCAAACCTTCGTGAGTCATTGGTCCTGGCTGAACAAGATGTGCTCCTGTTTGAGGCGGGAAAGGAGTTAAACCAACTTGAATCATCACATGAGGGATATCAAAAAACATGGCTGTTTCAGTAATCTTGCCATCTTGAACTTTATTAAATTCACAGTAACGCAGAAAAGCCATTTTTCTTGATGGCTGAATGCCAAGCCACTCATTATCAAACAAGCCCATCAAGTGACCCATGGAGACGACCCAAACGGATTCAAATCCATCTATCTGGTTTTTACCAGCTATAAAAATATCCATCCTTCTTTGCATATTTTTAAAGGCATGGCGAAATGGCTGCCAGAAGACTTTGGATAATTCTTCTGCATCAGATTGTTCATTAAAAGGGTGAAACCCTCTCCAAATATAATCTTTACCAATATGGCTGCTTAAGACTTTTGAAATTTCATCACCCTCAGCTTTATCCAAGGCTTTGTAATAATCTAAAACTAAGTTTTTTTCTTTTTGAAAATTCTGATTCATATTCCCATCCCATTTAATATCATTCTAGCTCCTCGCTCAGCAATCATCATGGTTGGGGCAGAGGTATTGCCACTCACAATGCTTGGCATGACCGAGGCATCAATCACTCTAAGGTTATTCATACCTTTTACTTTTAAATCACTTGGTGAGACGACTGCTAAATCATCGGCGCCCATCTTACAGGTCCCAACTGGATGATAAACTGTAAGGGATGTGCGACGAATATAAGCCAATAGTTCCTCATCTGACTGAATAGATTGTCCTGGAGCCATCTCCTCTCCTCGCACCTCATCAAACTCTTTAGATGACAAAACTTCTCTCGCTTTTTTGATGGCCTCAACAATATTTGCCTCATCTCTAGAGTCAGATAAAAAGTTGTGATCAATCAGGACTTGATATTTGTTACCATCACTCTTTAACTTAACTGAACCCTTGCTATGAGGCCTCAATAAACAAGTAAACAATGAGTAGCCATGACCGAACTCAAATTTTCTTCCTCGGTGGCTACGATATATAGGCGTAAAGTGAAACTGGACATCTGGATAATCAGGTGTTCCTAGTTTTGTAGCTGCAAAACCGCCAGCCTCAACAAAATTACTCGTCCACCAACCCATTCTTCTCAAAAGAAAGTTTAAAGGTGAGGTAATTACTTGAGGCAAAAATGATCTCCACGAAACTCCAATAGATTCTGCCTTGTTTGAGCGAACCGTTACCATGGTATCCAAATGGTCCTGAAGGTTTTCGCCAACTCCAGGAACATTGAGGTGGCATGTAATTCCCTCTTTTTCAAGCTCCTTCTTATTGCCAATTCCAGAAGACAAAAGTATCCTTGGTGACTCAATAGCGCCAGCAGATAGCACTAATTCTTTATTACAGAACAGTTCTTTATCAATGCCTTTAACTTGAATTTTTATGGATTTAGCAGTATCACCCTCAATTTTAATTGTCTCAACTCTTGCATGAGTTAATATAGTTAGGTTGGGTCTAGAAACAATGGGCTCAATAAAGGCCCTGTAAGAATTTACCCGAGTACCTTTATCTTGATTTACCTTATAAATACCGAGGCCTAATTGAGAGGCATCATTGAAGTCAGCATTATGCGAGAGACCTACATGAGCCGCAGACTTTACAAAGCGTTTAGCAGTCTTATTAATATCTTGTGGCATAACAACTGGCCACTCTCCATTTGTCGAATGGTATTGGGGATCCCCACCAGTCTTGTCATTTTCGAGTTTTTTAAAGATTGGTAAAACATCATTATAAGACCAACCTTTGCATCCAAGTTTTTCCCAATTATCATAATCATTCTTATTGCCTCGGATATAGATCATGCCATTAATAGAGCTTGAACCCCCAAGACATCTGCCTCGGTTAACTGTAATGACTCGGTCATCTAAGTGCTTTTGGGGAACCCCCTTGTAGGCATAATCAAGTTTTTTATGATCGTAAGCAACAGAGAGGCCGGCAGGAATTTTGACCCAAGGACTTTTATCACTTCCACCGCCCTCGATAAGACAAACAGTATTTGCAGGATTCTCACTAAGACGATTGGCTAATACGCATCCTGCAGATCCTGCACCAATAACAATATAATCGAACTTTTCCATGGTTTATCCCTTGACAGCTCCAGCAGTAAGTCCGCTTACTAGCTGCCTCTGAAAGAATAATACTAGAAGAAATAATGGGATTATAGATGAAACAACTGCTGCTACAGCAAACATCACATTACCCTCTGTTTGAGTTGTACCCATAAAACTAGCAATTTTTGGAACCATTGTTTGATTGTCTTGGTTTAAAAGAACAGCTGTGACAGCAAAATCATTATAAGCCAAAAGAAATGAGAAAAGGCCCGCCGTAATTACTCCAGGCCACATGACAGGAATAATCACATTTTTGAATGCTTGAAACTGTGTGCAACCATCTACTTTAGCACTTTCATCAAGCTCTTTCGGAATCGTTTGAAAAAATGAGTGAAGCATCCACAGAGTAAATGGCTGATTTATTGCCACTAACACAATGATGGTAGTGGGCAATAAACCCCAAACATTCCAAGCATAAAATGGAGGAAGATATCCTGAAACCAAAGTTATTGGCGGTAAAGCGCGAAAAACAAGAGCTATTATTAGAAGCCAAAATGAATAACGGAAGCCTGACCTAGAAAGCGCGTACCCTCCCAAAGTAGCAATAGTTAGTGAGGTAAGTACAGTAAAAAAACAGACTATTGCTGTATTAAGAAAAGCGCGCCAAAACTCTTCCTGAATCCATGCACCCTCATAGCCTGCGCCTGTAAAAGATTCTCCATATACCGCCTGCGTTCTAATCCCTGATATGGCATGTTTCCAGTCTCCCTTTGAGAAAAAATCTAACTCTACCTTAAAGGATCCCCACATTGTCCAAAAGAATGGAAAGGCGGCCACAATTAACCAAAGCAACACAAAGCCATAAATCAATAACTGAAGTCCCAATGGTCTCTTAATTTGATTAGAAGTCATATCATTTGTCCGGATTAAATTCACGCCACGTTCTTATCAAAACTGGCATTAGAAGAATAACAACTCCGATGATTGTCAGAACTGATGTCGTTGCTGCAGACGAAAAAAGTCTGATTTCTTGACCAATATCATTCCATATAATCCATGAGAGTGAGGTTGCATGTGCTGATGCACTAAAACCAACTATTGGCTCAAATACTCGAAAGTTATCCATCAGTTGAATTAATGCCACGAAAGCAACTAGTGGCGACAGATGAGGAACTACAACATGAATAACTTGTTGAAAACGAGTAGCGCCATCAATCATTGCCGACTCCAAAGTTTCTTTAGGAACCGTTTGAAGACCAGCATAAAAAACAATAAACGCGAAAGGTGCGGAATGCCACACGCCATAAACAATCAGCGTTACCCAAGTTAGCCCAGTTGATGCCTTTAATGATAGATTTGGATCTGAAAATATCTCTTGGAGTCCTGAGCCAACTATTCCTCTCGCATCAATCATCCAAAATAAAATTAAAGAACCAACAAGGGGGGTTACAATCATTGGAAGCAATGAAAAGAACACCATAAGCCCTTTAAGGTGTCGATGCAGAGAGTTCACTGCCAGTGCAATTATTAATCCAAACAATATAACCAAAGGGGTTACCACAATGACATAAGTCAAAGTGAATCCCATTGCCCTATAAAATTGAAGATTATTAAGACTGGAAATAAAACCAGTGAAGCTTGTCCTATTTTCCCAAAACTCGGCAACCTCTTTAAAGGCTAGATGGTTTCGATCAGTATAGATTTCAAATCCAACCCACTTTCCTAAGGGCTGATCTTTCTTCAGTTGTTCGGTTGCCTGATGGTCAATAGTCGATTCTGTCTCACAGCCGAATGGATCGCAGATTTCAGAAACAAGCAATACCTCGTCATGTGGGGCATGAAATGACTGGCTCACAACAGAAGTTAGGGGCAACGCTATGAATAAAATCATCGCAAGCGCTGTAGGTAAAAAGAACCAAAAAAAAGTCTTATGCTTCATACAAGTTAATTATGGTTTAACACTCTATATTTCATAAAAAGAAGGGGCACGCTATAAACATGCCCCTACTTAGGAGATCAAAACATTAAAGTTTAGAGATAACCTTTTTCTTTAGCAGCAGTTGTGTAAGCTGCTTCTAAGTCAGCCAGTGCTTGACTAGCTGTTTCTTTTCCTTGCATGAAATCAACAAGCTCTTTACCTGCTGCTGAATGCATTAGACCAGCATATGGCAACATTGGATATGGAGTTGTTCCCATTGCAGCTGCAGCAAATACACCCTTGGCAGCATCCGTTGGCTGATAACCATCAATTAGCCAAACCGCTAACGGTGAAGTTTCATCATTTAGCATTTCAGGACGAATTGCGTGCATCATAGCCATAAAGGTAGCCTCTGCATCTGCATCCGAAATGTTCTTAGAAACAGTGAATCCATCCCACCATAGTGTTGAAGCAGGAGTTGAGCCACCGCCTACTGTCATTGGACCTGCAATATCAGTATTATTTGCAACTGTTGGGTCTACTTCATCACTCTTAAGTGGTCCAACGCGAGAACCCCACATATTCATAAGCGCAACATTACCTGCTTTCCATTCAGCACTCGTTGCATTTGAGTCGTGAGTCAAGAAGTCTGGGTTCATGTAATCTGATAACGCTCTCATCATGTGAAGTGCATCTTCACCATGTTGATTGTTAACTGCAATCTCAGCAGAACCAGGCTTAAAGAACTCACCGCCCTGACCAATGTACATATTAACAAATTCTTCAGCTAAGTTCCAACCAGCAGCATAAGCACCTCCGACTGGATGCTCCATCATTCCACTGGCACGTATATTCGCAGCAGCAACTAACATCTCTTCATAAGTTGTTGGCGGCGCAATACCTAACTGATCTAAGACATCTGCTCTGAAAACTAAATGCTGAGCGTTTGCCATGAAGGCAATACCCATAATCTTTCCATCAACAGTGATTAGCTGGCTCTTCTTTAGGCCTTGACCATGCTTAGCAACTAGATCATCAAGCGGTCTAATCACATCATTATTCATTAGTGCAACAATCGATGAGTTTGCAACAATCGCTGTTGTAAATTCAGCTGGATTACCTTGCATACCTGGCACATTAATTTTTTGGTGATCAGCTGTTAAGTTTTTCTCAACTGTAACACCTCCACCAGCACATTCCATAGCGCCTGCACCAACAGTTTGGATCGCTGGGAACTCATTTCCAACAATGCTTACACGGCCATCGGATGCTCCACATCCTGCCCAGGCACTAGAAGCTAATGTTGTTAACGCTACAACTGTAGCAATTTTTCTTAAAAACATATTTACTCTCCTATTTATACTCAATTAAATACTCTTAGTATCACATCGAATGACCTTAAATCTTCATTTTGCATACGATTGCAATGAATTATAACACAGTCTATATTAATATATAAATAATTTTGCATTCGTATTCAGAATATTCCTTTAGATTTTTTTTAATACTAATTAGCCTCACTATTGAACACTATTTTTCAGAATTGCACTACTTTTGCCATTTTGGCAACGGGTCATAGCCGAGCTGCAATAATACATGTGGAACATCGACAAATACCCAATTTTCAACTAAGAGCTCATTTTCACGACGCCACCAATCACAAACACGCATAAAAACTCGCTCGTTGGTTGGGCCTTGACCTAGGAATGGTTTAACGTTAACACCGGTCAATGATGGCCAGCCTCCTGAGCAGGTGTAATTGCCCTCGCCAAATCTTGTGAAGTGTTTTGTAAAGCCATTATTTTTTGTTCCACCTGACCACCCTTCAAACTGGGATTCAAACGGCACTTGAAATGAAGCAAACTCCTCAACGCCAATAAAAGAACCGAATGCACCTGGTCCATACCACATCATATTCTTATGCCAATAAGGACGCCAGGCCTCATCCTTAGTCGCTAATTTATTGAGCATATCGGTAACAATTTGATAGCTTTGCTGCCCCTCAGCAGGGTCTAGAGAATTTATTAGGACGCCATCTCGTGACGCGGGGCCCTGAATCAGACCGGTGTATCCTCGGGAATACCCTGGACCCATATCCAAAGGCCATTGATTGCAGGCAATCATCAGTTCTGGAATATCTAGATAAATATAGCTTTCTACAGCTTGTTCATTCTCGATACGGTGGAATTCACCATAGCGCAGATAACTCAGACTTTTTGTCGCTTTAATGCCGATCCAATCATTTTCGAATTGACCAACATAATACCCGGTTGAGCTGATCCAATTTTGTCCCTCAAATTCTCCTGCCATGAAGATATCATCACGCCTATAGAGTCCTTCGAATGAATGTTGGAGCGGAAGGAGAAATTCATTAAGGTATATTTCTGCACCTTTGAGCTGATTAAACGGATGGACAACATTAATGTCAGCATCCTCACCAAAAAAAATCGCAATGTTGGAAGAGAAGTCTCCCGGATGGCTCAATGCCGCTGCATATTTCAAATAGAATGAACGGTCATATATCGACATAATTTTCCTATTAAAATAAATAAACTTTATGGTAACTCAATGATCAATAGAATAAAACTAGGTACGGGATTTTTCAAAATCTTCCCATGCTCTTTTAAAATCATCAAAACTAAATTCTGTTTTTTCTGCAGGGTCTAATATGAGCCTTTCAGAAGCAAACAGCTTATGAATTGAATCTTTCAAAATAGGTATTACTTCATTCGGAACTTCAACTGCTCCATGACGATCTGCATGGATTAAGTTGCCTGGATTCACCGTCATTCCAAAGACATTTACAGGGGTATCTATCTCACGGACATGCACAAAACCATGGCTAGGGCCTATTGAACCAGCGACTACCGTAAAGCCTTCTGCAAGATCACCTAAATCTCTCATTACTCCATTGGTTAGAGCCCCTGAAAGTCCAAACCCCTTGTGTACTTTAGTATTAATTTCTCCCCAATAAGCTCCGATACAGTCTGGAAAATCAAGATCCTCAATAACTACAACTGTTGGTCCATTTATTTCAGACATATAGCGATAGTAATTCATTCTTCGCTCTTTAATAATTTCTGGGTTTTCTTTCGGTGGCTCTATTGCTGCAATCTTTGCAGTTTTAGCAAAACCAACCATAGCTCCACCATCTGGATCAGAACAAAGCATCGTTCCTCTAGTAAATTGAGAAAAGCCCCGTTTGCCTTGAGCAACCTCAATCGCATTACAGACAGTTGGTGTATCGACCGACTGAAGCAGTTTTAGTAAGTCTGAATCTATCTCATCAGCCATTCTTTTATTACCTCCGTTGTTTCTCTGGGTTGCTCTAATGTAGGCATATGGCCCGCATTATTTATTATTTTTAAATCTGAATCAGTAATCATATTATGCATCATCTCATGCCTTTCCACAGGACATAATTTATCCTCCGAGCCACACAGAATCAATACAGGGATTTTAATTGATTGAATAGTATTCTGTTGATCTAACCTTGATTGAAGGGCTCTTGATTGATTAATAAAAACATGTGGTCCTAGGGTCAACGCCATATCCATACAAACATTTAGAACGCTCCTTTTGTTTTCACTTTCGGTAAGATAATTTGGTTTCATTTCATCTCGCATCACTTCGAGAAGCTTGCCCTTATTAACCTCTCTTATCTGGGGTTCTCGCTTTAATTTAACTTCGTCTAGTTCAGCCTTAGGATTTGTATCCATAAGTATGAGTTTCTCAATCCGATCAGGTGCTTGAGAATATATTTCCATAGCAACAATGCCGCCCATTGAATGCCCTAAGAGTGAAAAATTTTTTGGAGCCTTTTTTAACACATCTGAGGCCAACTCCCTGACTGATGAAAAATTCGAAATATCTGCAATAGTTACTTCAAGGTTCTGACTCAGTACTTCTATTTGTGGGGAAAAGATTCTTTCATCACACATCATACCCGGAACCATAACTAGACTTTTCACAACTAATTACTTGCAAGTAAAGCGCCCTCAGATAGTGACTTCAGCTTAGCAAATGCAATATCAGGATCTACAGCTCCAAATCCTGCAAAGGTTCCAAAGCCACAGTCAGAGCCCGCTATAACTCTTTCCTTGCCGACAATGTTGACAAATTTATTGATCCTCTCAGCGACTAGCTCTGGGTGTTCAATAAAGTTAGTTGTCGTATCAACAACTCCAGGAACCAGTATTTTGTCATCTGGTATCTCTTTCTTTCGATCACGAAAGACTGTCCATTCATGAGCATGTCTTGGATTTGAGGTCTCGAATAATGTATATTGAGCATCCGCTTTCATTAAAGTTCCAAACACCTTATTCATGTCAATATCACAGACATGTGGGCCCTCATAGTTTCCCCAGCAAATATGAATTCTTACTTTTTCAGATGGGACATTTTTTAGAGCATGATTTAAAGCCTCCATATGCGACTCTGCGATCTTTATGAACTCTGAATCCGATAGATCACTAAATAGCATATGTCTCGAAAGAGCTAGGTCCGGACAATCAAGTTGCAAGTCTAATCCTGAAGCGACAATCGTTTCATATTCTTCTCTCATAGCATCTGCAAGTGCTGCAAGGTAGGCATCTCTAGTTGCATAAAAATCATTCTGCAGAAATAAAGAAATGACACCCGGTGAGGCTGCATTCATAAAACCCCTCTCAACTCCATGAGCTTTCATTGCATTTTTTAAATTGGCGATATCTTTTTGAAGCTCTCCCTGACCCTTGGATTTTACTTCTCCAGTGCACATTGGCCTAGCATATTGTGGCGTACCTCCCTCATCTGCAAGTCTTTGAAGAAATCCTGGAAAAAGCTTTAAATCTTCTGGTGCATTTCTTGGGCTATCTCCCGAAAAACCGGTATATCTATCTTTGACATAAGTAGCATATGAAATTTTAGAGGTTTCGCCATCACTAACAATGTCAATTCCAGAGTTTTTTTGTTTTTCAACTGTACTCAAAACGTTTCTTTGCATACATTCATCAAAGCTATTTTGATCATATTTTTTATTATTTTCTCTAGCGAAAATAAAGTCGACCACCTCCTGACTTCTTGGCAATGAGCCGACATGACTGGTTAAAATTTTATTCAAATCAATCTCCTTAAAATAAATACTACAATCTCCATGTTGGCCCTGCTATATCATTAGTCTTAGTCACCCGAAAAAGACTGGCATCATTTGAGTTTAATGGAACCATTCTATAAGTTAGGTTTGGCGTTATGAGGCATGTGTCCCCCTCTGACAATTCTGAACTACCACCTTCATACTCTAAAGACCAGCTACCCTTTGAAATCATATTAACTTGATACTGGTCTGGAAAATCAAACTCATCAATAAACGAATTATTTGTAATAAAGTCAACTTCAAAACCAGGTCTATCTTTTAATATTCCGTTTTTACCTATGACATTGACTGAGCCTTTTTTTGAGTTTTCAAAGAGATCTGCTGCACTAACAAAAAAATTTTCTTGAAATTCTTCGGTTGTAACGATAGGAAAATCTTTTAGCTCGTCTTCACTTAAAAGAGGCATTGGATTAACATGGCTTGGTAGCGACTCTCCTTTTTTAGTGTCATAAAGCAACCCATTTTCACCCAATATCAAACCATATTCTTTGGCATTATTGATGACTTCTGGAGCCCATGTCACTCCGCCTCCCGCATCATCACCTCCGAGAACTGCCATTAACATTCCATAGGAATTACCAATATTTTTAAATGCTCTAAAAATACCAGTAGGTATATTAACCAAGTCTCCTTCATTCGCAATCACTTCACCATCTTTTCCATCACGGCCCCAAAAGAAACGCCACCTTCCTTTAAGGACATAAAAAACTTCTGCTGTAGTGTGAGAGTGTAATGAATTAGTACAGCCTGGTGGCTGACCAGCTGCACCAATATTAAAGCCAGGAGTCTCCTTAATATGAACATGTTGATCAGGGCTTTCAGAAACCCCAGAACCAATAATTGTAAAATTTTCTTTTTGATTTGAGCCAGGCGTATGGGCATCAATAAATGCCGTCTTACATGGCTTTAAATCAGCATATCTCACAATAAATTTTTCCATCTCTTTCGAGGTCATAAATTAGCCTGTTTTGATTATTATTTGCTTCCATAAAGCTGTTTCATCGAACAGAGTGTATTCCCTTCTTAATCCCCACGGTCCAAACTCTGCATGGGTAACTCCCATAACATATAAATCAGCCCCTGTAGGTTCACCAAAAACCCCCCATCCATCATGCTTACCTTTGAGATTCCATCGAACCGCGGCTCTTGGAGAAAGCTGTTCATCTTCGCGCCCGATTTGATGCTCTACTGTAAATTTTGCACTTGGCATTGAGGAGCGAAGACCCATCCAAAACTCTTCTGCATGATTATATGAATGACCACTGACGCCTCCTGGATATTCAAGATGACAGCCCCGGTCATATTGAGACCTAAAGACTGAGGAATCTGAATTCATAATACGCTCCAATATGTCAACAAATCTCTCTCCCCATTCATTTTGGTTACCTTTTCCAGTGTATGGTCCAGCCAAATCCATCGAATCATTGAATGGATGCTGGCATTGCTGAACACCCCCCTCCTGATCTATCTGGTTTCTAGCAAAATCCTGCGGAGTAATGCCTAGCTGTCTAACAATAGCTCCTTGGTCTCTTATTAGCCACTCATCATTTACCTGGTTGTTGATTGCATGACAATCTGCAATGGTCCTGAATACAACTTTTTTACCAGTTGCATTTCCAAATGAGCCATCTCCGAGATGGGAGGCTGTTGAAATAATTCGATGAGAAGACAACATCCCTTTCTCTGGACTGCCTGACCAAATTACATCTTCTCCTAAAAGCTTACGATCAGGAAACTCAAATAATGTTGCCTTGGTGGCATCGATAACTGTTTTATTGCCAATCACCAGAGAGGGTGGCGCTCTTAAAATAATATCATCTGAATATAGATACAGAAGTTTATCAATACCTCTCTCTTCCCAAATTTCATGAGTTATGCCATTAATCCAATCTGGAAAATTTGCATACTTTGAATCGAACCCTTCCATTAATTATCTCCTATTTTTCAGACATTCTTGCAGACCCTCTGACCATGAGTGGGCCATCAATTTCAATTCTTCTTGCGGTTGTAGTCTTGTTCTCAATACTTTCAATTAATATTGAAACGGTTTCTGCTACCATTCGATTTGCAGGTTGACGAACAGTTGTTAGGTCGTAGGCTGGCCATGATGAAATGGGGACATCATCATATCCAACAACAGAGACCTGCTCGGGGACTTTTAATCCAAGCTCAAACCTAATTACATCTATCACTGCAATTGCCATTGCATCATTAGCAATGAAAACTGCATCTGGATAATCTTTTTTGGTAAACATTTTTCTTGCAGCTTGTCTAGCTTCATCTGTATTAAAGTTGCCAACTTCGCGAGCATAGAGCTCTTGTCCATTTCTGGCTAGCTCATTTACGAATCCTTTTTCTCGATCTCGTTGCGTAGAAGCTCCTTCCCAACCCGCAATATATCCAATTTTCTTATGACCCCCAGCCATAAGAAATCGTGCAACTTTCTGACCACCAAGCTCATTATCAGATGTGACTGCAGAGAACCTTTCATCATCTTGAGATCTATTAAATAGGACAACAGGGACTCCAGCTGATCCACATCTTTTTGCCAAGTCAGAGGACATAGAAACAGATGCAGCAATAATTCCATCAACTTGGTAGTCTAATATCTCATCAACTGCATCCTCAATATCATCCTCAGTATTTCCAGCCATAAATATAAGAACGTGATATCCTTTCTTTTGAAGAGCACTGGATAGAAGCTCTAATGCCTCTGGATAAAAATAATTATCAAGATAGGCCACAACAAGCCCAATAATTCTTGACTTTCCTGTTATCAATGAACGAGCAAGAACATTTGGCCTATAGCCAAGCTTTGCTGCCGCCTTACGAACTAATTCGTCTGTTTTTTTAGAAGATGACGCTCCAGGGGTAAACACGCGAGAAACAGCAGACTGGCTAACACCGGCTAATTTAGCGACCTCCAATGATGTAACTTTTTTATTTTCCATTAGTCTGCAGTCCATCCTCCGTCTATCATCAAAGCAGAGCCAGTGATCATGCTAGATGCATCTGACGCAAGAAAGACAACTGCTCCCATCACATCCTCAACCTCTCCAACTCGACCTAATTTAATCTTGTCTTCTATCCATTTTTTGCGATCCGGATTGTCAAATGTAGACTGTGTTAAAGGTGTTCGAATAAATGTTGGACAAATGGTGTTCACTCTAATTTGATGCCTCCCCCACTCAATAGCCATTGCCTTTGTAAACCCCTCGACAGCATGTTTTGAGGCCGCATATACTGCTCGATCAACCCCGCCAACATGGCCCATTTGAGAAGATATATTAATCAACGATCCAGGTTTTTTTGCTTTAATCAAAGCTTTTGCAATAGACTGTGTAAGGAAGTATGCTCCCTTAAGATTTACATCCATTACCGCATCAAAATCTTCAGCGGATGTTTCTAACGAGGGAGTATGTCGACCCAAGCCAGCACTATTAACCAAAACATCAAAAGGCTTTTGTTCTTTTAAAACATTATCGATTGAGACTAAATCTGAGATATCAAGCTGTAAAGTCTCTGCGCTGAATCCTTTCATGATAATTGCCTCAGCTGCTTCACTTAAAGCTTTAATATTTCTTGAGGCTAAGACAACATCAGCTCCTGCCTCAGCCAGAGCAACTGCACATCCTAAGCCAATTCCTGATGAAGCTCCAGTTACTAAAGCCCTAAGTCCATCCAGTCTTAATGAAGGCGTCTTAGGTAAATCAATCATTTATTGCGCTCCTTGCTAACTACAAGGGCTTTATTGGTTGAGTGCAAACTAGACTTATTGAGCAGCTTTACCATAGGGCACATCTTCACCACCATAACGCCTAACTCTTATGTTAGCCTGCTCTGCATGACCCACAAAAGACTCAAGCATACAGAGTCTTGAGCAGTATCTGCCAATCTTGACAGCTGCTTCATCCGTTGTAATTTTTTGATAGCTATGTGTTTTAAGATACTTACCAACCCATAGACCGCCAGTGTAGCGCCCCGCTTTTTTTGTAGGAAGCGTATGGTTAGTTCCAATCACCTTATCGCCATTTGATACGTTAGTTCTTGGTCCTAAAAATAATGCACCATAAGAGTGCATATTTTCCAGGAACCAGTCATCTCGATCAGTCATTACTTGAACATGCTCAGAGGCAATCTCATTGGCAACCTCAAGCATTTCATCGTAGGTGTCACAAACAACAACCTCACCATACTCCTCCCAACTAACGCCAGCAGTATCGGCTGTAGGAAGAATGGTGAGTATTCTATCAATTTCATTAAGAGTCTCATCTGCAAGATTTTGACTATTGGTTACAAGGACCGCTGGCGAGTTATAGCCATGCTCAGCCTGACCAAGAAGATCAGTTGCGCACAATTCAGCATCTACTGCCTCATCTGCAATCACCATAGTCTCTGTTGGACCAGCAAAAAGATCAATTCCAACTCGTCCGAAGAGTTGTCTTTTAGCTTCAGCCACATATGCATTACCTGGACCGACCAGCATATCGACTGGGGCAATCGTTTCAGTGCCTAAGGCCATAGCACCAACAGCTTGAATGCCACCAATGACATAAATCTCATGAGCTCCACCAAGATGCATTGCAGCAATGACCGCTGCATTAGGCTGACCTTGATAGGGCGGAGTGCAAGCTACAATTCTAGGAACCTTTGCAACACTAGCTGTAACAACTGACATGTGTGCAGAGGCGACCATTGGGAACTTACCTGCTGGCACATAACAGCCTACTGACTGAACAGGAATATTTTTGTGTCCAAGAATAACTCCTGGCATTGTTTCAACTTCAATATCTTGCATCGAGTCTCTTTGAGCTTGTGCAAAGTTCCTCACTTGTTCTTGAGCAAACTTAATGTCTTTCATGTCTCTATCAGACACATTTGAAATAAGATTATCAATCTCAGCTGAGCTTAGTTTGTATGATTTTGGTGAATAATTATCAAACTTTTCTGAGAACTCTCTAACAGCAGCATCACCTTTTTCTTCAATGACTTGTAAAGTATTTTTGACTACCTCACTTACCTGAGCATCGTCGATTGCTTTATCTTCAGCAGTTTTTCCTTTTTTTAAATAATATATTGCCATAGTAATTCCAATTAATTAGGTTTGGGTGGTTCAGCCTCACCCCGATCAAAAGCCTCCCAACCCTGGCCATTAAAAACATCAACTCCAAGTTGGGCAAGAATACTTGGGAAATCTACATTGACCCAATTATCAACAATGAGGCCATCTCTAACTTCCCAAAAATCTGTGTAATGAATTTTCACGCGCTTATTTGTAGGTTTAATGCCCATGAATTCTCCACTATGAACAGCATCGATGTGCCCAAAACAAGAAGCCCATTCACCATCCACAAGAAACTTGTCTGTTTTATAGATTCTATCTGTAAAAGCTGCTCTTAAAGGGAGCTGCCAGTTGTTTCGAAACTCTTCAAGATTATTTTTTGTTCCACACCCTTGATTGCCCATCCATCGAAAATCTTTATGAAAATGCTTATCCATACTATTTGAATTAGCTCCTAAAGCCTCTTCCATTGCCTTGATTACTGCAAGGGTTTTTTGGGATTTTTCATCATAACTCATAATATCTCTCTAACTAGCTGTCTAGCATTTGTCCAGTTTCACTATCAAACAATAAGCATAAATTTGCAGAAATATTAGCCATAACCTTTGAACCTATATCAACGTGATAGTTTTTGTCAGACTTAATTGAAATCAATTCTCCTCCAGATTTGATGGATACCATTGTCATATCTCCAAGAAGCTCCATTGAAAATGCTGGAGCAGAAATAGCGCCTTTTGACTTAACAATAACTGCGTCCTCTGCTCTAAAACCAAGAGTCACATTGCCCTTGTGTTTTTTACTCAAACCATCAATCTTTACGCCTTCACACGTGAAAACACCATCCTTAATTGAGCCTTTCAATAGATTCATAGCTGGCGACCCAATAAAGCTTGCAACGAAACTATTGGCGGGTTTGTTGTATATTTCTTGAGGTGTTCCAACTTGCTGAACGATTCCAGCATTCATTACAACAACTCTGTCTGCCAAAGTCATTGCCTCTACCTGATCATGTGTCACATAAATAGTGGTAACTTTTAAACTGTGCTGTAAATTTTTTATTTGTGCACGAGTAGAAACACGTAATTTAGCATCGAGATTTGATAATGGCTCATCCATCAAAAAAACTGTTGGCTCTCTTACAATTGCTCTTGCTAGTGCAACTCTTTGCCTTTGCCCTCCAGAGAGTTCTGCTGGTTTTCTGTGAAGAAAATCATTCAGTTCAACCATTTCAGAGGCCCTCATCACTCTCTCATCATGGAGAGATTTATCAATTTTTCTAACCTTTAAAGGAAAACGAATATTTTCATAGACTGTCATGTTGGGGTATAACGCATAAGATTGAAATACCATGGCAACATCTCGGTCTTTTGGTTCAAGAGAGTTAACCACTTTTCCATCAATTAAAACCTCACCACTTGTAACATTCTCAAGGCCAGCAATCATTCTCATTGTCGTTGTCTTGCCACAACCTGAAGGCCCTAACAAAACTAAAAACTCTTCGTCAGGTATAGTAAGGTTAAAGTTATCTACACCGACAAAATTACCCCATCGTTTTGTAAGATTTTTTAATTCAATTTCTGCCATAATATTCTTGTGTAAACTAATTCTTATAAATTAAGGAATGTAAGCAAAATGCATACGATTGCAAAATATTATAGCACAAGGTTTTTTCTTTTAAAGGTAATGTTGCAATCCTATGCAAAAAAATTTACTAATTTAACTGATTTTTGATTTGAATTTTGAAATAAAATTCAAATTTCTATTTAAGGGGAGAAGAATATGACAAACCTGCAACCATCGAGAGAAGTCTTTATTACTTGTGCTGTTACCGGCTCAGGTGACACAACTGGAAGATCTAATAAGGTTCCTATTACGCCGCAGCAAATAGCAGATTCTTGCATCGAAGCATCTGAAGCTGGTGCAGCAATTGTTCACATTCATGTTCGAGACCCTAAAACAGGTGTCCCAGCTCGTGATCCTGATCTCTATAGTCAGGTGATCGAAATAATCAAGAAATCAAACGTTGACATGGTCATCAACTTTACAGCTGGAATGGGTGGTGATATTGTGTTTGGATCAGCTGAAAAGCCTTTTCCGCTCAATGAAGCTGGCACAGACATGGTTGGAGCAACAGAAAGACTGGAACATGTTCGGAATCTTCTTCCAGAAATATGCACCATTGATTGTGGCACTATGAATTTTGGTCATGGTGATTATGTAATGACCAACACTTCGTCTGTTCTTCAAGAAATGGCTCGTCAGGTTCAAGAACTTGGTGTCAGACCAGAGATTGAGTGTTTTGATACGGGTCACTTACAACTGGCAATATGGCTTAAGAACCAAGGACTAATTGATGATCCAGTCATGATTCAGCTCTGCATGGGAATCCCCTGGGGCGCTCCAGATGATATGCATACCTTCTTAGCGATGACTTCAAGTATCCCCAAAGATTGGACTTTTTCAGCCTTTTCAATTAGTAGAAACCAGTTACCTTTTGTCGCAATGGCAGTTCTTGCAGGTGGCAATATACGTGTTGGCTTGGAAGATAATATATATCTAAAGAAAGGAGTTCTCGCTACGAACGGTGATCTTGTTAAAAAGGCAGTTCAAACTGCTGAAGGAATGGG
Organism: uncultured Gammaproteobacteria bacterium; assembly: GCA_902509905.1. Lineage (GTDB taxonomy): Bacteria > Pseudomonadota > Gammaproteobacteria > PS1 > Pseudothioglobaceae > Pseudothioglobus. Next base: position 17,662 of record CABWZI010000001.1, on the reverse strand, counting down.
GTGCACTATACTCGGTCCTGAGCAAGTTCGTAAAAACTTAAAATTAGAAAAGCGCTGGGGTTAAGTATGGCTCAGATAAAGTCTGCAGGTGTTATTGGAGCGGGCGTTATTGGAAGCGGATGGATAGCTCGTCTTCTTCTAAATGGTGTTAATGTTTGTGTCTTTGACCCTTCAAAAGAAGCCCCTAAAAACGTTGACAAAGTTATTCAAAATGCTGAAAGAGCATACAAAAACTTACTCAAGTCAAAGCTCCCTGAGAAAGGAAATCTTACATTTGCAAAAACTATTGCTGATGTTTCTAAGTCTTCAGAATTAATAATTGAAGCAGTTCCAGAAAGACTTTCTGCAAAACAATCTGTTTATGATGAAATTGAGTCTAATGGCTCTAAAGATTTAATTATAACTTCGTCCACTTCAGGAATACTGCCCTCAGATCTGCAGTCAGAAATGAAACATCCAGAGAGGCTGATAGTTGCACATCCATTTAATCCAGTCTATCTATTGCCACTAGTAGAGCTAGTGGGTGGAAAGCAAACAGCTCACGAAGTGATTGACAAAGCCTCAACTATTTTTACTCATATTGGCATGTTTCCTCTTCATATTAAAAAAGAGATACCTGCCTTTATTGCTGACAGGCTTCTTGAATCGGTTTGGAGAGAAGCCTTATGGCTGGTTAATGATAATGTTGCTACAACAGAAGAAATTGATGATGCAATTCGCTATGGTTTTGGCTTAAGATGGGCTCAAATGGGTCTTTTTGAAACTTACAGACTGGCTGGTGGTGAAGCTGGAATGCGACATTTCATTTCTCAATTTGGTCCTTGTCTTGAATGGCCCTGGACCCATCTAATGGATGTCCCAGAGTTCACTGATGAACTCGTTGAGAAGGTCTCCAGCCAATCTGATGCTCAATCTGGGCAATACAGCATTGATGAACTAATGCAGAAGCGTGATGACAACTTGGTTGATTTTTTGAAAGCTCTAAAAGAGAATCGATGGGGTGCTGGAAATCTATTAAAAGAATACGATGAGGCTCTATCAAACGCAGCCAATAAACTAGAATTTTCAGAGCTTGATCTATCTAAACCTATTGATACTTATTCGACTCACATACCCAAAGAGTGGGCCGATTATAACGGCCACATGACTGAAGCGAGATACCTTGATTGCTTTTCAGAAGCAACAACGGAGTTAATGTCGATTATTGGCGCTGATGAAGAATATATTGCTAAAGTTGGCTCCTACTTTACAGTTGAAACACACATCAGGCACCTAGATGAAGTATTAATAGGCGAACGAATCTACTCCAAAACGCAAGTGATTTATGGTCAGAACAAAAAACTTCACCTCTTTCATTGGCTCCATCATAATGATGGAAGGCTCCTTGCAACAGCGGAACACATGTTGATTCATGTTGACCTAAAAACTCGCGGCGCTAGTATGCCTAGCGATCTAGTAATGGATAGAATGGAGCGCATTTATAACGCGCATAAAAAATTACCTGATCCAGAAGGAATAAGCCGGGCAGTAGGGGATAAGGTCTAATACCACTCATCTGCCATACTTTCTTTTTTCTTCGCCATATAGTCTATTAAGGCTTCGTCTATAGACTCATCTAGAGGTGGCTCTATATACTCTTCTAACATCTGATTCCAACGCTCATAAGCTCTTTGCTCAGAATCTTTGGAGCCATCTTCCACCCACTGCTCATAAGAATTGTTATCAGGAAGCTCTGCTCGATAGTTCGCAGTCTCAAAGTTTTCAGCTGTGTGCTGAGTTCCCAAGAAATTCTCGCCTGGAGAATTTTCCATAAATGCACTGCTGGCTAAGGAATTCTCATCAATAGTCAATCCCTCAAACATGCGATGTAGCATTCCAAGTCGATCACAGTCAAGTATAAACTTTTCGTAACCAACAACCAACCCTCCTTCAAGCCAACCCGCAGCCTGATGCATAAAGTTGGCGCCAGCTAGAATTGCTGGATACATGGAGTCTACAGACTCTTGCATGGCCTGAGCATCGGCAACCTTTGAAGCAGTATAGTGGCCGCCCGCCCTAAAAGGCAACTTAACTCTTCTGGCCATCTGTCCAACGGCATAAGTTGCTAGGCTTGACTCGGCAGTTCCAAAAGTAGGTGCTCCTGACTTCAAATCCATTGTTGTCAGGAAGTTTCCATATACCGCACTTGAGCCAGGCCTTATAAGTTGTGTGAGTGCAACCCCGACTAATGTTTCTGCATGAGCTTGCGCAATAGCTGCTGGCATCGTGACCGGGGACATTGCGCCGCCCAAAATAAATGGCGTTATAACGACGCCCTGATTCGCTCTTGCATAACCTTTGAGGGCATCAGTCATAGTTTTGTCATAGACCAACGGGGAATTAACATTGATATTACCCTGTATAACACAGTTCTTATCCAATACATCTTCACCAAATACAATGCGCGCCATATTGATTGAATCTTCAACTCTATCAAGTGCCGTTACTGAGCCCATAAAAGGCTTATCAGAATACTTAATATGGGAATAAACCATATCTAGATGGCGTTTATTGACAGGAATATCAACCGGCTCACAGTTGGTGCCACTTGTATGATGAAGCCATGGAGTCATATGGGAGAGCTTTATCAAATTATTAAAATCTTGCATGTTGCCTTGCCGCCTTCCACCCTTAAGATCATATACAAAAGGAGATCCATATGCTGGACCTAGCACTAACTTATTGCCTCCAAATATGGTTGATCTTTTAGGATTCCTTCCAAGCATTTCAAACTCACTTGGAGCAGTCTTACAGAGATTTTGAACAAGGCCCTTATCAAACTTTACAAGAGTTCCTTTAACAGTTGCTCCAGCCTCCTTAAATAAGTTTAAAGACTCTTCGTCATCCCAAAATTCGAGACCGACCTCTTTCAGGATCCAATCAACGTGATCATCGATTTTTGAAAGCTCTTCTTCACTAAGCATATCATAGCACTTGATATTTCGAGTCAAATATCTTGGTGGGTCAATCTGCTCTGATTTTTTTCGTTCTGCAATTTTTGCCGAACGACCTCCTTCTCCTCTTCGACGATTTGACATAAGCACTCCAAAAAAAATAATTCGAAAAATGTTAGATTTGATCTAAGTCAATGTTAATTCATATAAAAAATTATCTCAAGTTAATAAATTTAATAGTTTTTATTGATTTTTTTTATATAAGTTTAAAAAATAAATAATATAATCAAATGTCAATATAAAAAATAAGGGGTCAATAAATGAAAAAAATGGAGCTGAAAGGCAATATTACATCTGAGACACTCCCTCTTTTTGAGGGTGACAATGCTTACTTAAAAGATTTTGCCACCTCAAATGATGAAGCTGCGCCGATTACTGCTGGCCTGTTTCGGCTAGAGAAGGGTGAGTCAATTACTTACGACTATACCTATGAAGAAATGAAGTTAATCATTGACGGAGAGTTTCATATCAGTGATGGCTCAGGTGAAAAGATTACAGCAAGCAAAGGGGATTTAATTTATTTTCCTAAAGGGAGCGTTATCACCTTCCGAACTGATGATTTTGGTCTGGGTTATTTTGTAGGCCAAAGAGGTCAAGACGAAGCTTAGAGAGACCTGGTTTGACAAAGCACTCTTCCGCTTATTGGTGCAGAAATCGTTCTTCTGTAGGCCTCAACAATTCGTTTTTCTGAAGTGGGCTCGAATCCATCGAAGACCATTCCATAATGCTCAACAGAGTTCTCAATAATAGAGGGTGAAACTATATTTATTCTAAGCCTACCAGCGTACTCTGCAGCCAATGTTGAAACGCACATGTTTAATGCGCCGTTTGCTGCTGCTGCGGCTGAACCTGACAAAATTGGCTCGTCTCCAATGATTCCACTTGTCAAAGTGATCGAACCATTTTCGGTGAGATAGGGAATTGCTGCTTTTGCTAAATTTAGTTGGCTTAAGCACTTATTAGATATTCCTACAGCAAAGTCCTCCATTGTCAACTCCTCAAATGGTTTGAAAGGAGCTCGAACACCAGCACATGAAATTAAAGCATCAAAAGGACCAATTGTTGCAAATGCAGCTGATACGCTCTCAAAGTCTAAGGCATCAATTTTTAAATCAGGTCCAGAGCGGCCAGCTCGAATAACCTCATAGTCTTTAAGTCCACCAACTACAACTCTTCCAAGTCTTCCTGTTGCACCAACGACAATAATTTTTTTCATAAAACTCCTTAATTAACTTTCTTATTTTAATGATATCACTATAGAAGCAGGCTACCAATACCTCTTTTTACTTCTTCTTTTGTTGCACTAGAATCTAAGGCCTTTCCAATCCTGACATTGACATCTCGACGGAAACTGAACTTCATGCTTCTTTTGACTGATCTTGGTGCTTTGGAGAAAAAACTACCCCACATATTGTTAATCGCGAAAGGAACAACTTTGACTCCCTCCTTGGACTGGGATAAAACTTTTTCAAAGCCTCTTTTTAAATCACTCAAGTCTCCTGAAGTTGAGACATGGCCTTCTGGAAACAAGCCAACAACACAATCATCTTCTAATAGGTTAACAATATTTTGCATCGCATTTCTACTATTCTCAGGCCTTATAGAGACTGCACCAACAGCTCTTAAAATCGTATTGAAAATAGGCTTTCTGTAATAATCATCGTGGACAACAAATCTTATTGTTCTTGGAGTTGCCCACTGAATAAAGGCAAAGTCTATATAGCTAATATGATTTCCTAGAAGTAAAACAGGGCCGCTCTTTGGAATATTTTCAATTCCATGAACTTTTAGTCGATAACGCCATCCGAATAAAAGGAGACCTGCAAGTTGGCGCATATATTAAAGAATGGCTTTAAGTTTTCTCAATACAATACTGAATCCAACAACCGCAATGAATGCATTGAAGTAAAGTATAAACTCACTTCCAAAACTTAGGTTTGCTAGAAAAACTGTAAAGATTAAAAGACTTATCATTGCAATATTTTGAAGCCAGTTCTTTCCTGCAAGCATACTTCCCAGCCCATCTTCTGGTGAGTTGGCTTGCATTAAGGCATTAAGTGGGACAATCATCATGCCTGCGCCAACCCCAAATAACAAAATAACAGTGGTAACCAAAATGAGTGCTGTAGAGTCTGGAATAAAACTTAGGCTAGAGATTACTGGCACCAGTATCGCGCATACTGTAATCATAATTGACCCACTATAAATATTATTAATGCGAATATTATTGAAACTTTTTCTGCCAGACAAAAATGCTCCAATCATAATTCCGATAACTGATGATGCAAGCATTGCATTGACAACGAGTGGACTCTCTACTCCAAAATTAACTTTCGCATGAGCAGGTATCACGGCCACTAAGTTTTGCGACATACCCCAAAAAATTGCTGTGCCCAAAATAGAGTACCAGACAATTGCATTCGCCCTCATGGCCCTAAAGTTTGTGGATAAATAATGAAAGGAGATTAACTTTCCAATTGAAAGTTTTACTTCACTCAACTTGGCAGGATAGAAGCGAGTTCCAAGAGTTGCCAAGAATTCAATCGTTGATAATCCAACTAAAACCCAGCCTACAGGAGCTATTTTCATTAGAATCGCCTCGGGGGTGACAACTTGCATTGTTCCTAGATAGGCTTCAAATAAAAAAGAGAAGAAAACTGTACCCAATAGAATTGCGATTAATACTACTGATGAGTGATACGCATTCCCTTTACTTAAGCCAGCCTTGCTGAGGCACTCTTTAATGTACCCCATTTTGGCAGGTGAGTAAATTGCACTTTGGGTTGCAAGCAGAAGCGTGAATCCAAACGCAGTTTTATATAAACCGTTATAGTAACAGTAGGTAATTGCCAAGGTAATTAGCACTGCCGAAAAGGCACTAAAACGCATCACACTAGTCTTTGCAAATCTGTCAGAAAGGTATCCAGACATCGTGAAAAGTAGGATAAAGGGCACCAGAATCATGGCATTTACAACAGCTGTCAAAATTATTTGCTGCTGCTCACCATAAATCATAAAGATAGTATTTTGAATGATGATTTTGTGGCCTAAATCCACAAATGCATTAAGAAATACAGCAACTAAGTAGATTGAAAATACTAAGGAACGCTCTCTGCTAATTGGTTGACTTTCTTCCATAACTCTCCAGGCTAATGTCTCTAACTAGACAGTATAAGAGAATTATTAGGAGTCAGGTATAAAATTAAAGTTAGCTAAAATTCAATCCCTTCAACCTCAGCAATCGTTTGCATATCCTTGTCGCCTCTGCCAGAGAGATTAATGATAATTGATTTATCACTAGACCATTCTTTTGCTAATTTCACTGCATAAGCAATAGCATGCGATGGCTCTAGTGCTGGAATAATACCCTCTACCTCAGTTAAAAGATGAAATGCCTCAAGAGCCTCCTTATCAGTAATAGCAACATACTCCGCTCTGCCAATATCTTTTAGATAAGCATGCTCAGGTCCAACTCCAGGGTAATCAAGACCTGCTGAAATAGAATGGCCTTCAATTATTTGGCCACTTTCATTTTCCATGAGGTAAGTTCTATTTCCATGCAGAACACCAACACTTCCAGCTGTTAGCGGCGCAGCATGTGCATCAGGCCCGAGATCGATACCTCGTCCTCCAGCTTCAACACCAATAATTCTGACCGAAGTATCCTCAATGAAAGGGTGGAAAAGCCCAATTGCATTTGAGCCTCCTCCAACACAAGCAATTATGGCATCAGGAAGACCTCCGACTTGTTTATCAAATTGCTCTTTGGCCTCTTTACCGATGACGCTTTGGAAGTCCCTTACGAGCATTGGATAGGGATGAGGGCCTGCTACAGTGCCAATAATATAATAGGTGTCATCGATGTTAGTCACCCAGTCTCGCATTGCCTCATTTAAAGCATCTTTAAGTGTTTTTGAGCCAGATGATACTGGGACTACAGTTGCGCCGAGAAGCTTCATTCGATAAACATTCTGTACCTGTCTGACTACGTCAACCTCTCCCATATAGACCACGCACTCAAGCCCTAATCTGGCAGCAATAGTGGCCGACGCAACACCATGTTGGCCAGCGCCTGTTTCTGCGATGATACGAGTTTTACCCATTCTCTTAGCGAGCAAAGCTTGGCCAATTGTGTTATTGACTTTGTGCGCGCCAGTATGATTCAGGTCTTCACGTTTTAAATATATTTTTGCTCCACCAATCTTCTTTGTTAGGTTTTCAGCATAGTAAAGTGGCGTCTCTCTGCCTACATAATGCTTAAGATCATACTCAAACTCCTTTAGAAAATCTGGATCATCTTTGTATTTTTCATAGGCTTCATTTAACTCAGTTACTGCCGACATAAGAGTTTCTGCAACAAAAATGCCACCATATTGATCAAAATGACCGTGCTCATCTGGAAGGTTATAACTCATGAATTAGTATTTCTGATAAAAGATACTATTTTATCAATATCCTTAACACCTGGAGCACTTTCAACACCACTGGAAGCATCTACAGCATATGGACTAACTTGAATAATTGCAGATGACACATTGTCTTGATTTAACCCTCCCGCAAGTATGATGGGTAGAGATATATCAACGCAAGCTAATGACCAATCAAACGCCTCACCCGTCCCGCCATAAACAGAAGGGTTGTATGAATCAAGAAGAATTGCACTTGCGCTTGAAAAGTGTTCAGCAACTTGGTTAACATCAGTCTCAGGTTTCACTCGCAATGATTTAATAAATGGCATTTGATACTGAGAGCAGTCAAGAAGACTTTCATCGCCATGGAATTGGAGCGTGTCTAGGGGTACTTCGCAAAGAACCTCATCAACAAAGCTAGGATTTGCATTCACAAATAATCCAACCCTATTCACAAAGGGTGGCAAAGCATCAATGATCGCTTTTGCTCTATTAACATCAACATTTCTTGGTGACTTGTCATAGAACACAAGGCCAATTGCATCTACGCCAGCAATTGAAGCATCTCTCGCATTGACAGGGTCAGTAAATCCACAAATCTTAACTTTTGTCATTATTGTTTATTTTTATTTGATATTAAGATTTTCTCATAGGCATCCATTGTATTGGATGAAATAAATAAACATCTTCTAATCAAGCTTATTTATTTTTTCTTTTGAGTAGGCTTCTTTTTTCTTTTTTTTGGCTTGGCTTTTGCTTTGATTTTACCTTCTATAGCCTTTTTACATTCCTCTAAGGTTAAATCAGCAGGCTCTTTGTCTCCAAAAACTTTTGTCACGGTGACATTTTTCTGGCCTTTTCCCCTCTTTTTTCCATTCCAAATATAGGGCCCAAAACGGCCGTTTAATACTTGAATATCTGAATCATCAAAAACCTTTATGATTCTCTCTGCATCAAATTTTTCTTTTGCAGCGATTAACTCCAATGCAGTTTCTAAAGTCACTTCCTCTGGTGTTTCTTCCTTAAGAGAAACATATTTTTTCCCGTATTGAATATACGGTCCAAATCTTCCATAGTTAGCTTTTATAGTTTCACCCGATTCAGTCTCACCAATAGTCCTTGGCATTTTGAAAAGTTCTAAAGCCTCTAAAAGAGTAATATTTTCGATATCCTGTCCTGTTCTTAAAGACGCAAAAGTTGGTTTTTCCTCATCATCTTGTCTTCCGATTTGAGCAAATGCACCATAACGGCCAAAACGCACGCTCACTGGCTTACCAGAAACAGGGTCTTCGCCTAGCTCTCTTTTGCCATGCGTCTCATCTCTTGAAATATCTTTGGCTAATTCAATTTGTTCATGAAAAGGCTCATAAAAATTACGAACAACTCCAGTCCATGATTTAGATTCTTCAGCAATAAGATCAAAATCACTTTCTAGATTAGCTGTAAACTCATAACCAATAATATTTCTAAAGTTTTTAAGTAAAAAATCTACCAATAGGTAGGCAACATTAGTTGGAAAAAGCTTATTCTTTTCAGCACCAGTTGTTTCAGTTTGAGTTAACTCTGAGATATTACCATTTGAAATCTCAATGCATTGATACTCGCGCTGAACTCCCTCTCTAGTATCTTTCACAACATAATTTCTGTCTTGAACTGTTGTGATCATTGTTGCAAAAGTTGAAGGTCTTCCAATTCCCATTTGCTCAATCTCTTTGACTAGAGATGCCTCTGTATATCTTGGCTTCGCCCTTGAAAAAGACTCTCTTGAACTCATATCAACCAATGTCAATATATCGCTCTTACTTATTTCTGGCAATAGCTTGTCATCAGAAGACATATAGTCATATACCTCTAGAAATCCGGCAAAAGAGAGTACCTCGCCATCCGCGATAAAGTGTTCGTCTCGTCCAGATATACTAATAGTGACTTTTGTTTTTTGTAACTGTGCATCACTCATCTGTGAGGCCAGCGTTCTTTTATAGATTAAAGAATAAAGCTTTGAAGATTGTTCATCTAGACCAAGAATGGTTGGCTTAGTCAAATCGGTTGGCCTGATAGCCTCATGTGCTTCTTGAGCACCACTTGAGCTTGTTTTATATCTTCTGGCTTGATGAAATTCCTTTCCATATTTTGAAATAATTTCTTCTTGAGCTGCAGAAATTGCTACTTCAGATAAGTTTAATGAGTCAGTTCTCATATACGTAATTGCTCCCTCACGATATAAGTTCTGAGCAATTGACATAGTTTGTTTAACTGAAAAACCAAGCTTTTGTGAAGCCTCTTGCTGCAAAGTAGAGGTGATAAATGGCGCCTTTGGTGATCTTTTAGATGGCTTTGTCTCAACTAGATCAACTATTAATTTTGCTTCTAGCAAAGCCTTAGCAAAAAAGAGAGCGTCTTCTTTAGAGCTAAACTCTTTACTGAGTTTTACCTCAAGATTTTGATTGTTCTTGTTAGTTAGGTTTGCCTTAACCTTAAATGTACTTATTGGGTTGTGAGCTGAAATTTCCCGCTCTCTTTCAACCACCAGTCGTACAACTGGAGATTGCACTCTACCTGCTGAACGCGCTCCAGAAATTTTTCTCCATAGAACTGGTGAAATCTCAAAACCAACCAACCTATCAATGATTCTTCGAGCTTGTTGCGCATCTACAAGATCAGTATTTATTGTTCTTGGATTCTTTATTGCCTCTGTTATCGCCCCCTTTGTAATCTCATGAAATACAATCCTAGGAGTATTTGAATCTAAAGATAGCGCCTGCTGAAGATGCCATGCAATCGCCTCTCCTTCACGGTCCTCATCAGTAGCTAAAAAGATTTTCTCAGCAGATTTGGCGGATTTTTTTAAGTCGGCAACAACTTTTTTCTTGTCCGAGCTTATTGCATAAGTGGGTAGAAAGTCATTCTCAATATTGACACCCATATCTTTCTTAGGCATATCCCTGATATGACCAATGCTAGACTTAACAACGTAGTCTGGCCCCAAAAACTTTTCAATGGTTTTTGCTTTCGCCGGCGATTCGACAATAACAAGATTTTTTGACATAAAAAGTCCTACTGAAGAGTAGGGTTATCGTCGTGAAACACAATAGATTCAATCCATTGCGATGGAACAGCCGATTCAGCACTATTTCCAATAACCATCATTACAACCCATTTCAAATCATCAATGCTGAGCTTTGAATCCTCTAGAGACATTACTTGATCAATAACTATCTCTCTTTGACTCGGGTTTAGTTGGCCCATATTTTCCATAAACATTATGAAGCCTCTTGCTCTAGAATCTAACTTAGTTTTTTCAAGTTCACTATAAATTCGCATGGAATTATGAACTGTATTAAAACTTGCAATTTTTCCATCTTGAAGTGCTGCAATATTCTCAAGCCAAATCAAAGCTTTTTCAATTCTCTCTGCATCAAATCCAGCCTCAGATAGATGAGTCTTAAGCAAATCATCGTCCAACTCTTGGGTAGAATCCTGCTCAGCAGATTCAAAAAGAAAGTCAAACATAAAGGTGAGTACATCAAGAATGTTGTTAGTCATAGAGCCTCTTAAAAATTAACCTATATTACTAATTTATAAATAACTAGACTCTTAGAATGAATTAAAAAGAGCCTATTTGTTTGCTTTTATGTGTGGGCAACAATCACTTTTTCAACCTCCACTTAAGTTATAAAGTGATTTCTATATTAAAGCAACTCATTATTTGTTACCTTCATTATCCACATCTTTATCTAAATTGGGCTCTAATAAAGCCTTAATAGCTTAGAATCTCTTGTTTATCAGGCATACCGATTCAATCCAAGTATGGTAAAATTGCAAAATTTTTTGTTGGCATATACAGATTATGAAAAGAACTTTCCAACCAAGCGTACTAAAACGTAAGCGCAACCACGGCTTTAGAGCTAGAATGAAAACTCGTTCTGGACGTGCTATTCTAAGTGCACGTAGAAAAAAAGGGCGTAAGCGCTTAGCAGCCTAATACAATGGCTAGCTCGCTTGCTCGAAGTGTGCGTATCACCAATGCCAAAGAATTCGCACATGTTTTCAAAAAGGGGCGCCATTCTCAAAGTAAATTTTGGAAAATAGTAGCCAGTAATTCTGACTACTCATTCTCAAGACTTGGGCTTGCGATATCCAAAAAAGAATACAAAAAGGCTGTCAATAGAAACCATTTAAAAAGACTGGTTCGTGAGACTTTCAGAATAAATCAAGATAACTTAGGGAAATTAGACTATGTTGTCATGGCCAAAAAGACCCAGAGCATAAATAATACTGAAATGAAAAATGATCTGCTTGCACTTATGACAAAAGCAACAAATAGGGCGGCCTCCTGATGAAATTTTTGCTTCTACCTTTCATCAAATTTTACCAATGGGTCATTAGCCCTGTTTTAGGTAGTAATTGTCGTCATATTCCTACTTGCTCTGAATATACATACGATGCAATTAAATATCATGGCGCCATTAAAGGGGCTGCTCTTGGCGTAAAAAGAATAAGCAAATGTCATCCTTGGTCAGAAGCAAGCTATGACCCTGTCCCAAAAAAAATTAAAACAATTTAAAAACTTATGAATACTCAAAAACTCTTTCTTTTTATTGCAATTTTTTTAACTGTTTTTCTTCTTTGGGATAAATGGGAGCTTACTCAGTCTGTAGATGAAAATGGAAATGTTATAACCCAAACACAACTAGTAAGTAATGACTCTTCAACAGAAACAAATGACGTTCCTCTTCCAAGTGATGTTCCATCAGCAGAATTGCAAGTCTCAGAAGATTCAACCCCATCAATAAATGAGCCAATTAATTCTGGTGGATACACTACAGTTGTTACAGATCTTCTAACACTTCAAATTTCACATAAGGGTGGAACAATAATCAGCGCTTTACTCAACAAATACCCTGAAACTTTGAACTCTGAAGAAAGATTTGAGCTGTTAAGCAACTCACCAGATAGAATTTTCCATGCACAAAGTGGATTAATTCCTGCAGACCAAATGCCAACCCATCAAGATCAATACACTTCAGAAAGAGAAGAATATTTCTTAGGAGGGGAGAGTGAATTGACTGTTCCATTGAAATGGACTGATAATAATGGCGTCACTGTAACTAAAAACTTTCATTTTAAGCCCGATAGTTACGTTATCGATGTGGACTATCAAATTGACAATAACAGTTCCTCTGACCGCGTTGTTAGTAGTTACACACAGCTTGCTCATGGCGCCTCTCAAAAATCTGGCGGCTTTATGATGGGAATGCAAAACTTTAATGGAGGCGCTATCTACAACGATGAGGAAATCTTTGAGAAGATTGATTTTGAAGACTTTGACTCTAGCCCAAAAACAACATCAATTGGTGGATGGGCAGCAATGATTCAACATTATTTCTTTTCAGCATGGATTCCAAACGAAAAAGATAAACATACCTACTCAACCAAATCTAGTAGGGACAATTTCCTTTTAACCACGGTGAATCCTAGCTCAAGAATTACTGCGGGCTCCTCTGTGAATATTGGAAAAAATCAGCTCTTCATTGGACCAAAAGAACATGTTCGCCTCGAAAATTTAGCACCTGGACTGGATAAAACAGTTGACTATGGTTTCCTGTTTATTGTAGCCAAGCCTTTATCTGTATTCCTACACTGGATTTATAGTTTTGTTCAGAACTGGGCTATATCAATAATCTTGGTAACTTTAGCAATAAAGCTTGCCTTTTATAAACTTTCTGAAAAATCCTTTCGCTCAATGGCTGGGATGAAAAAATTAGCGCCAAGACTTCAAAAGATTAAAGAAACTTATGAGGGCGACAAACAGAAAATTGGTAAAAAAACTATGGAGCTCTATAGAACTGAAAAAATCAATCCTGCCGCTGGTTGTCTGCCGATTCTAGTTCAAATTCCTGTGTTTATTTCAATTTACTGGGTTCTTATAGAGATGGTAGAATTGCGCCAAACTCCTTTCTTATATCTGCCAGATTTGGCTGCAAAAGATCCTTATTTCATCCTGCCCCTAATAATGGGTGCGTCGATGTGGTTTCAGCAAAGACTTAATCCGCCACCTGCAGATCCAATCCAAGCAAGGATTATGCAAATGCTTCCAATTGTATTTACAGTATTCTTCCTTTGGTTCCCATCAGGACTTGTATTATATTGGGTTACTAATAATATTCTTTCAATTGCCCAACAAATGTACATCAATAAAAAAATTAATGGATAACTAGTTTATTATGGGTAATAGCTCTAAAGCCGAATCAATAGCAAAAGATATCAAACTTCTAATCTTGGATGTGGACGGAGTTCTAACAGATGGTGGTATTTATTTTGACGATAACGGCACAGAGCATAAAAAATTTGATTCCCAGGATGGTTGTGGGATTAAATTACTAGAGTTATCGGGTGTTGAAGTTGCAATCATTACTGCAAGAAGCACTCGCTCAGTTGCCCATAGGCTTGAAACACTCGGTATCAAAAATTACTACCATGGGATAAAGGACAAAGGTGTTGCACTCAAAGAGCTCTCTGAAAAACTTTCTATCGATTTAAGTGAATCAGCCTTTGTAGGTGATGACGTCATTGATCTCCCTGCTATGTCAAAAGTTGCACTACCAATAGCTGTAGCGAATGCGCATTCATTTGTAAAAGAAAATGCTCTGATGATTACAAATAATGCTGGCGGCTCTGGTGCAGTTCGAGAAGTTTGTGACTTTTTATTAAAATCTCAAGACAAGTATGATGACCTAATGCAGTCATTTTTAAAATGACTAAATTCCAATCTGATTGCTATGAGGCTCTCAAAAAAGTTCCCAAAGGAAAAGTTATTACCTATGCTGGCCTAGCTAGAATGGTAGGAAGGCCCAAAGCTCACAGGGCAGTTGGAAGTGCAATGAACAAAAACCCTTATGCACCTCAAGTTCCGTGTCATCGAGTAGTAAAATCTAATGGTGATTTAGGAGGCTTTGCAACAGATATAAAGGTCAAAATAAAACGCCTTCAAAAAGAAGGCGTAGTGGTATCAGATAATAAGATAGTCGATTTTCAATCGACTCTTTTTGAAGCCTAACTAACGCTTTTTGCCCCTCATCTTTGTAATCATTTGAAGCTGTGCTAATGACTCAGCTAATGCAGCCTGAGTAGTTGAAAGGTCTTGATCTCCTTGAGCATTTGACATTGCCTCTTCAGCTCTTTGTTTAGCTTCTAGAGCCTTTGACTCATCAAGATCATTGGCTCGAATTGCAGTATCAGAGAAAATTGTCACAACATCAGGTTGCACCTCAATAATACCGCCAGATACAAAAATTGACTCCATTCCACTGTCAGTTTCAACTCTAACCTCACCTGGTTTAAGCGTGCTAATCAAAGGAACATGCATTGGATAAACACCAATCTCACCCATAGTAGCGGGTGCAAAAACACATTTTGCCTCTCCTGAGTATATTTCCTCAGTTGCACTAACTACATCAACGTGGATTACTGACATTTATGCGTTCTCCGATGCCTTTTCTTTAACTTCATCAATTGATCCAGTCATATAGAAGGCTTGCTCTGGGATTGCATCATGCTCACCATCCAAAATAGCTTTAAATCCAGAGATAGTCTCTTTCAATGAAACATACTTTCCTGGAGATCCTGTGAAAACTTCTGCCACAAAGAAAGGCTGTGATAAGAATTTTTGAATTTTACGAGCTCGCGATACAGTCTGTTTGTCTTCTTCAGACAATTCGTCCATACCAAGAATCGCAATAATATCTTTCAGCTCTTTATAGCGCTGAAGAACACCCTGTACTCCGCGAGCTACATCATAGTGCTCTTGTCCGACAATTAATGGATCAAGTTGTCTAGATGTTGAGTCTAGTGGATCAACCGCAGGATAAATTCCAAGCTCTGCAACCTGTCGTGAAAGCACAACTGTTGCATCCAAGTGAGCAAAAGTTGTTGCTGGTGATGGGTCTGTTAAGTCATCAGCAGGAACATATACAGCTTGAATTGATGTAATAGAACCTGTCTTAGTAGAGGTGATTCTCTCCTGAAGAGCTCCCATCTCTGAAGCAAGGGTTGGCTGATATCCAACCGCAGAAGGCATACGACCTAAGAGCGCAGAAACCTCTGTGCCAGCAAGTGTATATCTATAGATATTATCAATAAATAAAAGTACATCTCTTCCTTCATCACGGAAGTATTCAGCCATTGTAAGACCAGTTAACGCTACACGAAGCCTGTTTCCTGGAGGCTCATTCATCTGTCCATAAACCAATGACACCTTATCCAGTACATTAGACTCCTTCATTTCATGATAGAAATCATTTCCTTCACGTGTTCTCTCACCCACTCCAGCAAATACCGAGTAACCTGAGTGCTCGATCGCGATGTTTCGAATAAGCTCCATCATGTTGACTGTCTTTCCAACACCAGCTCCTCCAAATAAACCAACTTTTCCACCTTTAGCAAATGGGCAAACTAAATCAATCACCTTAATGCCAGTTTCTAGTAATTCAGCAGCTGGTGCCAGCTCATCATAAGATGGTGCAGCTCTGTGGATTTCCCAATCTGCCTCTTGACCAATTTCGCCAGCATTATCGATTGGCTCTCCAAGAACATTCATGATTCTTCCAAGAGTTTTGGTTCCAACTGGAACAACAATTGCCTTTCCCGTATCTGTCACCTCAAGGCCTCGTTGAAGGCCCTCAGATCCTCCCATAGCGATGGCTCTAACAACATTGTCTCCAAGCTGCTGCTGAACCTCTAGTGTAAGGTTTGTTTTAGTAACATTTAGAGCGTTATAAACTTTTGGTATTGCGTCTGATGGAAATTCGACATCGATTACCGCGCCAATAATTTGTGTAATTTTACCTGTACTCATTTGCTTTTCCTATTTTGTAAACTTTAAACAGCTGCAGCACCAGCAACTATCTCAGATATTTCCTGAGTAATTGCGGCCTGTCTAGCCTTGTTATAAATCAATCCTAACTCTTTAATCATGTCTCCAGCATTATCTGTCGCACTATGCATTGCAATCATTCTTGAAGATTGCTCGCATGCGTTATTTTCAACTATGCCTTGATAAACTAACGCCTCAATATATCTAACCAATAATGCCCCAAGTGCCTTTTCAGCATCTGGCTCATAAATATAGTCCCAATGATGATCCATGCTCTCTTCTTCAGTAAGCTCCATTGGAACAATTTGTTTTACTGTTGGCACTTGAGTCATTGTATTTGCAAAACGATTGTAGGCAATCATAATCTGATCAATCTCACCCGAATCATATTTATCTAACATGACTTTAATTGTGCCTAACAACTCATCAAAATTAGGATTATCGCCAAGGTCAGTTAAAACTGAATTAATTTGAAGGCCTGTATTTTTGAAAAAGGATGTTGCCTTTTTCCCGATTGTGCAAAGCTCAACATCTACCTTATCAGATTGCCAATTTGCAATATCTTTCAACAAACTTCTAAATAAATTAGTGTTTAAACCTCCACAAAGGCCTCTGTCACTAGAAATGATGATAATGCCTACTTTTTTAACTTCCTTTGAAGCAGTCATGTAAGGGTGCTTAAACTCAGAGTTAGCATGCGTAAGGTGACCAATCACATTAAGAATCTTTTCTGAATATGGTCGAGATGCCTGCATTCTATCTTGTGCTTTTTTCATTTTAGAAGCTGCCACCATTTCCATGGCCGAAGTAATCTTCTGAGTATTTTGAATACTCGCAATCTGTGTTCTAATTTCCTTACCAACTGCCATAATTATTTACCAAGTATTATTAGCTTTAAAGTCATCAATTGCAGCCTGAAGCTTGGCAGCTATATCATCGTTATAGTCACCAGACTCGTTAATTTCATCCATCAAAGCTGTTTGGCTTGTATTCATATACGCCAAAAGTGCTGCCTCAAATGCAACTACTTTATTTGCTTCGATGTCATCTAGAGCACCACTATTTGCAGCAAACAATGAAGTAGCAGTTTCAGCCACGTTTAATGGTGAATATTGTCCTTGTTTCATAAGCTCCGTTACACGCTGACCTCTGTCAATCTGTGCTTTTGTTTCAGCATCAAGATCAGAAGCAAACTGAGCGAACGCTGCAAGCTCACGATATTGTGCTAAGTCGAGACGAATACCTCCACCAAGTTTTTTAATAACCTTGGTTTGTGCGGCACCTCCAACTCGAGATACAGACAAACCGGCATTAATCGCAGGTCTGATTCCTGAATTAAATAGATCTGTCTCAAGGAAGATTTGACCATCAGTAATGGAGATTACGTT